>DAIMZS010000031.1:9876-16642 GCA_036733825.1 Rudaea sp.
GCGACGGCCTCTTTCATCGCGGTGAGCGCGCGTTTTTCGCTGCCGTTGAACGGCGGCGGAATCGGCACCGTAGCGTCGTCATCGCCGCTGAGCGGCGCCTGCAGCAGCGTTAGCACTTCGGCGCGCTGGGCGCTGCGCAGGGCGCGCAGGCCCTTGGTCCGTTCGAACAATTCGTTGGCCTCCGCCGGCGGCCGCTCGGCGAGGCCGAGCGCGTGCGCATCGTCGAGCAGCCAGGAGCGCGGTTTGTCATAACGCCGCGCCGCCGATTCGCGCCAAAGCAGCAGACGGCGCAGCAGGATCTGATTGTGCCGCGGCCAATCGCTCGCGCTGCGGAAGGCGCGCTGCGGCTGCGGATCGGGCTCGACGCGGCGCACGCGGTCGACCATGCGCCGGCAGTCCTCGACCAGCCAGTCGCTGCGGCCGAGGGAAGCGAGCGCGTCGGCCAGGCGCGCCTGGATCTGCGGCAGCCAGACCACGTCCTGGGCGGCGTAATCGAGTTGCGCGGCGCTGAGCGGGCGTTGCAGCCAGTCCGAACGCGTTTCCGATTTGGGCAATTCCACGCCGAACACGTGGGCGACGAGCTTCTGGTAGGACAGGCCGAAGCCGAGCCCGGCCATCGCCGCGGCGATCTGCGTGTCGAACAGGCGCGCGGGGCCGGCGGGCAGGATGCCGGCGAGGGCTTCGAGGTCTTCGCTCGCGCTGTGCATGACGCAGAGCGTGGCCGGATCGGCTAGAACGGCGGCCAACGCGGCGTGGCCGTCGAGCCGCGGCGAGTCGAGCAACGCGACTTCCTCGCCGATTTTCACCTGCACGAGGGCGAGGATCGGCGCGAAGGTGTTGGTGCGCATGAACTCGGTATCGAGAGCGACGACGGTGGCGGCGGAATGCTTGCTGATCCATGCGTCGAGTGCGGCGGCGCTATCGATCCATTGGTGCATCGGGAAACCTTGGTTGCGGATGGAGGTCGAACGGAAAGATGAAGGCAGTGTATCCGGTCGCCTTCGTCGGGTTGCGGCACACGAGCGCATAGCCTAAGGTTCCGTGACAAGAAAGTCAGCCGAGTTTCCCGACCCAATTCACAATGCCCGGTAGCGACGTCGTCAACAAGCAAACCGCGCTCGGCGGCGCCGCCGGCATTGCGCTGCTGTTGTTCGCCTTGTTGTATCGGTTCTTTCCGGGCGGTGTGGGGTCGGTGTCCTTGCCGCAATCGGCGACGCAGGAACGCACTGCCGGCCCGCCCGCGTTGACGGCGCAGACGCAAAGCGCGACCGAAGGCGGCAAGACTACGGCGTCAGCGGGTGCCGACATCGTGCCGTGGGGGCCGCCGGTCAGCCTCGCGCCGCCACCGCCGCCGCCGCCGAAGGCGATCGCCGCGCTGTTGAAGAAGGCCGACGACGCCTTCGCCAAGGGCAGGCTGATCGGCACCAAGGACAGCGCTCTGGCCATGTATCGGCAAGTGCTCGACGCCGACAACCGCAGCGCTCCGGCGAAAGCCGGCGTGGAGAAGGTGCACGAGACGATCCTGGGACAGACCGCGGACGCGCTCGACCGCGGCGACGAGGACGAATCCGCGCGCCTGATCGCCGTACTGCGCGACGAGGCGCTCGACGACGAGCACATCGACGACTTGCAGACGCGGCTGAAGAAGCTGCGCCAGACCACGCCGCTGCTGACCCGCGCCGCCGAACTCCTGCATCGCGAGACGAAGGACGCGGCCGAGGCGACGAAGAACCAAAACGATGCGCTGGCGGTATATCGCCAGGTGGTGAAGATCGATCCGGACAACAAGCTCGCCGACCAAGGGCTTGCGCAGATCGAGCGCACCTATCTCGACCGCGCACTCGCCGCGGCGGCGCAGGACGACTACGGCGGAGCGGAGGAAGCCTTGCGCGGCGCTTCTTCGATCCGCCCCGGCTCGCAGCAGCTGCTCGATACGCGCAGCCAGATTCAGGGCATTCGCGAGCAGCGCGCCACCGCGGTGATGGCGCAGGCCAACTCGGCGCTCGACGCGGGCAATGCGGACTTGGCCCAGTTGCTCGCGCAGCGCGCGCTCGGGCTGAGCCCCGACGTGGGCGGCGTCGACGCGTTCAACGAGCGTCTGCGCAATGCGCGGCTGTATGCGAGCTACAAGCCCGGCCAGGTCATCGGCGATGCGTTCGTCGACCGCAACGGCAAGGCCCCGGCGCTCGTCGTCGTGCCGATCGGCAGCTTCACGATGGGTTCGCCGGCGCAGGAGCCCGGCCATCGCAGCACCGAGGAGCCGCAGCACGAGGTCAAGATTGCGCTCGGCTTCGCGCTTGGCCGCGACGAAATCAGCGTCGGCGAATTCCGTGCGTTCGTCGACGACGCAAAATATCAGACCGACGCGGAGAAGCTGGGCAGCTCGACGATCTACGACGAAGATTCCGGACGCACGATCGAGCGCCGTGGAATTACCTGGCGCAACGATTACAGCGGGGCGACCGCGGCCGACAGCCTGCCCGTCGTCCATGTGTCGTGGAACGATGCGAAGGCCTACGCGCAGTGGCTGTCGGCGCGCACGGGCAAGCGCTACCGCCTGCCGAGCGAGGCCGAATACGAATACGCGCTGCGCGCCGGCACGACAACGCGCTACTGGTGGGGCGACGGCAACCCGACCTCGAAGCTCGCCAATCTGACCGGCGACGGCGACAAGTCGCCCACGCAGCGGCGCTGGACGAACGCGTTCCCGCGCTACAACGACGGCTACTGGGGGCCGGCCCCGGTCGGCAAGTTCCCGGACAATCCGTTCGGCCTGCGCGACATCGACGGCAACGTGGCCGACTGGGTCGAGGACTGCTGGCACGACAACTACCTGCGCGCGCCTTCCGACAGCCGTGCCTGGGTCAATCCGGGTTGCGAGCGCCGCGTGGTGCGCGGTGCGTCCTGGGGCAGCGCTCCGGACCAGGCGCGCTCGGCGTTCCGCACGAACCTGCCCGGCGATGCGCGCAACGCCCAGGTCGGTTTCCGCATCGCGCGCGACCTGTAGCATTTTTGAGACACGGTATACATTTTGCTTTTTCCAACGCTGAAGCCTTTGGCTAGGCGTATGATGCTCGCGCACGCTCGAGCGCACGAACACGAGCGACGCTGCCGGCCCCCCTCCGTCAGCGAGGATGAAATGGCGCGCCGACAAGGAGTCGGCGACTGCTCGGTGAGAAATTTCGGAGTCGCCCACCGGGCTGCCCCTTTTTTGATTCCGAGGAGAACTAATATGAATAGTCGTTTTGAGCGTACTGGCCCGATCAATGAGTTGAACAGCTATCCCACGTGGGCGCAGGACATGGTTGCCGCATGCGACGGCGCCAAGCGAGAGGTGGTCCAGCACGAATTGTTCGCCATGATGCGCGAGGCGCAGCTGAGCGCCGAGTCCACCGCGAACTTCATGGTCGGCATCTGGCCGGTGATCGAGCGCTTCCCCGGTTACATGGCGGCGAGCCTGATGAAGACCCGCTACGGCCGCAGCGACGGCGACAACATGGCCCGGCGCTGGCTGGTGCGCAATATCCGTGTCGAACAGAACCACGCCGAATATTGGCTCGACTGGGCCGACGGCGCAGGCGTGCCGCGCGAACGGGTGCTCGACGGCTGGGTGCCGGCGGACGCGATGGCGCTCGCCAACTGGTGCGAGGAAGTCAGCTCGCGCGATACGCTCGCCGCCGGCATCGCGGCGACGAACTATGCGGTCGAGGGTGCGACGGGAGAGTGGTCGCAGCTCGTCTATGATAGCGAGACCTATCGCAAAAGCATGCCCGATACGCCCAGCCTGCGCTGGCTGAAGCTGCACGCCGCCTACGACGACGAGCATCCGTGGGAAGCGCTGGAGATCGTCTGCACCTTGGTCGGCACCAACCCGGTGAGCCATCAGATCGCGCATCTGCGCGAGTGCATCCGCCGCAGCTATGTCGGCATGCGCATCCTGGCCGACCGCTGCGTCACCGCTTCGCATTACATCGCGGATGCCGCGAACGAAGCTGCGGCGTAAGCAACACTTCGCGATCCCGGAACGGCGTATGATGATGTTTATGCAAGGAAAACGTTCGACATCCGAGCATGCGCTTATCCGCAAACTCATGCCGCTGGTATGGGGGCTGCTGGGGCTCGTCGGCCTGTTGCTGGGCCTCATGTGGGGAGTGCTGCAAGTGCAACTCGCGCTTGCAGCGTTTCTCAACGGCGAAAGCATCTGGTCGAAGGCACAGAAGCAGATCGTGGTGGATATCCAGGCCTACGCGGTCCACGGCGATCCCGTGGCGCTGGCCAGTTTCGACCGCAACTTCGCCTTGTTGGGCTACGACCGCTTCGCGCGCGACGAGGCGCTCAAGGAGAATTACGACTACGACGCCGTGGTGCAGGCGCTCAGCCACGACAATGCGATGCGCGATGCGATTCCCGTGGTGATCTTCGTGTTCCGCTACCTGACGCAGGCGCCGTTCGTGGAACAGGCGCTCAAGGCCTGGCGATCCACCGATGAGGCGATCGACGAATTGGGCACGATCGCCCAGGAGTTGCGGCGCGAGCGCCATTCGCCGGGATGGAACGAAAACCGCCTGTCGGAAAAAATCGCGCGCATCTCGGTGCTGAACTACTACATTCAGCCGCGAGCCGAATTGTTTTCCATGTCGATCGCCCGCGGCACGATCTGGGCGGCGCGGCTGCTGTTCTGCTGTGTGTTCATGGTCGCGGCGGTGGCGTCGCTGATTTGGCTGCGCATGGCACGGCGGACGATGGCGAAGATCCGCGGTACCGAGGAGCGCTACCGCGTGCTGTTCGACAGCGCGCCGGACGCGATCGTCATGGTCGATGAGAACAACGGCCTGGTTCTCGACGCCAACCGCACGGCCGCCGAATGGATCGGCCGCGAATCGAAAGAACTGGTCGGCAAACGTTTTGCCGATCTGGTCGAAGGCGAGGGCTCCTCGCAGACGCGGACCGCCGCGACCGGCGAACTGCATTCGGTCGACGGCTCCGCGCGGCCGGTCGAAATGCAGTGGAGTTTCACGCACTGGGGCGAGAACAGCGTGGTGCGCCAGGCGATCATCCGCGACATCTCCGAACGTCTCGCGCTCGAGCAGGAGCGCCGCATCGCCGCCGAGGCGTTCGCCTCCGTCGCCGAGGGCGTCATCATCGCCGATGCGCACCGGCGCGTGATCGCGGTCAACGCCGCGCACACGGCGCTGACCGGCTTCCGCGCGGAGGAGTTGACCAACCGGCGCATCGACGACATGCGCGTGCTGCCGCACGGCGGCCTGTTGCCGCCGTCGATATGGGAACAGATCGCCGCGACCGGCTCCTGGCTCGGCGAAGTGCGCGCGCGCCGGCGCGACGGCAGCATGTACGACGAACGGCTGAGCATCAGCGTCATCCGCGATGCGCAGGGACGGGTGCAGCGCTATGTCGCGGTCATCGCCGACATCACCGTGTCGAAATCGGACCGGCTGCAGCTCGAATATCTGGCCCGGCACGACGCGCTGACCGGGTTGATCAATCGCGTGCAGTTCGAAGAGCACTGCAACCGCGCGATCGCCGCGGCAGAGCAGACACGCGAGGCCGTGTCGGTGCTCTTCATCGATCTCGACGCGTTCAAGATCGTCAACGACAGCTACAGCCACGCCATCGGCGACCGCCTGCTGGCGACGGCCGCCGCGCGCATCGCCAAGCAGCTTTCGCCGCTCGACATCGCCGGCCGCATCGGCGGCGACGAGTTCACCGTGCTGATGAGCGGCCTGAGCCTGCGCGAAGACGCGATGGGTCTGGCGAACCGCTTGCTTGCGTCTCTGTCCGAGCCTTACCGCATCGACGACCACGAAATCGCGATCAGCGCGAGCATCGGCATCGCCGGTTATCCGCTCGACGCGCTCGATGCGGCGACGCTGGTCGCCAATGCCGACGCCGCGATGTATGCGGCGAAGACCGAAGAGCGCAACTGCGTGCGTTTCTACACGCCGCTGATGCACGCGAAAGCGCGCTCGCGCCTGCAGTTGGCCGCCGAACTGCGCCAGGCGCTGACCCGCGACGAACTGCATATCCTCTACCAGCCGAGCGTGGAGATGCGCAGCGGACGCATCGTCGCGGTCGAGGCGCTGTTGCGCTGGCAGCATCCGGTGCGCGGCATGATTACGCCGTCCGAGTTCGTGCCGATCGCCGAAGACCTGGGCGTCGTGCGCCAGATCGACCAGTGGGTGATGCAGACGGTGCTGTTGCAGCTCGCCGAATGGGACCGCATCGGCATGCCGCCGATCCGCATGGCGTTGAATGTGTCGGCGAACTGGTTCGGTCACCAGGCCTTCGTCGAGGCGCTGAGCCGGGCGTTGATGGAAACCCGCGTGTCGCCGTCGCGGATCGTGCTCGAGATCACCGAGAGTTCGGTGTTGCGCCTGGGCGAGGACACCGACCGCATCATGCACCGCCTGCACGAGCTCGGCGTCAGCGTGGCGATCGACGATTTCGGCACCGGCTATTCCTCGCTGGTCTATCTCAAGCTGCCGGCGGTCACCTGGCTCAAGATCGACCGTCTCTTCGTCACCGGCATTCCGGCCAACGCGAACGACGTGGCGATCATCCAGGCGATGTTGGCGATCGGCAAAAGCTTGGGGCTGCGCACGATCGCCGAGGGCATCGAAACCGAAGCGCAGCACGACTTTTTATTGCGCTCCGGATGCATGGAGGGGCAGGGCTTCCTCTACTCGCAACCGATCGAGCCTTCCGGCATCGAGCGTTTGCTGCTGCCGGCGACGCGCGTGAAGACGCG
>DAIMZS010000031.1:16742-18968 GCA_036733825.1 Rudaea sp.
TCGCGGCGCAGGATTTTGCCGACGTTGGTTTTCGGCAGCGAATCGCGGAACTCGATCACCTTCGGCAGCTTGTAGCCGGTCAGATTGTGGCGGCAGTATTCCTTCACCGTTTCGGCGGTGAGGTTCGGATCCTTCTTGACGATGACGACCTTGACCGCTTCGCCGGATTTTTCGTCGGGTATGCCGATCGCCGCGCATTCGAGCACGCCGGGGCAGGCGGCGACCACGTCTTCGATTTCGTTCGGATACACGTTGAAGCCGGAGACGAGGATCATGTCCTTCTTGCGGTCGACGATGTAGAAGTAGCCTTTTTCGTCCATCTTCGCGATGTCGCCGGTGTGCAGCCAGCCATCCGGCGTGATGACTTTGGCCGTTTCCTCGGGGCGCTGCCAGTAGCCGCGCATGACTTGCGGACCCTGCACGCACAGTTCGCCCACCTCGCCGACACCGAGAATCTTGCCGTCGTCGTTCTGGATGCACACGTCGGTGGACGGGATCGGCATGCCGATCGAGCCGTTGTACTCGGCCAGGTCGAGCGGGTTGATGCAGGCGGCAGGCGAGGTTTCGGTGAGGCCGTACGCCTCGACCAAAGTACACTTTGTCACCTTTTTCCATTTTTCGGCAACTGTGCGCTGCACGGCCATGCCGCCGCCGAGAGTCAGGCGCATGTTGGAGAAGTCGAGCTGATCGAAGCCCGGCGTGTTGAGCAGGCCGTTGAACAGCGTGTTGACGCCGGTAATCACGCTGAACTTCACTTTCGACAGTTCCTTGACGAATCCGGGCATGTCGCGCGGATTGGTGATCAACAGGCTGGCGCCGCCGATCTGCAGGAACACCAGGCAGTTCGCGTTGAGCGCGAAGATGTGGTACAGCGGAATCGCGGTGACCACGATTTCCTGGGACTCGCGCAGGTTGGTGCCGAGCCACGCCGACGCCTGCAGCATGTTCGCGACCATGTTCTTGTGCGTGAGCATCGCGCCCTTGGCGACGCCGGTGGTGCCGCCGGTGTACTGCAGGAAAGCGATGTCTTCGTGGCCGATCTCGATCTTCGGCAGCGTGCTCATGCTGCCGAGGGTGAGCGCGTCGTTGAAGCGCACCTCGTGGTCGATGCGGTATTTCGGCACCATTTTCTTGACGTGGCGCACGACGAGATTGGTGATCAGCGATTTCGGAAAACCGAGCATGTCGCCGATCGCGGTGGTGACGACGTGTTTGACCGAAGGCGCCTGCGGCAGCACTTCGGCCAGCGTTGCGGCGAAATTGTCGAGCACGACGATCGCGCTCGCGCCAGAGTCGTTCAACTGATGCTTGAGCTCGCGTGCGGTGTACAGCGGATTGGTGTTGACGACGGTCAGGCCCGCGCGAAGGATGCCGAACGCGGCGATCGGATACTGCAGCACGTTCGGCAGCATGATCGCGACGCGGTCGCCTTTCTTCAATTTCAGGTCGTTGATCAGGTAGGAAGCGAACTGCGTGCTGAGCTTGTCGACCTCGTCATAGCTCAGCGCCTTGCCCATGTTCATGTAGGCGGGCTTGTGGCGGTATTTCTCGCAGGAAACCTCGAGCACCTCGGTAATCGACTGGTATTTGTTCACGTCGATGTCCGCGGGGACGCCGGCTGGATAGTTCGCCAGCCAGGGACGGTCGTGGCTCGTGGTCATTTATTCCCTCCTGTGTTCTCAAGTACCGCGCCGCGTACCCCACGCAAACGCTTGTTTGAGGTGATTTGAGCATGCGGCGGCGAGGTCGGCAAGCCGCGGCGCAGCGCGATGCGCCGGCGTCCGGAAACGCAAACGCCCGGACTGGGCCGGGCGTTTGCTGTTTGGCCGAGCTGTATCGCCGCGCCGGCGTACGCAGGCAGGCGGGCGTGGCGTTACGCGGCCTTCGAGCTGGTCGCGAGCTGGCGCAACACGAACGGCAGGATGCCGCCGTGGCGGTAGTACTCGACTTCCTTCGGCGTCAGCAGCAGCACCTTGACCTGGAACTTCTTCTCGCCGGCGCTGCTGCGGGCGATGACGGTGATTTCCCGCGCCGCGCCGTCCTGCAGGCCGCCGATTTCGAACACTTCCTCGCCGCTGAGCCCCAGCGTCTGCGCGTTCTGGCCGTCGCTGAACTGCAGCGGCAGCACGCCCATGCCGACGAGATTGGAGCGATGGATACGCTCGAAGCTCTCCGCGATCACCGCCTTCACGCCGAGCAGCAGGGTGCCCTTCGCCGCCCAGTCGC
>DAIMZS010000032.1:0-8568 GCA_036733825.1 Rudaea sp.
AGATATAGCCCGTAAGAATAGTCGCCGACGCGATTGAATCCGCGCAGCCGTGACTGCGCGCCGCCGAGGCCGTAGGCGAACCAGAACACGAACGCGGTTTCGGCGAGGGCGAACAGATACGCGTACGCCGCCGTGTCGCGTGCTGCCCAAGCCAGCGCCGCGAGGACGAACAGCACGACGCCGCTGTTCGGAATGCGCGCGCGCCAGACGTAGACGAGTCCGCCGAGCGCAAACAGCGCGGCCATGCGCAGATATTCCGCTATCGTCGTGCTCACGCTCGGCTCCACCCATACGGCGGCGACAACGAATCCGGCCGCGAGCACGATCGTCAACCACGCCCGTCGCGCGAGAATGCCAAAGACGCCGAGCACGGCGACGCAGAGGTACATCAACACCTCGATCGGCAGCGTCCAGATCGAGCCGTTGACGATGCTCACCGGATGATCGGCGAACACGCCAGGCAGCGACCAGACCAGGCGGGGGCCGAAATGCAGGTTAGACAGTACGTAGTCCCACGTTTGCGGGCTCGAAAAGTACTCGCGCCACGGCAGTGTGGTGAACATCGGCCCGATCGCGAACGCGCACATAAGAATGCAGACCGCGTACGCGGGCACGATGCGCAGCGCGCGGGCGCGCAGGAAATCGGTCAACTGCCCGCGCCGCAGCCAACTGGCGCAGACGAGGAATCCGCTGATCACGAAAAACAGGTCGACGGCGATCTGGCCCGAGTAGCGGCCCCAGTTCAGGCGCAGGAACAGATCGGGCGGTCCGCCTCCGCCGAGGCTCGGCGAATGGCCGTAGATCACCGCCGCGGCGGCGAGGAAGCGCAGCAACAGAAAATTGTCGCTGCCTTGGGCAAGGCCGTCGGCAATGGTCCTGAATCGGCGCACGCGACGTCGGCAGAACTACGTCGGCTTGCGCGCGGTTTTCGCCGCGACTTGCTTGGCTTTCGGATAGCCGTGAATGCGCGAGAACAACCACGCCAGCGGATTTTGCGTCCATGCCTCGGTGACGAAATCCTGGTGCTTGGTGTAGTCGAACCCGCTGTCGACGAACGCGATCGTGCCCGGGCGCAGAACTTTCGGCGGCGCGGTCGCATAGCGCAGGTTCGCCTCGTCGAGTTCGGACTTGAGCGCGCCGTTCTCTTCGCGCGTGGATTCGGTGTAGGTGCTGAAGAAGAACGTCGATCCGCGTGTGCGCTCGATCCACGCGGCGAACTTGTCGATGTGGCCGTACAGCGCATCGAGCAGAATCACGCCCTGCAGCCGCGAGCCGATCTGGCCGACGGCGAGCGACCAGGCCGCGGGCAGGTAGCCGCCCGAGTAGGCGACGAGCACCACTTTCGACGGCGTGAACGCGCCTTCGACGCGCCGGTCGTGATACTGCATCGCGAGCTTGCGCGCGGCTTCTTCGACGAATTTCTTGAACACACCGCGCTGCCAGAAGCGTCCGGCGCTCGAATCCGCCGCGTCGACGGCGAACTGCGGCGCGACGAGCACGGCGTTGAGATTGGCCGCGGCGAGCTGCGCGGCGACCTGCTGGCGGTCGAGCACGTCGCGCGACAGCGTCGCGCCGTTGCCGTGAAAGAACACGACGATCAGCGCCGGTTTGCGGATATCGAAACCCTGCGGCAGGTACAGCAGCACGCGGTTGTCGCTGAAGGTTTCGTCTTCCCAATGCACCGAATTGTCGCGCGGCGAGACGTGGCCCTTGCGGCTGCCGTCGACCTTGTCGAGAAATTTCTTGCCCGAATCGGGGATGAGGCCGCGGAACGGGAACGGTGCGTAGTCGAACGGGACGAAGGCGGTGATGGGCGCCTTGAGCGGGGCGATCGGAATTTTCGGCGCGGCAGGCTGCTTGGAAATTTTTGCGGACGCAGCGGTGCCGGCCGGCGAGGCAAAAGCGGCGGGTGTTGTGAATGCGAGCGAAAGCAAAAAAGCCGTCATTCCGGCGAAAGCCGGAATCCAGTGTCTTTTCTCTCGCTCACCTCGATTCATTCACGCTGCCGCTGCTCTGCGCGTACCGCGCACCGGCAAAAAGATAGCAAAAAACGCCGGCGCCGCGATCAGGTAGGCGAGGCCGCTGATCTGCAATACGGTGGCGAGGCCGAACGAGGTCGCGATGATCGGCACCAGCGCCGCGCCGATCACCGAGAACGAACCGTTGATGCCCCAGGCCCAGAGGAACATCGCGTTCTTGCCGAGGCGGCCGAGCCAGGTCATCGCGGTCGACATCGGAAAGCCCATCAGGAACGCCGGCGGCGCGATCAGCAGGAAGCAGCAGACCAGACGCAGCGCATAAGGCAGGCGGCCGATCGCGTCGAGGATCGGATCGATGAGAAAGCCGTAAGTGATCAACAGCACGCCGATCGCGACGAAGATGATCGGCATCGTCGTGCGTGCGCGTTCCATGAAGCGCTCGGAGGTCAGGCTGCCGAGGCCGGAGAACACGAGCATGCCGGTGATCAGAATCGACGCGGACACGGTCGGATTGCCGAGCGGCAGCACGAACTTCGCGATCAGCGCCACTTCGACCATGATGTAGCCCAAGCCCAGGCAGGCGAAGTACGCGATCACGCGCAACTGGCCCGGCGTACGCGAGAAGATCGTGCGCCAGCCGACGAGAACCGGAATCGCGACGAGCACGAGCGCGGCGATCGCGGCGATGCCGAGCGTGGCCCAAAGCAGGAGATAGCCCCATTCGTCCTGGAAGATTTCCAGACGGTCGGTCGTGCGCGAGAGATCGCCCGGCTTCACGTAGGCGGCGAAGTAGGGGCGGTTGTTGGTCAGTGGGCGCGCGTCGAACACGTAGCTCGCGAGATCAGTGCCGTTGCCGTGCAGCAGCGAGTGCCAGGCGAGCTGGCCCATCACCGTGGCGGGCACGGGCGCCGGCGCGGCATCGGGTGATGAAGCGCTGGCGTCGGGCCCGGTCGGATCCGCCGCAGGCCCTGTGGGATCGGCGGCCGGCGCGGTCGGATCGGCCTGCGGGGCCGTGGTCGGCTCCGCGGCCGGCGTGATCTCGGTGCTCGCCTTCGGCTTCTCACCGCCGCTGGCGACGCCGGCCGCGGCGGCGGATTTCGCCGCTTCGTCTTCGCCGAAGATGCTTTCGCGATACGATTTCAAGCTATCCGCAATCTGCTTCGTGTCGAACTCGTAGCCCGGATAGGTCAGCTCGTCGAAGCTCATCGCGTGCGTGTGCGCGTGCAGTTTCTCGATGTCGTCGGCGCTGAAACCGCCGCGCTTGTACAGCACGGTCGCGGTCGAGAGATAGCTGGCGGCGGCGTAGAAATCCTTCGAAACGTCCCCTTGCGGATCGAGATCGCGCGCCGCGGCGACCATCGTCGCGTAGAGCTTGAGCACGGATTTCGGCGGCTCTTCCTTGTTCCACAGCGTCACCGAGAGCACGCCGCCGTCGGCGAGCGCGCGCATGTAGGCGCGCATCGCCTCGCGCGTGTAGGCATATTTTTCGACGATCGCGAATCCGCCCGGGCTCGACAGGCCGGCCGAGTCGGCAAGCGAGAGGTCGATCACGTCGTAGCGTTTGTCGGTGTTGGCGAGATACAGGCGTCCGTCGTAGTCGATGACGTCGAGCTTGGGATCGTTGAGGATGTCGCCGGAGAAATCGCGCAGGCCCTTGTCGTTGCGGAAGGCGTTGAGGATTTCCGGATTGCCCTCGGCCACGGTCACGTGCTTGGAGTTGTGCAGCGCAACGCGCGTGGAGATGCCGCCGCCGAACTGCACGACGAAGGTGTTCGGGTTCTGCTTGATGACGTAGGGATAGTCCATCGGCAGATAGCGGAAATAGGCGCTCTCCGCATCGCTGAGCTTGCGCATCACGCCGAACGGGCCTTCGCTGTCGATGTACATGCCCAGATACGCGTTTGCCGGCATCTCGGGCAGGTTGAACGCGGCGTTGTCGGACAGGCCGGGCGCGAAGTGCAGGTACGAACTCGAGTAGACCTCGAGATAGCCGAACGGCGAGGCGTTCTCGTAGACGCGCTGGTTATCCGGAAATTTGTGCGCGTAGGACACGCCCTTGTAGTCGGACACGGCGAGCTTCGGAATCGCCAACTGCTGCGGCAGCCAGAAATGCCCCGCGAGGCAAAGCGCGCCAAGCACGAACAGCGCAGCCAGCGAGCCGGAGCGTTTCGACTGCGCCGTAAACCAAACGATGCCCGCCGCGAACCACATCACCAGCGGCACGACGACGAGATTTTCCGGACGGAACAAATACAGGCACCCGAGCAGCAGCAGCCCGCCAGCGCCCGCGCCGACAAGGTCGGCGAAGTAGACGCGGCCGAACGTCTCCTTCATGCGCAGGAACACCGCGCCCAAGAAGAACGCGCCGGCGAGGAACGGGGTCAAATAGAGCACGAAGTTGCCGAACAACTTCCACTTCTGCACCGGATCGGAGATCAGGAAGATCGCGTTGAACGGAATCTGCTGCGCGATCAGGTTCGCCGCGACGATCAACGGGCCGAAGGCGAGCAGCGAGACGTTGGCGACGCCTTGCCAGTGCTTGTCGAACCAGTTGTTCGCTGCGCACATGACGACACTGGTGAGGCCGAAGCCCATCATCGCGAGGCTCACGACCATCGAGCCGAAGTGCGCCCACGAGCCGACGCTGAAGATGCGCATGATCGAAATCTGCAGCGCGATGACGCTGCCGGCGATCAGGGCGACGGCGAGGTAAAAAAGAAAAGCCGACCGGGGTTGCGCGGTCGGCGTAGAAATGTGAGATGCGGTCATTGAGTTGGCGGTATCTGCTTTTGATCGTCATCCCGGCGAAAGCGGGATCCAGCGCCTCTGAGGCGTATCCAAAAATCAAAGACACTGGATTCCGGCTTTCGCCGGAATGACGAGCAAAAAATTACTTGGTGTCTTTGGCGTCGCCGTTATGTGCGCCCTTGATCTCGCCGTCGACCAGCTTGGTGAACGGCACGAACGGCACGACTTTGTTGAAGATGTCGCTGCGCGACACGGTGATGCTGCCGTCCTCGGCCTGGTGCTTGACCACCTTGAGCACGCGCTGCGCGCCCGGCGGGCCGACCGGAATCACCATGACGCCGTTCGGCTTGAGCTGCTTGAGCAGCGGCGGCGGGATGTGGTCGATGCCGCAGGTGACGACGATCTTGTCGAACGGGCCGTTCTCTTCCCAGCCGTAGTAGCCGTCGGCCTGCTTGCTCGTGATCGCCTTGAACTCGTTGTAGCCGTCGGCAATCAGTTCGTCGTAGACGCTGCGCGTGCGCTCGGCCAGTGGCTTGATGATCTCGATGCTGTAGCACTTGTCGGTCAGGTGCGAGAGGAACGCCGACTGGTAGCCCGAGCCCGTGCCGATCTCAAGCACTTTTTCGCCGGTCTGCACGTTCAGCACCTGGGTCATGCGGCCGACCGCGTGCGGGCCGGAGATCGTCACGCCGTAGCCGATGTCGAGGAAGGCGCTTTCGTAAGCGTGCGCGCGGTTGACCGGGCGGCAGAAATCCTCGCGCGGCGTGAGCAGGAACGCGCGCTTGTTGCGCTCGTCGGTCAAATCCTTGTTCTGCACCATCGCGTACATGCGGTTCCAGCGTTGGGCCAGGAATTTCGGATCCTCGCCGCGATTCTTCACCGCCCAGGCGACGAATTCCTCGCGATTGTCGATCGGCACTTTCGCATCCCAGGTGAACGGGACCGGCACCTTGTTTTCCGCGCCGGAAATGCTGGCACGCGCGATTCCGGCGAGCGGGGCTGCGGCAACCGCGGCGATCGAACCGAGGACGAAGTGACGTCTATCCACTGGGGCAAACTCCTGGAGAAATCAGTTGAAGGTCAATGCCATAGGATACGGGAAATGGATCGCAAATGCCGCTGTCGCCGTGGCTCGGGGCTGTTCGACCGCGGGCGATTTGCTGGCAATCGGCCGGCCCGGCGGCGCACAATCCGGCGTCCTCCCGCGGAGTAATGCGTATGAATCCGGTGTTGCCTCGTCGTGGTTTCCTGTCCCTGGCCGCCGGTGCCGGCGCGGCCGCGCTGCTGCCGCTGCCGGCGGCACGATCGTTCGCCGCCGCCGCGGCGTCCAAGCCCGCATGGGCCGGGTACGAGCAGGCCACGGTCATCGATTCGCTCGGCGGTCCGGGTCTCTACGACGCCGAGCCTTACGCGCCGCTCGATGCGGCCGCGCTCAAGGACGCGAAGGCCTCCGGCCTGACCGCGGTCAACCTCACCGTCAACGGCGCGAGCGTCGGCAATTACGCACGCAACTACGAGGATTCGGTGCGCGAAATCGCTTATTGGAACGGGCAGATTGCCGCGCATCCCGAGGCGCTGATGCAAATTCGCCGCGGCGCCGACCTCGCCGAGGCCAAGCGCAGCGGCCGTCTCGGCCTGATCTACGGCTTCCAGGACGCGGCGCCGTTCGGCGAGAACCTCGACCGTCTCGACACGTTCTGGGACCTCGGCGTGCGCATCTACCAGCTCACCTACAACAAGCGCAATCTCGTCGGCGATGGCTGTCTGGAGAAAGCCAACGCCGGTTTGTCAGACTTCGGCCGCCGGCTCGTCGGCAAGCTCAACGAACGCAAGGCCTTGGTCGATCTCTCGCACGCCGGCCAGCGCACCACGCTGGACGCCGCCGCCGTGTCGAAGACGCCGATCGCCATCACCCACACCGGCTGCGCTTCGATCGCGCCGTATCCGCGCAACAAGACCGACGAGGAATTGAAAGCGGTCGCCGACAAGGGCGGCTACGTCGGCATCTATCTGATGCCGTTCCTGCGCAGCCAGGGCCAGCCGATGGCGGCCGATCTGATCGTGCATCTGGAGCATGCGATCGACGTCTGCGGCGAAGACCACGTCGGCATCGGCACCGACGGGGTGATCTCGCCGGTCGCCGTCACGCCCGAATTCAAGAAGAAATTCGCCGACGAGATCGCCGACCGGCGCAAGCGCGGCATCTCCGCGCCGGGCGAGGATCCGAACGTCTACACCTTCATTCCCGACCTGAACCGCGCTGACCGCTTCGCGCGCATCGCCGAGCTGCTTTCCGAGCGCAAGCATTCCGATGCGCGCATTGCGAAAATCCTTGGCGGCAATTTCGCCCGCTTGCTGAACGACGTATGGGGAGCCTGACGATGATGTTTTCGAACGCGATGAGACTCACGGCAATGGCCGTATCAGTATGGATTGGCACGAGCGCCGTTGCCGCCGAACCGGAATTTTTCGCGCGCAAGACCGCACCGGGTCAGCCGAGCTATCCGTTTTCCGAAGCGGTGCGTGTCGGCGACATGCTTTATCTCTCGGGCGACATCGGCGTCGACGCGAGCGGCAAGCTCGTCGCCGGCGGCGTCAAGGCCGAGGCGAAGCAGACCATGGACAACATCGGCGCGAACCTCGCCCGGCATGGCTCCTCGTTCGATCACGTCGTGCAATGCACGGTTGCACTTGCCGACATCGCCGACTGGCCGGCGTTCAACGAAGTCTACAAAGGCTATTTCACCAAACATTTTCCGGCGCGCATGGCCTACGCCACCGGCGGCCTTGCGCTCGGCGCCAAAGTGGAGGTGCAGTGCAATGCGGTGACGCAGAAGTAGAGTATGTGTTGACAGCGGATGTGACGGAGTCGAACGATGCCGCCTCGTGAAAGTTGAAGCGATTCACGCACCATGATTCCGGGTTGACGCTCATAGGCCGAAAAGCGCAGTGTACCGCGCGCGGCGCGATCAGCCATGCATTTCGCAAGGGAGTCGACAATGATGGGGATGACGCCGCGCATGCGAAAGCCAATGTTCGGAACCGGCTTGGATACTCGCTCTTCGCAAAAGGCTGGAACCGAATTTTTCGTTCCCCATTCTCTGAGGAGTAAAGCTATGCAACAGAATGACGACATCGTTACTGGCTGGCTTGAGGGCCAGGATAGCGTCGGCGGCGTGGACAACCCGGCGGGTCCGCTTTACATCGACAACTCGATCGTAGAGACGATGGCGCGCCCGGCCGAGGGAGCCAATGTCATCACCACGTTGAAGACGACTCAGTCCTGCGCGCGCGGTTGCGCCTGCTGCTGAAATTTTGTCTTCGCACCGGCGCGCAGCTCCGTGGAGACTGCGCGTCGGTTTCCCAATGAGGCACCTCTCAGCGGAAGCCAGGATTCGGCACCGATGGCGATCGAAACCCCCACTTCCGATCCCTTTGCTCCCATCATCGAACGTTTCGTCGCCGGCGCACGCCGCGCGTTCGAAGCGCACCTCGCTCAACTTTCCGGACTCGACGCGGGCGAAGCCGCGCTGATCCGCGACGCCTCCGACGAGGCTTTGCTGTTCAGCGCGCGGCTCAAACTCAGCCGGGTATTGCTGCTGGAGCTGCATGCCTCCAAACGGGCCGGAGAACTCGCCGCTGCGCAAGAGGAAGACGCATTCGCCCGATTCGTCGAACGTGCACTGCAGCCCGAGTTCGATGAGCATCTGGACCGCCGCTATCCGCCGCTGCGCCGCCGCTTGCAGCGCACGCTCGACCAGCAACGCGCGGCGCTCGAGTCGCTGACGACGCGCTTCGTCGCGGACCGCGCGCTTCTGGCGCAATTTTTTGGCCGTGCGCC
>DAIMZS010000032.1:8668-18961 GCA_036733825.1 Rudaea sp.
TACGACGCCGCGCAGGCGCTGATTTCCAATTCGGTCGTGCGCACCGGCATCGTGCCGTTCCGCGGTTCGGGTTCGGGTTTCGAGGGCATAGACATGTCCGCGGCCGGCGCGCTTCCGGATCAGCAGCCGAAAGTGGAAATGCCGATCATCGACGGCGCCGGCACGACCGGCGCGCGCCTGAAGATGGTCGAGGTCGAGGTCGGCCGCGCACAGAATCATCCCAGCCCGCAACCGAAGGTGGAGGCTTACTGGGACCAGATCAGCGAAGGATTTCTCGCCGCATCGGAAATGCTTCGCCGGCTCGATTCGCGCGGTGAACTCGAACCGTTGCTCGCCCGCTTCGAAGGCTGTGCGATCCGCGATATCCGCCTGCCGACGCAAATCTACATGGAGATCGCCCGCATGCTATGGCATCCGGCGTCGCTCCACAACGAAGCGAAAGCGATCGAGCGGGCGCGGCAACTGTTCCTGAGCAACGCCAAGGTGTCGCCGATCGCCTCTTCGACGCCGCAGGAGATCGATGCCGAGATTCAAGCCTTGCTTTACGGCGACGTGCCGGTTTTCGTCGCGCCGTTGTCGCGCTCGCGCATCGACGCCACGCTTGCCGGCTGGCGTGCGATGCGCATCGATCTGGAAGAGCTGACCATCCGCAGCGCGCTGGTCGCCATCGAACTCAATACACGCGGCCATCTGTCCGACGACAGCGCCGATCTTCGCCTCTGCCGCGCGCGCCAGCCGCACGCCGCACAGCTCGAAACGCGCCGGCGAAAGCTGGCGGTCTCGTTGTTCGAGCGCCTGCTCAAGCTCGCCGTGCCGGGCGAGGACGGTTCGCTGACCTGGATCACGCCGGAGACCACGAGCCGCGGCTGGTTGATTCAACCGTTGCAGGGAGATCTTTACTTCGGCCTCGGCGGCGTGGCCGTGGCGCTCGCGGGCTATCGGCACGAGATCGGCTGTGGTCGCGCAGACGCCATCGCCGACGCGGATGCAGCCCTCGACGGCGCGTTGCGCGCGCTGTTCGCGTTCGAGGCGACGGACGCGACCCGCGAGCTCGGCGCCTTCTCCGGCTACGGCGCGCGAATCTGGACGTGGCTGACGTTGCGCGATTTGCTGCAACGTCCGGCGCTGATCGAGCATGCGCTCGCCGCCGCGGCTGCGCTGGAGCGCGAGGGCTTCGACCGCGATACACGTTTCGATCTCATCGACGGCTCCGCGGGCGTGATCGTGCCGTTGATCGGATTGGCCGAAGCCACGGGCGATGAACGCTGGCTCGCCCTGGCGGCGCGCGCGGCGCAGCGTCTCGCGGCCACGGCCGTGGTCGACGAACGCGGCGCACGTTGGGCGGGAGCGTTCGAGGAACCGGTCGGCGGGTTTTCCCACGGCGCGGTCGGCATCGGCTGGGCGCTGGCCCGCCTCGCGCTCACTCGGGCCGGCACCGAAGCGGACCGGGCACGTTGGCACGCGTTTGCCCACGGCGCGTTCTCGTTCCAGGACTCGTTATTCGACCCGGCCCGCAGCAACTGGATCGATCAGCGCTACAAAGATCTCGACGCCGTCCACGACACCTGGTGCAACGGCAGTGTCGGCATCGGCCTCGCCGCGGCCGATCTGTATGCGCGCACGCGGGATCCGAAGCAGTTGCACATGCTGCGCCGCGCCGTCGCCGCGTCGCGTGGCAAGTGGGGCATCAGCCATACGCTTTGCCACGGCGATTTCTCGCTGTGGGAATTGCAGATGCGCGCCGCCGCGCTCGATCCTGATATGCCCAACGACGATCTGGCCGAGTCGTCGGCGCAGATCGTTTCCTCGATCGAAGAGCATCGCGGCATCGTCAGCGGCAGAACGCGTTCCGCGTTCACGCCGGGCCTGATGACCGGCCTTGCCGGTGCCATCCATGGCCTCAACCGGATGCATCCGGACTGCACGCTGCCGTCGCCGCTGCTGCTCGAGCGTACGCACGCGGCCGCGTGGACGTAGCGCCGCGGTTACAGCTTGTCGTAGTTCAAGATCGCATTGAACACAAGGCCGTAGGTGCCGATCGTCTGGCCGCGCCAGATCGGGTTCGTTGCGAATAGAACGACATGTCCGCGGCCATAGTGCGCGTCGACGACCGCCGCATGTTCGGCAAGCGAGCCTCCGCCTTGCAACAGCCCGGCGATCAGCAAATCGTCGGCATCGCCGAAACGGACGACGGCTTGCGGCCGCTGGTCTTCGGGGATGACGGTGTGCGGGAAAAACGGATTCGGCCGCGCCTGGTCGATGTTGAGCGGCGTGGCTTCCCAAGGTTTCGGTGCAGGAAGCTCGGCGGCGGCGACTGCGCTGCGCGCTTCGGGCTCGTCGGTGTCGTGCGGGCCGCCGCGGCCGGTCGGACGCTTGAAGTCCTTCGCGGTCGGCAGGCCGTCGTCGCCGGTGAGCAGGTTGCTGAGTTTGAACGAGAGGCCGTCGGGACTGTACATCGCGAATTCTTTCGCATAGCCGTACGTGACCGGATGCGTTTCGTCGACCGTCACGCCTTGCAGAATGCTGCCGACGACCTTGAGATCTTTCGCCGGCGCGACCGACACGCCGGGCGCGAGGCCGACATCGATCGCGAACTTCGCCGCGTCGCCCGCAGCGAGCAGCAGGCCGCCCTGTTCGACGAAGCGCTGCAGATGGGCGAGACCCGACGCACCGAGGCCGGGGCGGATGTCGTCGGTTTCGTCGATGCCCATGTTCGGCGTCAGCGCCGTCTTCTTCCATGGCATCGCGTTGCCCCACAGCGGCAGACCGTTGAGCACGAGCTGCGAGTTGTCGGCGCCGATCGGGGCGAACAGGATCACGTCGTATTTGCCGCGCAGATTGTCGCTGCGCGACACCGTCTGCGTCGAAATGTAGTCGTAAGGCACGCCGAGCTTGTCGAGCGCCTGGCGCCACCAGCCCTCGGTCTGCGTCGACAGCCACGTGTGCATCAGCGCGACGCGCGGCGCGCCGATTTTGTGCGTGGCCACGTCAGGCGCCGCGGCGACGGCCCAGGAGTCGAGGCCGAGCTCGCTCAGCTTCTTGGAGAAGGCATTGTCCGCTTTGCGCACGATCCACGTGCCCGCGCCGAAATGGCGGCCGGCGGCATCGAACGATTTTTCCGCGACGGCGATGTCGGCGCCCTTGAGCGCATAGCGCAACGTCATCAGCGCCGTGTCGGCGTGGTTCTCGACAAAATAGACATTGCCGCTGCCTTGCACGCCGCCGCGCGCGGGCACGGGCTCGCGCAGCGTTTCCATCGGCGCCTTGAGCACGGCGTTGTCGGTGACGCGCACGACTTCGCTGCCGAACATGTCGCCGAGCGCCCATGCCGTATCGTCGTAAGGATGCTTCTGCGGATCGTCGGGCGACCAGTATTGGCGGTCGAGCAGCGTGTCGGCGATGCGCGAGTAGGGCTGATCCATGCGCACGATATAGCTTCCGGCGGGGAAGGTTCGCGCGATGGTTTTCGGCTTCGTGTCCTTCGACGATGACTCGTCTTTTTTCGCTTCGTCCTTACTCTCGTCGGCGGGCGGGGCCGGCACTTGCACGGTGAACGACGCAGTCGCGCGGCTGATCTCGGCGTGCTGCAGCTGGAGCACGCGCAGCAACTGGCGTTGCGCATCGCGATGCACGTCGTCGGCGGACAGCACGTAAGCGGCCGGGCCGGCCGCGCTCGGCTTCTCGATCGAACGCTTGCTCTTGAGATAGAAATTGCGCAGGAAGGTTTTATCGTTGTCGGCGAAATAGTTGAGCGTGCTCAGCAGCGCGCTCTGCTGATAATTGTTGTTGTTGCGCTGCGACCAGAGCACCTTCGGCAGCGGCGGATTGGGCCGGTACCAAGTGCGCGCGTATTCGGACGGATCGAGCACGCGCTCGACCGTGTCCGCACCGGAATTGCCGAAGGTTTCGTAGAGGCGGCTGATGCCGTTGTGCATCGCCGCCATGAACATCAGATAGCCCGGGCTCCAGGTGTCGAAATCGCCGTGGGTGAACACGCCGGGCATGCCGAACTTGGTCATCTCCTGCACGTTGCTCCAGCCGATCTGCTGCCATTCGCCGACGAGGATCGGATCGACCCAGGCGTTGTACGGCCCATCGCCGACCGTGTTGTCGTAGAGGAACGGCACCGATTCGTGCAGATCGTGCAGCACCTGCGCGTGCCAGCCCAGATACGTGTCGAGCACATTGCGCGACAGATTGAGCGTGAGCCCCATCGCATCGCGATTGTTGTCGTGCGCGACGTAATGGCCCCAGTACATCAGCGGCGGCGGCGTCTTGCCGGGATTGGCGCGATGCCAGTTGTAGAGGTCGACCATGCGGTCGCGGCCATCGGTCTCGACCACCGGCGTGATCAGCGTGATCACCTTCGAGCGGATTTTCTTGATGTAGGCCGCATCGTCGACGGCGAGGCGATAGGCGAGCTCCATCAGCGCGGTGGGCGAACCGGTTTCGGGCGAATGGATCGTGCCGGTGATGTAGTAGACCGGCGTCGTCTGCGCGACGAGCGCGTCGGCCTTGGCGTCGTCGAGGCCGATCGTGCGCGGGTCGGCGAGCTGGGCCAGGCGCGCGTCGTTGTCCTTGAGGTTGGCGAGCAGCGTTTCGTCGGCGACGGCGACCGCGATCATCTCGCGGCCTTCTTCACTTTTGCCGATACGGAATACCTTCACGCGCGGCGTGGAGGCGGCGAGCAGGTCGAAGTAGCGCACCACGTCCTTGGTGTACGGCAGCATGTTCGGCGCGCCGGAGACATCGCCGAGCACCTTGGCCGGCGTCGGCACGGTGCTCGACGCGGGCAAATAATTCGTCAGCGGCGAATTGAACTGCGGCCCCGTCGTGTACTGCGCGATTTTGTCGGTATAAGCCTGGTCGACGGCCTGCTGCGGGTCGCGGTCGTAGATGCCGGCGGCGAAGCCATCGCCCGCGGCGGCGCCCGCCGCGATGAGAATCAAAGTACGAGCAAGGCGATGCGGCATGCTAACCCCCGGACGGCGTGGACAATCCAAGGAGCATACCTATACGCGGCAAGATTCGTCTGGGCAGAAAGTCATGCTCATCGCACTATTGCTACACAGGTGAAGTTTTGCCGTTCGCACTGAGCGTAGCCGCGAAGCGGCGGAGTTGAAGTGCCGAAATAGCGAAGTTTCGACTTGGTGCCTGCGGCACTACGCTCAGCCCGAACGGATTCAAGCTTCGCGTTCAGAAGCGGACAGCCGCCTCCACCCCCCACATGCGCGGCGCGGTGATGCCCGCGCTGGTCACCCCGAGCACATTGGTGACGATGTTGTTGAGGCCGGTGACGTACTGTTTGTCGAACACGTTGTTGACGAACAGGGCGACGCTCCACGGCGTGGCCGGCGAGGACCAGCCGACGCGGAAATCCGCGCGCGTGTGGCTGCCGCCGATCTTGAACGGCAGCGTGGTGATGCACGAGCCCTGCAGCGCCGAATCGGCATTGCAGCGCGTCTTGCCGACGTACGCCCCTTGCAGGGTGAAGTCGAGATCGCCGCCGGCGACGTTGCGCACGAAGTAATCGGCGCCGACCGTGCCTGACCATTGCGGCACGCCGGTGGGCTGGCCGGAAAGGTCGAGGCCGGTCGAGGTCTTGTAATTGCTGTAGGTCTGGTCGATGTACGCGGCGGCGGCGTTGAGGCGCAGATCGTCGGTCGCCTGCCAGCGCGCTTCAAATTCCAGGCCCTTGGCTTCCTGGTCGCTCGGCAGGATCTGGTACTGCGGCAGATCGCCGTTGCCGCCGCCGTTCGACACCAGAGTCAGGTTGGGTAGGTTGGAATATTTATAATAGTATACCGAGGCGTTGAACAGCAGCTTGTAATCGGCGAACCAGCTCTTGACGCCGGCTTCGTAGCTGCGCACCGTCTGCGGTTTGTAGACCGTGCCGACTTCGAGCGCGTTGAAGCCGCCGGCCTGGTAGCCCTTGGCCGCGGAGGCGTAGAGCATCACGTCGGGCGTCAGTTTGTAGTCGAGGACGACGCGCGGGCTGGTGTCGTTCCAGCTGCGGTTCAGGCCGACGGGATGCTCGAGCGTCTGCGGCGTGGTGAAGTAGATGTTCTGCTGAAAGGTCTGGATCGGCACGCCGAGCGCATCAAGCAGGCCGAGCGACTGCAGGTTCGCCAGCGTCGTGTCGAGCTCGGGGGCGACGCGCAGCGGCGTGTACCAGCTGAAATCGCGCTCGTCGCGGGTGAAACGCACGCCGGTCGTCAGATTGAGACGATCGTTCAAGTGCCAGATCACGTCGCCATACACCGCGCTGGCCGTGGCGATATTGCGATTGTTCATGTTCTCCTGCCACGGATCGCCGAGCAGGGAATATTGGAAACCCGCGGCCTGCAGCCCTTGCGTCAGCGGGCCGTACAACCCGCCCGGCGCGATGCCGAGGTTGTTGAGCAGGGTGTCGATGCTGTTGGTCAGGAAGTTGATCTGGCTGGTCTGGCGGCCGTCGTCGCGATACCAGCTCGCGCCGGCGACCCAGTCGGCGAGGTCGGTCTTGCCGGCGAGCTTGAACTCCTGCGACCAGGTCTTGTGGCGCTCGATGTTGGCGTCGTCGAAATAGAGGTCGATGCGGTCGGTGCCTTCCTGCGCTTCGCGGTTATAAGTGTGATAGCGCTGGAACGACGTCAGCGAAGTGAAGTCGCCGAACGGCAGCGCGTGCTCGACGCGCAGCACGAAGGAATCGTAGCTGCGCGATTCGCGCGCGCCGGTCGCTTCGTTGTAGAGCGGGGCGTTGCGCGGATCGATGAAGGTCGAGTAGTCGGGCGTGATCGACGGCAGCTCGGGATAGGCAGGCACCGGCGAGACGCCGATCGTCGCGCGCGGCGGCTGCTTGAGCCGCTCGTGTTCCCAGGCGAGATTGACGGCCGTGTCGCCGGGCGCATTCCAATGCAGCTGCATGCGCGTGGCCCAGTCGTCGTCCTTGTAGAAATGCTGGCCCGTGTCGGCGTCGCGCAGCCAGCCGTGGCTCTGGTTGTCGACGAAGCTCAGGCGGAAGGCGACGTTCTCGCCGAGCGGCGTGTTGAACACGCCGTCGCCGTAGCGCAGGCCGTAGTTGCCGAGACGCACGCGCGCGTTGGCTTCAAACTGGTCGTTCGGCGTGGCGGTCGTCACCGAGATCGCGCCGGCTGCGCTGTTGCGTCCGAACAGCGTGCCCTGCGGTCCCTTGAGCACCTCGACGCGATCGATGTCGTTGAACATCAGCAGCGCGCCGCCGGTCTTGCCCTGGTAGACGCCGTTCTCGTACACGCCGACCGGCGCGTCGGTGCCGATGCCGAAGTCGCCGGTGCCGATGCCGCGCAGGCTGAAGTCCGGCTGCGTCGGCTGGTCGCCGTTGACCGACAGGCCGGGCACGTACATGTCCATCTTCGACAAGTCGGTCGCGGCGAGCTTGTCGATCGTCGTCGCGGTGATCACCTGCATCGCGATCGGCACTTCTTGCACCTGCTGCGTGCGGCTCTGTGCGGTGACGGTGACGTTGCCGAGCTGCGCCGCGGCGCTGTCGGTTTTGGCGGATTCCCCCGGTTGTGCAGCGGAAGTTTGCGATTGCGCGTCGGCAGCCTCGTCCGCGTGCACCGCGGCGCCGACGAGCAATGCGGTCGCGCCGGCGAACAGCGCAAGACGCACCTGGCGGGTCAATCGCGTGGTTTGGATTTTTCTCACGGCAGCCTCCCTTGTTTGGTTTTTACTTCAGGCGTCGCAGTTTCCGGACGTCGCGGCGATCCACTCGCGGATCAGCTCGACGCCTTCTTTATGAGCGGTGTTGCGTCCCATCTCGGGCATCATCACACCGGGTTCGTTCGACGTGACGCGATAGAGCAGGATCGAATCGTCGGGCTTGCCCGGCACGATGTCGAACAGGCGGTCGCCCGTGCCGCGACCGGCCGCGACCGGCGGCTTGCACACGCCGAGGCGGCGCAGATCGGTCGCGGCGCTGCGCAGGTCGAGCGCGGTGGTGTTGGCAGGGCCGGTCGGGCTGTGGCAGTGGCTGCAGTTGACATCGAGATAGGCGCGGGCGCGCGCGTCGAGCGGCGCGTTTGCGTCGCGCCAGTCGGCGTCGTGCGGCACATCCGCGGCCGGCAAGCCGCTGAGATAACCCTTGGCGCTCCAGTGCGCGAGCTGGTTTTCTTTGCCGCCCGCATAGGCATAGTCGCGGTTGAGATGGCGCGCGCGCGGGCCGAGCGGTTCGATCTGCTTCGCTTTCACGTTCGTCACGTGACAGCCGGCGCACTGGTTTTCGTTCGGCACGACGTAGGTGAACGCCTCGCGGGCGCCGTGGTCGTCGACGAGTTCGAGCGGAATCGCATCGCCCGTGCGCGCGAGCTCCGCTTCGGTCTGCGCCGCATTCCAGACATACGGGATCGCTTCCCAGCCTTTTTCGCGGCGCACGAGCACGCGCGTTTCGATCAGGCGGACGTGGCTCAGGTCGAGCGCCTCGGCGCCCGCGTTCTTGGCGAAGTCGCGCGAGACATCGTACGTGCGTGCGACGGCCTTCGCGTCGCCCGCGGCGTTACCCGGCTGCGGATAGAAAAACGTCTTGGTCAGCACCGTGCCGACCGGAAAATCGAACGCGCCTTCGGCATCGTATTTCGCGGACGTCCCTTTCGGCATCCACACCGTGCGGAATTTGTGCGCGTAGTCGCTGAACAGCGGGGTATTCAAGTCGTACGGCACCACGTCGGTGTTGGCCACGAGCTTGCCGTCGCGCGCTTCGACCACATGCCAATCGCTGAGTTTTTCCGGCTTGCCTTCGGCGAATGAGTGCACCGGCTGTGATGTGCGTGTGCAGCCTGCCAGAGCGGCGATAGCGAATAGTGCGGAAGCGAGGGCAAGAGCGCCCCCTTCCGGCTGCCGCCACCTTCCCCCGCTTCGCAGGGGAAGGATTCGGAATTGCACCGCTCTCGTCTTTTCCTTCCCCTGCGCAGCGGGGGAAGGTGCCGAAGGCGGAAGGGGGCGCTTTTCCAACGACGACCAATAGGGACACACTCGCATCATCTTACGCCTTGCCCTTCAGCTCGACCGCGGCGAGCGGCGGCAGCTCGCAATGAAACTCGTCCTTGAACACCTTGGGATTGCTGAACTTGTTCGGCCCGTCGACGTTGAGCACTTCGACATCGCCGTTCTTCACGCAGATGCGCTGCTCGGCGGGATACTGGCCGTTGACCAGGATCTTGGTGTCGACGAAGCCGTCCCACAGCACGTCGGGAAAATGCCCGCTGATACCGAACATCGACACCTTGAGCGCTTTCCAGTCGAGTCCGTCAGGCGAGTCGCCGCCGCCCGAGAAGCGGTTGTCGTGGATGTAGATCGATTTCGGGTACGGATCGTAGCCCTCGCTCGGCTTCTTGTCGGCGAAATTGGTGATGTAGTAGCTGGCGACGATCAGGTTCGCCGTGCGGTTGTCGTCGATGTCGTTGTCGAAAATCTCCACCTTCGGATTCGAGGTGATGATGATGCCCGAGCCCGCCGGCACGCTCGCCACCGCCGTGCCCTTGGCGCCGAAGTTGCCGAGATTGTTGGCGATGACTTTGTTCTTGAACACGCGCGAATGCTCGCCGTGCTGGGTCAGGTCGGGCATGTTGAAGACGAGAATGCCGCCGGTATTGCCGGTTGCGTTGTTCTCGTAGACGTCGGCGCGGATCGAGTTCTCGATCTCGATGCCGGCGACGTTCTTCTCGGCGCGGTTGCGGCGCACGACGATGTCCTGCGACTGGCCGACGTAGATGCCGGCATCGCGCGAGCCGATCGCAACCGAATCCTCGATCAACACGTTTTTGCATTTGACCGGATAAATCGCGTAGGCGCCGTTGTCCTTCGACGGACCGGCGGTCCACTCCACGCGCACGTCGCGGACCGTGATGTTCTCGCCGTCATTGACCTTGAGGCCGTCGCCTTTGGTGTCCTCGATCGCGAGATGCTCGATCGTGAAATCGTTCGCGTAGACGAGGATGCCTTCGGGGCCGGAAATCTGGTTCTGGAACGACAGAATGCTCTTGTCCGAACCCGCGCCGCGGATGGTCACCCCGTTCGCGCGCAGCGTCAGCACGCGCTGCAGTTGATGCTTGCCCGGCGGAATCTCGATGACGCTGCCTGGCTTGGCGTCGAGGAATTGTTCCTGCAGCTTCTTCTCGAACGCGGCGTCCGCTTCGCCGGGCGGCGGTGGCGGCGCTTTTCCGCAGCCGGCGGCGGCGACACACAGAGCAACAATGGCGAGCTTGCGCATGGCGGTTCTCCCTTTCAGACCCAAGGCGTCAATGTGCTCTCGAACGAACGTTTGAGGGAGGGGAG
>DAIMZS010000033.1:0-1863 GCA_036733825.1 Rudaea sp.
ACGAACGGCAATCTTGGCGTGAAGTTCGCCCTTCGATACCTCAGGGCGAACGGTCCTGATGTCAAATTGAGACACCACAGAAAGCTCGCTCCATTGCACGAGGGCATGCACGAAGCGTATCGTAGATGCGGCGGATGTGCGACGATCTACCGCCCGAATCAGTCTTCGAGTATTGATGCATGAAGTCCTCGCCGCCAGCGAAACCGCTTCGTCCGACCGATGCCGAGCTCGACATCCTGCGCGTGCTCTGGGATCGCGGCGCCGTTACCGTGCGCGATGTGCACAGGGCATTGCACGGTGACGGCGGCGTGGGCTACACGACGATTCTCAAGCTCATGCAGATCATGCATGCGAAAGGACTGGTCGCGCGCGACGATGCGCAGCGCGCGCACGTCTATCGCGCCGCGGTGAGCAAGCAGCGCACGCAGAAGCGGTTCCTTTCCGAAATGGTCACGCGGCTGTTCAACGGTTCGCCTTCGCAGCTCGTGCTGCACGCGCTCGGCGAAACGCCGCGCGCGTCGAAGGCGGAATTGAAGCAGATTCGCGAGCTGTTGGATCGCATCGACGCGGGAGAGAAATCGCGATGAGCACGTGGATGGCGACTCTGGTTCCGTATGTCCATGCGCTCGGTTGGAGCCTGTTGCATTTTCTCTGGCAGGGAGCGCTGATCGGGCTGCTGTACCTGCTGGCGCGCAGCGGCTGTTCAAGCAGCGCGGCGCGGCATCGTCTGGGCATGGTCTGCATCTTCGCGATGCTCGTATGCCCGCTGGTGACGTTGGCATGGCTGTGGCCCGAGCCGGGATCGGTCATCGCCGCGGCGGCGGATTCCTTGTCCCTTTCGCCGGCGGCGGATGCCGTCCCGGGCGGAGCCGCATCGTCGGCCGGCCTCGAACGTTTTCTCCCCTGGGGTGTCGGCGTGTGGTTGCTGGGCGTCTGCGCGATCGCGCTGCGCTCGTTCCTGCATTGGCGCCATCTCGCGCGGATCGTGCGGTCCGCCACGGCCCTGCCGCGCGATTGGCAGCTGCGCCTGATCGAGCTGAGTCAGCGCTTCGGCATTCTGCGCCCGGTGCGTCTGCTGTCCTCCGTGCAGGTGGCGGCGCCGACGCTCATCGGCTGGCTCAAGCCGACCATTCTTTTGCCGGCGAGCTTGCTCAGCGGATTTACGCCGGCGCAGATCGAACTGATTCTCGCGCACGAGCTCGCTCACGTGCGCCGCTTCGACTACATCGCCAACCTCGTCCAGGTCGTCGTCGAAACGCTGTTGTTCTATCACCCGGCGGTGCACTGGATCTGCGCGGACGTGCGCCAGCAGCGCGAGCAGTGCTGCGACGATCTCGTGCTCAGCGTCGGCGGCGGCCAACGCCTCGCCTACGCGCGCACGCTGGCCGATCTCGAAGAATGGATTCAGGGCGAGGCGGGCCGCGGTTTCGGCACGGCGATGCCGGCGCTCGGCGCCGGCGGCGGCGTGCTGCTTGCGCGCGTGCAGCGCATCGTCGATCCGCTCGACGCGCAACGCGCGTCGTCGCGTGGCGGCGGCCTCACTCTGCCGATGCTGCTGGCCTGCGCCGGCTTGCTGCTCGCGGTGCTGCGTCTGAATGCGCCGTCCGCGGGGGCGGTCGGCGCCGCGCTCGTGCGCGCCTCGGCGACGAGCGCGGAGCTGCTCACCGCGGCGACGTTCCATATTCGTTCGAGCGCGCCGCTGCTGCCGCTGCAAACGAAACCGACGCTCACGGTTCCGCAGCTGCCGCGCGTCGTCGAACGCGAGGCTGCGCCGATCGCGCCCCCGCCGCAGACCAAAACGGCGGATGTCGTTGCACCGCGTGTCGCGGCGACTCCCGCGCACGAGGAAACTCCGCTGCCGCT
>DAIMZS010000033.1:1963-4402 GCA_036733825.1 Rudaea sp.
GCGCAGTTTCGCCTTCACCCGCGGCGCGCCGCCGGCCGATACCTGCCGCGAATTGACCGGCTCGCACATCTGCCGGCGGCCCGGTGCGGACGGCGGCTGAAATTAACGAAACCCATAGATTCGCTTAACGTCCATTTAAGCGATGCGTACCTAAGATGGCCCCACTGTAATTTTGCTCGACACTCCCAAGGTCAGGTGACTGGCAGGTTACGGTAATCGGGGCAGTAGCTTTAGGCCCAAGCGAGGTGCGTTCCCCCAATGGCGCCTCCTTGGGCTTTTTTATTGGGTTCGTTCCAGCCGATGTCCCTGATGGCGAAAATCACCGCGCGACCCTTCCGGCCGCTTTCCGTTTCGCTTCTTCCTGCACGCTCTCGCCGGCGCTCTTGCTGCGGCCCCGAAATGGCCGTATATCAGGAACTTCGAGCTGCGCGGGTCCGTCCAACTTCGAACGGCCGAGCATTTTCGGCCACATACGAGTAATCTCTATCACCATGCGAATTCTTGTCATCGAAGACAATAGCGATATCGCCGCGAACATCGGCGACTATCTCGAAGAAAAAGGCCACACGGTCGACTTCGCCGGCGACGGCGTGACCGGTCTGCACCTGGCCATTTCGCACGACTTCGACGCGATCGTGCTCGACCTCACCCTGCCGGGCATGGACGGTCTCGAACTCTGCCGCAAGCTGCGCCAGGAAGCGCGCCGGCAAACCCCGGTGCTGATGCTGACCGCGCGCGACGCGCTCGACCAGAAGCTGACCGGCTTTGATTCGGGCGCCGACGACTACATGGTCAAGCCGTTCGCGCTGCAGGAACTCGAGGCGCGCCTGTCCGTGCTCGCGCGCCGCGGCAAGGGCATCCAAAGCCGCGTGCTGCAGGTCGCCGACCTGACCTACAACCTCGACACGCTGATCGTCACGCGCGGCGACAAGACCATCCAGCTCAACCCGATCGGGCTGAAGCTGCTGCAGAACCTCATGGAATCGAGCCCCTCGGTAGTCACCCGCCAGGAGCTGGAAACCCGCGTCTGGGGCGAGGAACTGCCCGACAGCGACTCCCTGCGCGTGCACATCCACGGCCTGCGCGCGGCGATCGACAAGCCGTTTGAAAAGGCGCTGATCCAGACGCGGCACGGCATCGGTTATCGCATGGTCGATCCCGACGCGGCGACGAACTGATCGTTTCCCGGCCGCATCCGCTTGCGCTGCGCTGATACTTCGCCGATCCTTCGGCGCGCATGAAACCTGCCAAATTCCGCCGGCGGCTGCGCAGCCGCATCATCATTTCGTTCGCCCTGTTCGGCTTCGGCCTGACGGCGCTGTTTGCCGCCGCGTCGATCTATCTGCGTGCACGCCTCGAAGATCAGCTGATCAACAACAATCTGGCGCGCGAAGTGAAAAGCTTCGTCGACTTCAAACGCGCGAATCCCGACCCCAACGCGCCGTTCCATTTCAGCGGCTACGACGCCGACATCAAGAGTTCGAAATACTTCGCCAACGTTCCTTTCGAGCGCCGCCAGTACGACGCGACCGGCGTCTACGAAATTCAGGAGCCGGGTGCGGAAGGCAAGATTCGTCCGTACAAGCTGGCGGTCTACAAGGACGATGACTACTGGGCGTTTTTGCGTTTCGACATCAGCTCGCAAAAACTCAACGAGCGGCAGCTGCTGACGGCGCTCGGCACCAGCGTGCTGATTTTCGCGCTGCTGTCGCTGCTGATCGGCCGCTGGCTGTCGCGCCGCGTGATGAGCCCGGTCACCGAGCTGGCCCAGCGCATCCGCACGCTGCGCCAAACCGGCAAGCCCGAGCCGCTGGGGCCGCATTTCGCCGACGACGAAATCGGCGAGCTGGCGACCGCGTTCGACGACTATTCCAAGCGCATCACCGCCATCGTCGTGCGCGACCGCGACTTCAACGCCGACGTCAGTCACGAACTGCGCACGCCGCTCGCGGTGATCTCGGGGACGACGGAACTGCTGCTCGCCTCCGACAAGATCGATGACAAGATCCGCGAACGCCTGAAGCGCATCGAGCGCGCGGCCAAGCAGTCGACCGAACTCACCAACGCGCTGCTGCTGTTGTCGCGCAGCGAACGCGGCGCGCCGAACGATGGCGAGACGACCGACGTCGCCAAAGTGGTCGAGCAGGTGATCGACGTGTACCGCTCGCATATCGGGCGCAAGCCGATCGACGTGCATCTCGTCGTCGACCAGCCGGTCGAAGTGGTCGCGCCGTCGTCGGTGATTGCGGTGGCGCTCGGCAACCTCATCGGCAACGCGTTCAAGTACACGCAGAAGGGCGACGTGATCATCACCGTCGGCGCGGGCCGCGGCATCGTCACCGTCGAGGATTCCGGTCCGGGTATCAAGGCGGAGGACGCGGAGAAGCTCTTTCAGCGCGGCGTGCGCGGAGAATCCTCGGAAGGCACGAAAGGCGCCGG
>DAIMZS010000033.1:4502-8189 GCA_036733825.1 Rudaea sp.
CCGGCGACCATCAGCGTCGCGCCGAACTCGCCCATCGCGCGCGCGAACGCGAGCAGCGCGCCGGCGCCGATGCCGCGCCAGGCCAGCGGCAGGCTGATGCGGAAGAATACCGCGGCGGAATTCGATCCCAAGGTGCGCGCGGCGCGTTCGAGCTGTGGATCGACCTCGCGGAACGCGGCGCGCGCGGCGCGCAGGATCAGCGGAAACGCGGCGATCGCCGCGGCGATCACCGCGCCCTGCCAGGTGAAGATGAGGCTGATGCCGAACGCGCCGTGCAGCCAGCCGCCGATGACGCCGTTGCGCCCGAGCACGACGAGCAGGTAATAGCCGAGCACGGTCGGCGGCAGCACGAGCGGCAAGGTCAGCAGCGATTCCGCCGTGTCGCGCACGATACCGCCGCGCCGCCCGAGCGCGCGCGCCGCGGCCACGCCGAAGACGAGCGCGAGCAAAGTCGCGAGCGCGGCGACCTTGAGCGTGAGCCAGAGCGGCGAAAGAAATTCCAAGGGCGGTCAGGGCGCGCTGAATCCGTAGCGCGATAGTGTCGCGCGGCTTTCCGGCCCGAGCAAAAACTGCACGAATTCGCAGGCAGAAGGCTTCTGTTTGCAATTGCCGATCGCGGCGACGGGATAGCGCACCGGCGTGGCCGTCGGCACGGTGAGCGCGACTTTGACTTTCTGCGCCTGCGATGCGGCGTCGGTCGCGTAGACGAAGCCGGCTTCGGCCTCGCCGCGCGCGACGTAGTCGAGCGCCTGGCGCACGTTCTGCGCCTGCACGAGCTTGGGCTGCAAAGCATCCCACAGCTTGGCCTCGACCAGCGCTTGCTTGGTGTAGCGGCCGGCGGGCACCGAGTCCGGATTGCCGACGGCGATGCGCCGATAAGCCGCCTGCGCGAGATCGCCGAGCTGCGCGGGGGCCGTGCCGCCGCCGGGCACGATCAGCACGAGCGTGTTCGCGGCGAAGTCCCGGCGCGAGGCGGCGTCCATGCGGCCGGCGCCGGCGGCGCGGTCCATCGTCGCCTCGTCCGCGCTCGCGAACACGTCGGCGGGTGCGCCTTGCTCGATCTGCTTGAGCAGAACGTCGGACGCGCCGAAGTTGAGGTTCACGTGCGTCCCGGGATGTTTCGCTTCGTAGGCCTTGGCGATGTCGGTGAACGCGTTGGTCAGACTGGCAGCGGCGGAGACGGTGAGGTCGTCCGCGCGCGCGTTGCCCGCCGCGGCGGCGAAAACCAGCGCGCCGGCCAGCGCGAGAATCCTGCGGAATGGGCGAAACATGACGCGCTCCTTCGTTATGGCTCTGCGACTATATCGTGCCGCCTACGCCGCGCAAACCGCGCGCCGTGCCAGCCGGTGCGAAGCACGCGGTTATTCGGCGAGCAGCCGCGACAGGGCGCGCAACTCCGCGGCGCAGGCCTGCCTGGCCTTGCGTTCGATGCTGCGGTAGGCGGCCACGACCTTTTCGCCGGCCGCGGTCAGCGTCGCGCCGCCGCCGCGTTCGCCGCCTTTGTTTGCGGCGATCAGCGGCTGGGCAAAACTGCGATTGAGCTCGTCCGCGAGCTGCCAGGCGCGCTTGTAGCTCATTTCCATCGTGCGGCCGGCGGCCGAGATGGACCCGCTCGCGGCGATCGCTTCGAGCAGTTCGACCTTGCCCGGACCGAGCGCATGTTCGGCGTCGAGCAGCAGGCGGAAACGCAGAGCAGGGGACGGTGGCGGCATGGGTGACCTACCTTGGCTGGCGGAAATTGTGCTGTTCAGAAATGTTCGAATGTGGAAATTTGTGACTCAACGGTCAAATTCGACGGCAGAAAACGAGTACTATTTCGTAGTCCGCGGCCTAACGGGATCAGGGAGCACACGGCCGCTAGGGGTTCAGGGGGAATCTCATGCATATAGTTCGGCGACTTCTCGCCCTTTTTGCGCTTATCGGGGCGACGTCCGCGTTTGCGCAGTCGTATACCTACTCCGTTTATCTCGATACCGACAACAATGCCTCGACCGGGTGCAGTGTAATCCTGCCCGGCGGCACGGTAACGGGGGCGGAATCGGTCATCACCGCCACCATCAACGCCGGCTCGCCGCCGCAGGTGGCGCAGGTCACGCACAGCAGCTGCTCCGGCGGCAGCTTCGGCGCCGCAACGCCGACGGGCACGGCCGACGTAACGGTCGGCGGCGGCACCGGAGGCGGCGCGGCGATCGAGATCAGCGCGGCGCTCGCTTCGACGGTGGCGCCGGGCGCGACCTCGGTGCATCTATATGTGGTCGCCCAAGACAGCGACGGCAGCGACGTTCTCCTCAATACGACCGGAACGGCCGGCGGCAGTCCGATCGTGCTGGCGGTAAACGGCGCTCCTCCGGGCGGCGGCACGATACCGGCGCCGTTCATCGGCATACCGGCGGCCTTGCTGCTCGGCGTGGGCCTGCTGCTGTTCGGCTCGCGCGCGGCGCGCCGGCGCCTGCTCAAGCGCGCGCTGCTCGGCCTGGCCTTGTTCAGCGGTATCGCCGGCGCGGCAATTTTCAACTGGACCGGCGTCGCGCCGCTCGCCACCGATCCGGCGGGCGATTCGACGAGCGCGGATCCGTCCGTCGACGTACTCGCCTTCTTCGCCGCGTTCAGCAACGGCAATCTGTATTTCCGCATCGATATCACCGGCAACGGCGTACCGCGGGCGAAGCCCGTATCGCACCCGGCCAGCGCCACGGTCGCGTTCAACAGCACGAACAATCCGATCGCGCTGCACATCACCGGCGGCACCCCGACCTCGGTCGCGGTGAGCACGCCGCCCTCGCACGGTATCGCCACGGCGATCGGCACGTCGATCACCTACACGCCGAACACCGGCTACGCGGGCGCCGACAGCTTCCAATACACGGCGTCGAACGCGAACGGCACCTCCTCGCCGGCGACGGTGTCGATCACGGTGAGTCCGTCGACGCTCGCCTTTGGCCCGCCGACCTTGCCGGGCGGCACGGTCGCGACGGCCTACAGCCAGGCGTTCGCCGGCAGCGGCGGCAGCACGCCGTACACGTTTGCCGTCACCGCGGGCACGGCGCCGACCGGATTGACGCTGAGCGCCGGCGGCACCTTGTCCGGCACGCCGAGCGCGGCGGGCACGTTCAATTTCTCGGTCACCATCACCGACGCGACCAGCGCGACGGCGACGAACGCCTACAGCATCGTCATCGCGCCGCCGACGATCACGATCACTTCGCCCGCGGCGGGGGCGCTGCCGTCGGCGACCGCTTATGCGGCCTATAGCCAGACGTTTGTCGCCAGCGGCGGCGTCGGCGCGCACACGTTTGCTCTGACGGCCGGCGCGCTGCCGGCCGGGCTGGGATTGAACAGCTCGACGGGCGTGCTGTCGGGTTTGCCGACCGCGTCGGGCACGTTCAACTTCAGCATTACCGCGAGCGATTCGAGTCCCGCGCCCGGTCCGTACACGAGTGCGCCGGTCGCCTACACGCTGGTCGTCAACGCGCCGGGCCTGAGCTTCACGCCGACGACTCTTCCGGACAACACGACGTACCAGGCCTACCCGGCACAGACGTTCACCGCGACCGGCGGCACCGCGCCGTACACCTATACGTTGGCCTCGGGCACGATCCCGCCCGGGATCACCTTGTCCAGCGGCGGCTCGTTCTCGGGCACGCCGACGACGGGCGGCACCTACAACTTCAGCATCACCGTCACCGA
>DAIMZS010000033.1:8289-18944 GCA_036733825.1 Rudaea sp.
CCGGGCACCTACACCTTCACCGTCACGGCGACCGACGCGCACGGCTTCACGGGCACGGCCAGCTACAGCCTGATCGTGAACGGACCGACGGTCAGCTTCACCCCGACGACGCTGCCGGGCGCGGAGGCTTATTCGGCGTACAGCCAAAGCTTCACCGCGAGCGGCGGCACGGCGCCGTACACCTATGCGCTCGCCAGCGGCAGTCTGCCGCCGGGCATTGCATTGTCGAGCGCCGGCGTGATTTCCGGTACGCCGACGACACCGGGCACGTACAACAACACGATCACTGTCACCGACGCGCACGGCTTCACCGCCACCAATGCGTACAGCATCGTCATCACCGCGCCGACGATCACGTTCACGCCGACGACGTTGCCCGACGCCGTGGCCTACAGCACCTACAACGAGAACTTCACCGCAAGCGGCGGCACGCCGGGGTACACGTTCGCGGTGACCACGGGCACGCTGCCGCCGGGCCTGTCGCTGTCGAGCGGCGGCGCGCTCACCGGCTCGCCGACCACACCGGGCACCTACGCTTTCATCGTCACCGCGACCGACGCGAACGGCTTCACCGGCAGCAACAATTACAGCGTCGTCATCAGCGCGCCGACGATCAGCTTCACGCCGGCGACATTGCCCAACGGCAACCAGGCCATTCCCTACACCCAGACCTTCGTCGCGAGCGGCGGCACCGCGGCGTACACCTTTGCGGTGACCAGCGGCGTGCAGCCGGCCGGCTTGTCGCTGTCGAGCGGCGGTGTGCTCTCGGGTACGCCGACGACGATCGCCAGCTACAGCTTCAGCGTCACCGCGACCGACGCCCACGGCTTCACCGCGACGAACAGCTACACCGTCGTGATCAATCCGCAGCCGCCGATCGCGAACGATGTCAGTGCCACGGTCGGTTACGACAGCACCGACAATCCGATCACGCTCAACATCACCGGCGGTGTGCCGGCGAGCGTCGCCACGCCGACCCTGCCCACACACGGCACGGTGACGATCACGGGCACCTCGATCACGTACACGCCGACCGCGGGCTACGCCGGCAGCGACACGTTCACCTATACCGCTTCCAACGCGGGCGGCACCTCGGCGCCGGCCACGGTGTCGATCACGATCAGCGCGGCCACGATCCTGGTCGCCCCGCCGAGCCTGCCGGCCGGCACGACCACGATTCCGTACAGCCAGACCGTGACCGCCAGCGGCGGCGCGAGCCCGTACACGTTCGCGGTCACGTCCGGCACGCTGCCGAACGGCCTCACCCTGAGCCCGGCGGGCGTGCTTTCCGGCGTGCCCACGGTGGCCGGTACGTTCAATTTCACCGTGACCGCGACCGATTCGAGCACCGGCACCGGCGCGCCGTTCTCCGGCAGCAATGCCTACATGGTCACCATCAATCTCGCCAATCCGCCGGTGACGCACGACGTCAGCGTGGTCGTGCCGCTCAATTCGGTCAATTTCCCGATTCCGCTCAACATCACCGGCGGCGCGCCGCTCAGCGTGGCCGTGCCGAGCGGACCGAGCCACGGCGCCGCTTCGATCACCGGCACCTCGATCACCTATACGCCGATTTCGGGTTATACGGGTCCCGACAGCTTCACCTACACCGCAACGAATGCCGACGGCACCTCCGCACCGTCTACCGTGACGATCAGCGTGGTCGCGATCAACCACGTGCCGAGCTTCACCGCCGGGCCCGATCAGAACGTGCTCGAAGACAGCGGCGCGCATACGGTGACCGGCTGGGCGACCGACATCAGCGACGGCGACGGCGGTACGCAGACGCTCAACTTCATCGTCAGCAACGACAACAACGCGCTGTTCTCGGTGCAGCCCGCGATCGCCGCGGACGGCACGCTCACCTACACGCTCGCCGCGGGCAAATCGGGCACGGCGACGGTCAGCGTGCAGCTGCACGACGACGGCGGCACGGCCAACGGCGGCGTCGACACGTCGGCGACGCAGACCTTCGCGATCAACGTCGCCTTCGTCAATCACGCGCCGAGCTTCGTGAAAGGCGCCGATCAGAGCGCGCTCGAAGATGCCGGTGCGCAAACGGCGACCGGCTGGGCGACGTCGATCAGCGACAACGACGGCAACACGCAGACGCTCAACTTCATCGTCAGCAACGACAACAACGCGCTGTTCTCGGCGCAGCCGGCGATCGCGGCGAACGGCACGCTGACCTACACGCCGGCGGCGAACGCCAACGGCACCGCCACCGTCACCGTGACGCTGCACGACAACGGCGGCACGGCCAACGGCGGCGTCGATACCTCGGCGCCGCAGACCTTCGTGATCACGATCACCGCGGTCAACGATGCGCCGAGCTTCGTCAAGGGTCCGGATCAGACCGTGCTCGAAGACGCCGGTCCGCAGACGGTGCCGGGCTGGGCGACCTCGATTTCCGCGGGTCCCTCGGACGAGTCCTCGCAGACCGTCAGCTTCCAGGTCACCGGCAACAACAATCCGACCTTGTTCAGCGTCGCGCCGGCGGTGTCGCCGACCGGCACGCTGACCTACACGCCGGCGCTCGACGCCAACGGCACGGCGACGATCACCCTCGTCCTCAAAGACAGCGGCGGCACGGCGAACGGCGGCGTCGACACGTCCGCGCCGCAGACCTTCGTCATCAACGTGACGCCGGTCAACGACGCGCCGAGCTTCACCAAGGGCCCGGACCAGAACGTGCTCGACAATGTCGGCGCGCAGACCGTGAACGGCTGGGCCAGCGCGATCTCGCCCGGTCCGCCGAACGAAGCCGGCCAGGCGGTCAACTTCATCGTCAGCAACGACAACAACGCGGCGTTCTCGGTGCAGCCGGCGATTTCGTCGACCGGCGTGCTCACCTACACGCCGGCGGTGCAGAATACGGCGGGCAGCCTCACGGCGAACGTGACCGTGCAGATTCACGACAACGGCGGCACCGCGAACGGCGGCGTCGACACCTCGCCGCCGCAGACGTTCGTCATCACGATCACTCACGCGAACATCGCGCCGACGCTGACCACCTCGACGATCACCTACACGACCGCGGGCAACACGCAGCTGCACGTGGCCGGCGCGACGCTGCCTGGCGTCGCCTCGCTCACGGATGCGAGCGGGGTGATGACCAAGTCCGTGCCGGTCGACACCGACGGCCCGCAGCCGCCGAGCGTGGTCGCGGCGTCGGGCGCATCGGCGCAGGGTGGCAACTACACGCTCAACACGGACGGCTCGTTCACCTACGTGCCGGCGGCCGGGTTCAGCGGCACCGATACGTTCTCGTTCCAGGTCACCGACCAGGCGACGCCGACACCCGGCATCGCTACGGGCACGGTGCAGATCACGGTCGGCCAGCGCGTGTGGTACATCCGCGATGTCGTTGACGCCAACAACCCGGCCGGCGGCGACGGCCGGTCGAACAACGCGTTCGACAGCATCGCCGCGTTCAACGCCGCGACCACGAACACGGGCGATATCATCTACGTCTTCCAGGGCAATACCGCCGCGACACCGCTCACGGGCTCGATCGCGCTCAAAGACGGCCAGAAACTCTGGGGCCAGGGCATCGCGCTCAACGTGACCGGCTTCGGCACGCTGGTCGCCGCGAGCGGGCAGCCGCGTATCCAGTCGACTGCGGCGAGCACGCCGGCGGTCTCGATCCAAGCGACCGCGGGTAACCGCAATAACGTCGAGGTGCGCGGACTCGACGTGCAGGCGACGGGCGCCAACGCGAACGCGATCGATATCTCCGCCACGGGCGCGAACGCGATCGGCGTTACGGTCAGCAACAACAACGTGCGCGGCGCGGGCCTTGCCGGCATCAAAGCGGCGTTCGGCTCGACGAGCACGACGCAGCAGATCGCCGTGCAGAACAACATAGTTACCGCAACCGGCAACGGCATCGACCTGAGCCGCAGCGCGGGCACCGCTTATGTCACGGCTTTCGTCAACAACGTCATCCTCGGCACGACTGGCGGCACGGGTATCAGCGTCGCCAATATGGTGTTCGACGCCACCCCGGGCGGGTCGTACCAGACGGTGAGCGGCGGCTCGACAGTGATCGGCGCGAGCGGCGCCGGCAACGGCGTCGGCGCGTCGGGCATGGTGCTGACCAGCGTCAGCGGCGATCTCTCTTTCATCGATCTCGACATCTATGCCGACAACGGCGCGGCGCTGTCGTTGTCCGGCACTGGAGTGGTGAACATCGGCGCCGGCACGGGCACGCAGGTCGCCGTCAGCTCGGGAGTCGCCACATTTGTCGCGACCGGTGGCCCGGCCGTGAGTGCCGCGACTGCGACTATCAACCTGCAGCCCGCAACGCTCAGCAGCACGAACAGCACGAGCACGGGCGTGTCGCTCGACACCGTCGCGGGCACGTTCATGGCCGGCGTCGGCAGCACGATCAGCAATGCGACCGGCACCGATTTCAACATCAATGCCGGCACCGCCACAGTCACTTACGGCGGCACCATTAGCGACACGACGGGTCGGCTGGTTTCGGTCACCAACGCCACAGGCGGCACGAAGTCTTTCACGGGTACGATCAGCGACGGCGGGGTCGGCACCGGTACAGGCATCCTCCTCAACGCCAACACTGGCGCGACGATCTCGTTCACCGGCGCGCTGACGCTGAGCACGGGCGCGAATGCCGCATTCACTGCGACCGGCGGCGGCACGGTGTCGGCAACCAACGGGGCGAGTACGCTCACGACAACGACCGGCACGGCGCTTAACGTCGCCAACACCACGATCGATGTGACTGGCCTGACGTTCAAGAGCATCACGGCGGGCACCGGGGCGAGCGGTCCGGCGAGCGGCATCACGCTGACCAGCACGGGTGCGGGCGGCCTTACCGTGACCGGCACGGGCGCCGCGGGTTCCGGCGGCACCATCCAGCACACTACTGCGTCCGGCATCGTGACGAACGCGACCGGTCCGATCAGCCTGGCCTGGATGAATATCCAGAACAGCGGCGCCGACGGCGTTTTCGTCACCGCCGCGAACGGATTCACGCTCGATCACAGCAACGTGACCGATTCGGCCGGCGCTGCGACCGACGAGGGCGTCTATCTGGTCAATGTCACCAGCGCGGTTGCGCTCACCAACGACACCGTCGATTCGGCGCCGCACAACCAGGTGTTCATCGACAACAACAACACCAACATGACCTCGCTGACGGTGACCAATTCGACGTTCAAATGCACCCCCGGCAATCCCTGCCAGCCGTCGGGTTCGCTCGGCAACGACGGCCTGCTGGTGCAGATCCGCGGCACCTCGGTGTTGGGCAGCGCGAACGTGCAGAGCAGCACCTTCACCGGCGTGCGCGCGACCGGCTTGCAAGTCTCGGGCGGCGATACCGCCGCGATCGGCTCGTCCTCGGGCGGTGCGATCACGACCAGCTTCACGGTCCAGAGCAGCTCGTTCATCAACAACAATATCGGTATCGACATCTCGAAGTCGCAGAGCTCGAACGTGACGTTCCAGGTGCTCAACAACACGACCATTACCGGCCAGCGCAGCCAGGCGATCAACACCTTCACCGGTGCCGGTGCGGGCTTCGGCGGCACGATAACCGGCAAGATCAGCGGCAACGTGATCGGCACGCCAGGCGTGAAGGACTCCGGCTCCGCGATCGGCGACGGCATCCGCGTCGTGCTGCAGGGAACGACGACGCAGGGCTTCTATACCATCGACGGCAACACGATCAATGAAGTGCCGAACGCCGACTCGATCATGCTGATCAGCCAGAACGGCAGCGGCACGACGAACACCGGCGGCGCGCGCTTCAAGGTGACCAACAACAGCGTGCCGCAGCCGAGCGGCACGAACCAGAGCATCGGCTGCGGTGCCGGCGTACCGTGCATGCCGGAAGGTCCGCTCTTCCTGCTCGCCGATGAAAACACGCCGACCTGCGCACTGATCACCGGCAACACCGTGTTCGACGGGACAACCATGAACGCGGCCGCCGACGTCTACCTCGCCGAGCGCACCGGGCCGCCGGCCGGCGCGGTCGTGAAGATCCAGGGCAGCGGCGGTGCGCTGGCATACATCAATGCGAACAACACGCTGGCGGGAACGACCAAGTCGTTTGACGAAGAAGGGGCGGCCGTCACCACCGCATCGTGCGGCACGTTCCCGTAATCGCACCATCGCTGTAGGACGGCGCCGGCCGGTGCCGTCCTCACTTGAGAGGAGAGGGGAAATGGCGGAACCGTTCTTGAGTGAAATCAGGATCATGAGCTTTGGCTTCCCGCCGAAAGGCTGGGCGCTCTGCGACGGACAGCTGTTGGCGATCAATCAGAATCAGGCGCTGTTTTCGTTGCTGGGCACGACCTACGGCGGCGACGGACGCGTCAACTTCGGCCTGCCCAATCTGCAGGGGCGGGTGCCGATCCACGTGGGCAGCGGACACACGCTGGGCGAGAGGGGCGGCGAACAGGGACACACGCTTACGATCGGTGAAATTCCGACCCATACCCACACGCTGAACGCCACTTCGGTCAACGGCGATCTGATCATCGCGGCCAACAATCAGCTCGCCGGCTCGCCGACGCAGTTGTATCACGCGCCGGACAACAACCTGGTTGCGATGAATCCGGCGTCAGTGGCGAATGTTGGCGGCACGCAGGCGCATCTCAACATGCAGCCGTTTCTGGTGCTGAACTTCAGCATTGCGCTGCAGGGCATCTTCCCAAGCCAGACCTGAGAGAGGGGACGCATACATGGCACAGCCGTATGTAGGTGAAATCCGCATGTTCGCCGGCAACTTCGCGCCTGCCGGATGGATGTTTTGCGAGGGTCAGTTGCTGCCGATCTCGGAGTACGAAACCCTGTTCAACTTGATCGGGACGACTTATGGCGGTGACGGGCAGAGCACGTTTGCCCTGCCGGATCTGCGCGGACGCGTTCCGTTGCACTTCGGCAACGGCTTCACGCTGGCCGAGACCGGAGGCGTCGAAACGGTGACGCTCACCGTCAGCCAGATCCCCGCGCATTCCCATCCGCTGCTCGCAAGTACCTCGACTGCGACCGATGCGAACGCGGTGAGCAATCTCTTGTCGCAGGCGACCGGATTCTTCCCGTACGTCAACGTCAATCCTTCGGTAGCCATGTCTGCGGCTTCGATCGGGTCTACGGGCGGCAGCCAACCGCACGACAATTTCCAGCCGTATTTGTGCGTGGATTTCATCATCTCGCTGTTCGGCATCTTCCCGTCGCAGACCTGATTCGGAGAGAACCCCATGGATCCGTTCGTTGCTGAAATCCGCATCTTTCCGTTCAATTTTGCGCCGAAGGGCTGGGCGTTCTGCGACGGGCAGATTCTGCCGTTGTCGCAGAACACGGCGTTGTTTTCGCTGCTCGGCACGACCTACGGCGGCGACGGCAAATCGACCTTCGCGTTGCCGAACATGCAGGGCAACGCGCCGATGCATCCCGGCCAGGGTCCAGGTTTGTCGCTGCACGATTTGGGCGAGACCGGCGGATCGGACACCGTGAGTTTGCTGGAATCCGAAATACCGAGCCATCCGCATGCGTTGATGGCCGCGGCGACCAGTTCGACCAAGAGCGATCCGCAGGGTAATTCGCTGACCCGAATCGGTTCCGGCGCTACGCCCTACAAGGCCAGTGGAAGCGCACAAGTCGTCATGGCAGATCAGTCCCTGGCTCCCGCCGGAGGTGATCAGCCACACAACAACATGCAGCCTTACCTCACGCTCAATTTTTGCATCGCGCTGCAAGGCGTATTTCCTCCCCGCACGTAGCGGGGACTTCTCACAGGGGAAAGTTTTTTATGCCAATCAGCCGACGACGATTTTTGACTACACCGCTGCTCGCAGTCGGCGCGAGCGCATGCGTGGGTGCGGGCGTCGTCGCCCATGCGAAAGCATCCACAGACGGCCCGCTGCGTTTCGCGCTGCTGCGCTTGCGGGATAGCGACGGCACCGTGGCCGACGCGCAACGGCGCGGCAACGCGTGGGAAAACGCGGCGCAGAAGAGCGGCCCCGACCTGACGCGCGTCACCTTGCACGGTTTCGTGCCCGCGTCGGTGTTTGGTCCGGCCACGGCCTTCGTGCAGGGCCTGTTCGGCGACGGCGGTGGGACGGCTCACGACTTGTATCGTTATTTCGCCGCGCCGAATCTGGCGAACAGCAAGGCGGTCGGTTTCGACGCGGTCGCCGGTGCGTTCACGGGTTTTCGCGTGAGCCTGACGCGAGTGCCGGAGCAACCAGCCCAGCTCGGCGAATTCCGCACGCCGCGCTTGCAGCCTGGCTTGTATGCGTTGATCGCCGACGACGTCATGCTTCCGGCGACCTATGCTTTTACCGGCGAACTCGCACGGCCTTTGGCCGGCCCGCTCGGCATCGTGCCGAACTATCTCGCCTTCAGCGTGGCGGAAAGCGTTTGAGCACTGGCCCCGGTGCGGCGGGCGGCGGGTCGCTGGCTGCCGCGCTTCGGCAAGCCTGTCCCGGGCTAGACCTCCACCCGGAGGGCGAGGAAGACCTGGACTTCCTGCGCGGCCTCTACGCGAGCGTGCGCGCGCAGGAACTGGCGCCGATCGATTGGACCGAGCAGCGCAAGCGCAAGTTCACCGACGCGCAGTTCGCCCTGCAGAGCAGCCATTACCACGAACACTATCCCGGCGCCGAATTTCTCGTCGTCGAGCAAGACGGCGCGCCGATCGGCCGGTTCTACCTGTGCCGCTTCGCGCACGAGATCCGGGTGATGGACATCGCCCTGATCGAGACCCGTCGCAACGCAGGCGTCGGCACGCGTCTGATGAGCGCGCTGGTAAGCATCGCGGATGCGGAAGGCCGCAGCGTCTCCCTGCATGTGGAACCGGACAACCCCGCGCAGCGGCTCTACCGGCGCCTCGGCTTTCGCCTGATCGAACAACGCGGCGTCTACGATTTTCTCGGCCGCGCTATCCATGCCCCGACGGCAGCGGTGGGCTGACGCCGCGCCTGCGTCTTAATTGAAGATAACCTCGTAGCACATACCTTTGTTGTCCGGGCCGATCGGCACGGTGAACAGATCGAGCGCGCCGTGCACCGGGTGTTCGTAGCGGAACGTGCCCTGGGGCAGCGAGCTGCGCGCGCCGTTGTCGCGCAGCAGCAGCGCAAACGGCGGCACGGGCCGCCTCGCCCGCGCCGGCAGCGGGCGGATGGCGGCCACTTCGAGCAAGATGCGCCGCTCGCCATGGACCAAAGCGAGACGACCCTCGGGCAAGGTTTCGAAATCGGCGGCGGAAAGTTGGTCGAGCATGGCGGTTATCCCAGTCCAACGCGCTCGCAAATCGCGAGCGTGGCTTTGGCGCGGTTCAAGGTGTAGAAGTGTATCCCGGGCACGCCGCCGGCGATCAGTTTTTCGCACAGCTGCGCCACCACGTCGGCGCCGAATTCGCGGATCGCATCGGCGTCGTCGCGGAACGCCTCCAGACGCTTGCCGATCCAGCGCGGGATCTCCGCACCGCACATGTCCGAGAAACGCTTCAGCTGCGAGTATTGCGTGATCGGCATGATTCCCGGCGTGATCGGCACCGCGATGCCGGCGCGGCGCGCGTCATCGACGAAGCGGAAATAGGCGTCGGGATTGAAGAAGTACTGCGTGATCGCGCCGTTCGCGCCGGCGTCGACCTTGCGCTTGAAGTTGGCCAAATCGCTGTGCGCGTCGGCCGACTGCGGATGCATTTCCGGATACGCCGCCACTTCGATATGGAAGAAGCCGTCGTGCTCGCGGCGGATGTAGTCGACGAGGTCGCTCGCGTAATGGAACTCGCCGTAGCTCGCCATGCCCGAGGGCAGATCGCCGCGCAGCGCGACGATGCGCTTGCAGCCCATCGCTTTGTACGTCTCCACGAGCTTGCCGATCTCCGCGCGCGTGCCGCCGACGCAGGACAGGTGCGGCGCCGCGTCGAGGCCGTGCTCCTCGCGCAGATGGCGCACCGTTTCCGGCGTATAGCTCAGCGTCGAGCCGCCGGCGCCGAACGTGCAGCTCACGTATTCCGGCTTCAGCGCCTTGAGTTTCGGCAGCGCGGCTTCGAGCGTCGCGCGCTGCTCGTCGGTTTTCGGCGGGAAGAATTCGAAGCTGATCGGCGTCATCGCGGTAAGGTCAAAATTTCCGAGCGACAAGTATATATCTCTTTGTCGCGATGGAGCGATATGTGGCTCGGGTGGCGCTGAGTATTTTCCCCACGAGCGGCGAAGCATGATCTTTGACCCATGGGCAAGCGCGGGCCGCGTGGGCAGAATGGCCCTCTTTCGATGAGGAGCGATGGCAGTGCAAAACTGGCGAATAGCAGGTGCAGCGCTCGCGTTGCTGCTGATGGGAAGCGCCGGCGCGCAGCCGCCGTCCTCGAACAAGGCGGCAGAGAACTTCGCCACGGCGACGCAGGGCATGCCGCACGCCGCGGGCTTCTTCGACGTTTACCGGGACAGCGCCAAAGGCCGTATCCTGCTCGGCGTGCACGCGTTCGAGCAGCCGTTCCTGATGATGAGTTCGCTGCCTTGGGCGCTCGGCTCGAACGACGTCGGGCTCGACCGCGGGCAGAGCAGCGAATCGCATTTGGTCGAGTTCCGCCGCGTCGGCGCGCGCGTGCTGCTGGTCGAGGACAACACCAAGTTCCGCGCCGTCTCGAACAACGCCGACGAAGCGCTCAGCGTGCGCCA
>DAIMZS010000034.1:0-5038 GCA_036733825.1 Rudaea sp.
GCGAGGAACTGACCGCGGCGAGCACACCCAGCGCGGTACCGGAGGCGGGTGCGGCAGCGGACAGGGTGTTTTCGGAGACGACGGCGGAATTGGCACTCACGGCTACGGCTCGGTACGACGAATTTGAGGGTTGCAGGTTAGAATCGTTCGCATTAGCCCGCCGCCGCAGGCAGGTCAACGATTTACGAGATTGGGCCAATGCGCAACGCCAACGTCGACGACTACGAAGCGATCCCGCGGCCGATCATCTCGGTCGGCAACGACTACGCGCCCGGCATTGCACGCGGCTCGCACCAGCACCGGCGCAATCAGCTGTTGTACGGCGCGACCGGATTGATGATCGTCACCACGCCGCAGGGCCGCTGGGTGGTGCCGCCGCAGCGTGCGCTGTGGATTCCGGCCGGCGTCTATCACGACGTCTACGCGGTCGGGCCGGTGACGACGCGCAGCATCTTTCTCGAGCCCGCAGTGAGCAAGAAATTGCCGAACGAATGCCGCGTGCTCGGCATCACTCCGCTTGCGCGCGCGCTGCTGCTCGAAGCGGTCGACCTGCCGGCGAAGTACGACGTGCACGCGCGCGCCGGCCTGATCATGCGTCTGTTGATCGCCGAGATCGAAACGCTGCCGACCCTGCCGCTCAACATCAGCCTGCCCACTTCGCCGAAACTCGCCGCACGCTGCCGCGCCTTTCTCGACCGGCCGACGCCGCACGAGACGATCGACGACTGGTGCGCGACGCTGAACATGTCGCGGCGTTCGTTCACGCGCCTGTTCCGCGAGCAGACCGGCACGAGTTTCGCCGCGTGGTGCCGCCAGGCCTGCGTCGTCGCCGCGCTGCCGCGCCTGGCCGCGGGCGATTCGATCACCACGATCGCGCTGGATTTCGGCTACGCCAATCCCTCGGCGTTCACGCAGATGTTCCGCAGCCAGACCGGCGTCGCGCCGAGCGCCTACGCGGGGGTTTCGCCGGCGGTCTGAATCGTCGTGCGGGACACGCAGTCGGGAACTATGCCGTTCGGCATCGTGTCTTTCGACACTGTGCACCGAGGTGCGCGGCGACCACACTGGTCCGGTCGCGGCGCTCATCCCGCACGACACCATCCAAGGAGAGAACGATGCGTGGAAGTTTCGGAAAACGAATTCTGTGCGCGGCGCTGATCGCGCTGACGTTGGGGCCGGCGGCGTACGCGGACGATGACCCGCTGAACGATCCCGGCGTGCAAAAGACCTTGCGCGCCATGGCCAATGCGTCGACCTGGTATCACCCCGATCTGTTCGGCATGACCGTCGGCATGCGCCGCTACGCGCACAAGGACTACGACGGCGCGCTGAAATATTTCGAAATCGGCGCTTATTACGCCGACAAGCTGTCGCAGCTGAGCACCGGCCTGATGTACATGAACGGCGAGGGGGTGAAGAAGGATCTCGTCACCGCTTATGCCTGGCTCGATCTTGCGGCCGAACGCGACTACCCCGATTTCGTCGCCACGCGCGACGAGGTGAAGGCACAGCTAACTCCCGACCAGCTCGCGCAGGCGCTCGCTCTGCGCAAGACGCTCGGCGAGCGTTACGGCGACGCCGTCGCCAAGCAGCGCATGGTGGTGCAGCTGCGTCAAGGCCAGATGGAAATGACCGGTTCGCGTACCGGTTTCAATCACGGCGTCAATCAGATACGCACGAAAGAAAACTGCGGGCCTGCGCTGGTCGTCGGCGGCCGCGCCCTGCCGCAGGCCGGTTGCGGCGGCGACGACGCCTACGCCAAGGACAACTGGGACCCGGACCTGTATTTCGCCAAACGCGACCGCGAATGGAAGGCCACCGTCACCGTGGGCGCCGTCGAGGAACAGGGCAAGGCGATCGACAAGCCGGCGCAGTCCGTGCCGGCGGAAAAGCCGGCCCAGCAGCGTTAGCGGAGAAACTTTCGCGGTCGGCGCAGGCGATTGGGTTTCGTGCCACGGAGCCCACGCTATACTCGCTGCTCGTATCGTCACGGCCGCATCGTCATGTCACGCAAGCCATTGCTGATCCTGCTCGTCACCGTCATCGCGCTCACGCTCGCCGCGTGCGGCAACAAGGGGCCGCTGGTGCTGCCCGACAAGCCGCAAGAGCAACAGGACAAGGACAAGAAGAAGGACGCGCCCGCGACCCAGCCCGACGCCAAAGCGGGCGACGCGGCGGGCCAGCACTGACGTTGGCCGCGCCTTCGATGGGTTTGCATTTCACCAAGATGCACGGCATCGGCAACGACTTCGTCGTGCTCGATTGCCGCGTGCAGCCGTTCCTGCTCGACGCCGTGCAGATCGCGCGCATCGGCGACCGGCATCGAGGCGTCGGATTCGATCAGCTGCTGACGATCGAGCCGGCGCGCGATCCGTCCTGCCGGTTCTACTACGGCGTCTACAACGCCGACGGTTCCTCGTCGGGGCAGTGCGGCAACGGCGTGCGCTGCGTCGCGGCGTGGCTCCGCCGCGCAGGCGTTCTCGACAGCGGCGCGACGCGCCTGGAAAGCCCGTCGGGGCCGGTCGCGGTCGAACTGCTCGACGACGGGCGCGTGCGCGTCGACATGGGCGAGCCGCGCTTCGCGCCGGACAATATTCCGCTGACGTTGGCGGCCGCGGACCCCTACGTTCTCAGCGTCGAGGGCAAGCCGGTCGAATTCGGCGCCGTGTCGATGGGCAATCCGCATGCGGTGATCGAGGTCGCCGACGTGAGTTCCGCGCCGCTGGCATTGCTCGGCGAAGCGTTGTCCACAAATGCGCATTTTCCACAAAGTTGCAATGTCGGCGCGGTGCAGATCGTCGATCGCGCGCACGTGAAGCTGCGCGTGCGCGAGCGCGGCGCCGGCGAAACGCTGGCCTGCGGCACCGGCGCGTGCGCGGCGGTCGCCGTGCTGCGCCGGCGCGCGAAAGTCGACGGTACGGTCGCGGTCGATCTGCCGGGCGGCCGCCTCGAAATACGTTGGGACGGCCCCGGCCACACCTTGTGGATGACCGGACCGGCCGCGTTCGTTTACGAAGGAGATTGGAATGAATGACGCCTCATCGACGGCCGTGGGCAGCAAGGACGGCGTGACGCCGGCCGAAGTGGCGAGCTATCTGCGCCGGCATCCGGCCTTCCTTCACGACTATCCCGATCTCGCCCTGACCCTGCTGCCGCCGCGCGAGGAGGGCAAGACCACCTCGCTCGCGAGCTACCAACTCGACGTACTGCGCGACAAGAATCGCGAACTCGGCCGGCGCCTCACCGAGCTCGTCAACATCGCCAACGAGAACGAGCAGCTCGTGCAGCGCGTGCACGCGCTCAACGTTTCGCTGATGCGCGAATCCACGCTCGCCGGCAGCGTGCGCCGCGTCGTCGCCGGCCTGCGCGAGGATTTCAACACCGAGTTCGTGCGCCTCGTGCTGCTGCGCGCCGATGCCGAACTGCCCGCCGCCGATTGGCTGATCGTGCAGCCGCAGGGCGTGGCCGCGCTGCCGGAGTTCGCCGAATTCTTCAACAATGGCGAGGCACTGTGCGGCCGTCTGCAGCAGGAGAAGCTGGATTTCCTCTTCGGCAAGCGCGCCGACGACGTGCGTTCTTCTGCGTTGCTGCCGCTCAGCGAGAACGGCGCGACGCTCGGCATACTCGCGATCGGCAGCGGCGATGCGAACCGCTTCCATCCCGGCATGGGCACGGTGTTCCTCAAATTGATCGCCGAGACCGTGGCCGCGGCGATCGCGAGATTTCCGGCGCGCGGATGAGCGAGGTATTGGCCGCGGCGGTCGAGCGGTTCTTGGACTATCTCAAGGTCCAGAAGAATTACTCGCCGCAAACGCTGATCCGCTATCGCCACGATCTGAGCCGATTGGTGGAATACGCCGGGGCGCGCAATGTCGCCGACTGGTCCGCGCTGCGCGCCGACGCGGTGCGCAATTTCATTGCCGGCGAGCATCGCGCGGGCATTGCGCCGAAGACGCTGCAGGCGCGCCTGTCCGCTTGCCGCAGCCTGTTCAAGTTCCTCCTGCGCGGCGGCGAGCTCAAGCACGATCCCGCCGCCGGCGTGCGTGCGCCGAAAGCGCCGCGCAAGCTGCCGCAGGTGCTCGACGTCGACGAGATGAGCAAGCTCGTCGAGATTCCGACCGACGGCGCGGAAGCCAAGCGCGATCGCGCGATTCTCGAACTGCTCTATTCGAGCGGCCTGCGCATTTCCGAATTGACCGGCCTGACCTGGCGCGATCTCGATCTCGACGACGCGAGCGTGCGTGTCACCGGCAAAGGCCGCAAGACGCGCGTCGTGCCGGTCGGCTCGAAGGCGCTGCAGGCATTGCGCGTTCTGCATGATCTCGAACAGGTGCAGAGCCCCGACGAGCCCGTGTTCCGCGGCCGCAACGGCGCGCCGATCAGCGCGCAGAAGGTGCGCGAGCGGCTCAAGCAGTGGGCGCAGGCGCAGGGCATCGACCGCCGCGTCTATCCGCATCTGCTGCGCCATTCGTTCGCCAGCCACATGCTCGAATCCTCCGGCGATCTGCGCGCGGTGCAGGAATTGCTCGGCCACGCCGACATCGCGACGACGCAGATCTACACCCACCTCGACTTCCAGCATCTCGCGCGTGTCTACGACGCGGCGCACCCGCGCGCGCGGCGGCGGAAATAACGGCCCGCGCACGCGGGAGAGGCGATTCCGAAACTTGGATTTGCCTTTGCTGTCCCCATAATTGCAATCCAAGCGATTTATCGGGTGTCCCATGCAGGAAAGCTTCCACGCCACCACCATCGTTTCCGTGCGCCGCGACGGCAAAGTCGTGATCGGCGGCGACGGCCAGGTCACGCTCGGCGCGACCGTGGTCAAGGCCAATGCGCGCAAGGTGCGCCGGCTCGGCGTCAAGGGCGAGGTGCTCGCCGGATTCGCCGGCGCGACGGCCGATGCGTTCACGCTGTTCGAGCTGTTCGAGCAGAAACTCGACAAGCACGGCAACAATCTGACCCGCGCGGCGGTCGAGCTGGCGAAGGACTGGCGCACCGACCGCCGCCTCGGCCGGCTCGAGGCGATGCTCGCGGT
>DAIMZS010000034.1:5138-18298 GCA_036733825.1 Rudaea sp.
ATTCCTCATGTCCGAACTCACCCCCCGCGAAATCGTCAACGAACTCGACCGCTACATCATCGGCCAGAACGCGGCCAAGCGCGCGGTCGCGATCGCGCTGCGCAACCGTTGGCGGCGCATGCAGCTCGATCCGGCGCTGCGCAACGAAGTCACGCCGAAAAACATTCTGATGATCGGCCCGACCGGCGTCGGCAAGACGGAAATCGCGCGCCGGCTCGCGGCGCTCGCCAATGCGCCGTTCATCAAGGTCGAAGCGACCAAATTCACCGAAGTCGGCTACGTCGGCAAGGACGTCGAGCAAATCGTCCGCGATCTCGCCGACGCGGCGGTGAAGATGGCGCGCGAAACGGCGAAGAATCAGGTCAAATCGCAGGCCGAGGACCGCGCCGAAGAGCGCATTCTCGACGCGCTGATTCCGCGCCGCGCGTCGAGCTGGGACCAGCCGCCGCCCGAAGCCCTCGACACCGACACGCGGCAGAAGCTGCGCAAGCAGCTGCGCGAGGGCGCGCTCGAGGAGCGCGAAATCGAAATCGAAACCCAGGTCAACGTCGGCGTCGAAATCATGGCGCCGCCGGGCATGGAAGAGATGACCAATCAGCTGCGCGGCATGTTCTCGCAGATGGCCGGCAACAAAACGCAGAAGCGCAAGCTTGCGATCCGCGCAGCGCGCCCGCTGCTGATCGAGGAAGAGGCCGCGCAGCTCGTCAACGACGAGGAGATCAAGCAGAAGGCGATCGACTCGTGCGAGCAGAACGGCATCGTTTTCATCGACGAGATCGACAAGGTCGCCCAGCGCGGCGAGTGGGGCGGCGCGGGCGTGAGCCGCGAGGGCGTGCAGCGCGACTTGCTGCCGCTGGTCGAAGGTTCGACCGTGTCGACCAAGCACGGCCTGGTCAAAACCGACCATATCCTGTTCATCGCCTCGGGCGCATTTTCGCTGGCGAAGCCGTCGGACTTGATCCCCGAGCTGCAGGGCCGTTTTCCGATCCGCGTCGAGCTGTCGGCATTGTCGGCCAACGACTTCGAGCGCATCCTGCGCGAGCCGCACAGCGCGCTGACCAAGCAGTACAGTGCGTTGCTTGCGACCGAGAATGTCGCCCTCGAATTCACCGACGACGGCGTGCGCCGCCTGGCCGAAATCGCCTTCCAGGTCAATGAACGCACCGAGAACATCGGCGCGCGCCGGCTGCATACGGTGCTCGAACGCCTGCTCGATACGATATCCTATGAGGCTCCCGATCGCGGCGGGCAGATGTTCTCGGTCAACGCCAAGTACGTCGACGAGCACCTGTCGGCGCTGGTACAGGATCAGGATTTGAGCCGCTACATCCTGTAGCCCGTGCTCGTCATTCCCGCGAAAGCAGGAATGACGGCAAAAGATCAATTTTCAAAAATATAGAATGGTAACGATCAACCACCACCGCGAAGGCGGAAGCAACGTCGTCCAGTTTCGCGGCCGCGGCGCGCGTGCGCAGCTGCGCGAGGCGATGGACACGCGCGTGCCCGTGCGCGTGATGCGCGAGAAAATTTCCGCGGGCTGGACGCACGGCTACGTGATCGGCATGTCGAGCGAGTTCTGCCTGGTCGCCGAGGTGTCGGACGCGATGCGTTTCGACGGCTTCCTCGCGATCGCGCTCTCCGACGTCAGCCATGTCGAGGAAGATCCGGGCCGCGAGTTCGTCGAGCGTGCGCTCAAGCTCAACGAGGAAACGATTCCGGAACTGCCGGAGATCGACCTGACGGACTGGCAGACGATCGCGCAGTCGGCGTCGACGGTGACGCCGATGATTTCGCTCAACATGCTCGACGACGAGACAGGCGAAGTCAGCTATGTCGGCCGCCTCACCGGCGCAGAGCCCGACGCGCTGCTGCTGCAGGAAGTCGACCCGAACGCGCATTGGTACCCGGACACGGGCGCGTATGAATTCCCCGCGATCGGCTCGATCGCCTTCGGCACGGCGTACATGCTGCTGCTCGCGCGCATCGCGGGCGTGCCGCCGATTCCGCTGCCTCCGGAAGCGCTGCCGGCTTCGTAAACGTATTGCGATGTCCGGTTAACCCGGACTTTTCTTGATCGTGATTTCCACGCGCCGGTTCTTTTGCCGGCCGGCCGGATCGTCCTTTCCGTCCGGGGTGGTGTTCGGCGCCACGGGGTTCGACGCACCGCGCCCCGCCGTGGAAAAGGTCGCCGCTCCCGCGCGACCGTTCTGCACCAGCCAGCGCCGCACCGACTCGGCCCGGGCGAGCGATAGTTTGCTGTTGTAGCCGTCGCTGCCTTTCGAATCGGTGTAGCCCTCGATCAAAACCTTGGGTTTGCCGCGCGCTGTGATGAAGTCGGCGATTTTCCTGAGACTGGCTTCCGCGCTGGGGCGAAGGTCCGCGCGGTCGAAATCGAAAAGAATGTCGGAGGACAGATCGATGACGATCGCCTGCGCCGTTTCTTTGGCGCTGATTCCCGGGGTCTTGTTGCTCAATTCGGTCAAGGTCGGCGCGAGGCGCGTCGTCCCGTCGGCAAGATCGACCACCCTCGGTTGGATCGTCGTCACATGAGCGGAAACGTCCAGCACCCGAATCTGCGTGCCCACGGGCAACGGGTCGTCGTCACTCTCGGCGAACGCGACGCCGCCCCACGACAGGATCAGGCACAGCAGGATTGCCCGCATCATGGCTGACGATCTCAATTCGTGACGGGCACGTCGTCGACCGGCTCGGCGTGAGGCAGCTCCACCGTGAGGCTCTTGACGTTCTCCGGCGGGGCCGGAAATTTGATATTGATGTCGTGCGACTTGCCTGAGCCGAGCTCGGAGATTTCCTCGCTGGTCAAATGCGTGCACAAACAACGGCCTTCGTTGTCTTCGAGCATGAAATAGCGCTTTTTGTTGGCCAGATCGAGCAGTTTGTAGTCTTCGCGCCACGGAGCATCGCCGTTGAAACCGACGCCCTTATTGCTCACCGCCTTTCCGGGCGTGCCTTGCAGCTTGACGCTCAAAGTAAGCGTTCCGTTCGCGTTACGTTTCAGTCGGGAAACGGTGAACGACACGCCTTCGAGCGAACCCGGGCTGGAATAAGACGTGGGCGCCGCCGGCGCGGCCGGTGCCTGCGCGCGTGCGCTGCCGGCGAGCATGGCGAAGGAAAGGAAGCAGCAGCCCGCTGCGGGTAACAAAAACGTGGATTTCATGATCAGTCTCCAACAGACGGGGCTCTCAAGGGAGTGGAGCGGCGCCGTCAAACTGAACCAAGATATTTCGGACCGAGAAGATGTGCCTGACATATCCAGGACAGAAGAGGGACAATTGCCGGACATCCCGTCCACCCGCACAGTTCTTGCATGACGACGCCCCAGCCGACCGACATCACCCTGCACCGCGCCTCGCGCGTGCTCGAAGTTGCCTTCGATACGGGCGAAACGTTCCGCCTGCCGTGCGAATACCTGCGCGTGCATTCGCCGAGCGCCGAGGTGCAGGGCCACGGCCCGAGCCAGCGCGTGCTTCAGTACGGCAAGCAGAACGTCAACATCGTCGAGATCGCGCCGGTCGGGCAGTACGGCGTGTTGCTCCGCTTCGACGACGGCCACGACACGGGCATCTATTCGTGGAGCGTGCTCTACGATCTGGGCCGACATCAGGCCGAGAAGTGGCAGGCGTATCTCGACGAGCTCGCGGCGGCAGGCAAGTCGCGCGAGCGCTAGTGCGCCGCTTTTACTTCTTTTAACCTCGGTCTCGGCAGACTTGCCGATCGGACTTCAACAGGGGAACCGCCATGCCCGAAGAAATCGAAATCGACACCGACAAACTGCACGAAGCGATTCACGAAGAAGTGGAAAAAGAGGGCGGCGCGCTGCTGCGCACGATCGCGCTGACCACGGCGCTGTTCGCGGCGTTCGCCGCGGTGGCCTCGCTGCTCGCCGGCGGCACGGTCAACGAGGCATTGGCGCTGAAGACGGAAGGCGCGCAGCTGCAGGCGCAGGCGTCCGACCAATGGGCGTATTACCAGGCCAAGGGCATCAAAGCGGTCGTGTTCGAGGCGCAGAAAGGCGTGCTCGCCGGCACGGACAAGCCCGTTTCGCCGGACATCGAAAAGAACATCGCGCGCTACAAGGACGAGCAGCAGGAAGCGAAGAAGAAAGCCGAAGAGTTCGAGCACGAGCGCGACGAGAAGAGCAAGGAAGCCGATCACCTGATCCATCAGCATCACTATTTCGCCTACGCGGTGGCGATGCTGCAGGTCGCGATTGCGCTCGGCGCCGTGGCCGCGCTGACGCGCAAGCGCCTGGCCTGGCTCGGTTCGACCGCGCTCGGACTGATCGGCGCCGTCATCTTTCTCTGGGCGCTGCTCGCGCACTGATCCGTCGCTCGGCGAGGTTCACCGATCGATCGGCGCGAGTTCGCGCCGGCCGATCGGCGGGCCTGCACCTCAGTTTTTCTTAGCCGCCGCCTTGGCTTTCTCCGTCGCCTCCTCTTCGGCCTGCTTCTTCAGATATTCGGCATAGCTCTTCGCTTCCGCGGCTTCGGCCGTGATCTCGACGCGGATCTCGTCGCTGACCTGCGGCACGAAGCGGCCGAGGCCGAAATCCGAGCGTTTCAGCACGGCCGATGCGTCGAAACCGATCGTCGCCAGGTTGTTGCGCGGGTTCACGCCGATCTTGTTGAGGTGCGCATCGAGCACGACGGGCTTGCGCACGCCGTGCAGCTCGAGTTCGCCGCTGACTTTGTACTGGTCGGCCATCGCTCCCTTTTCGACGCGGGTGCTTTTGAACGTGGCGGTCGGGTACTTCGCCGTCTCGAAGAAATCGGCCGAACGCAGATGATCGTCCAGGTCGGGCACCGTCGTGGTGAATTTGTCGAGCGGGATCGTGACCGTGACCTGCGCGTTGGCAAGGTTGGCCGGATCGAACTCCAGCCTGCCTTCGCCCTGGCCGAACTGCAGGCTTGGATTGGCGAAGCCGAGATGCACCCAGCGGGCGACGCCCTGGGTGTAGTTCGACTCGAACGTGTAGGTGGCGGCCTGCGCGGACAGCGAGGCGAGGGCAAGGGCGGCGGCGAGGATGAAACGGTGCGGCATGGGAACTCCTGGTGGCTGATGAAACGCGCGCCGACTCTGCCTGGGCGGCCTTGCGCAAGTCCTGAGCGCGGCCTGAAAAACCCTGAAAGTGTCTGAAAACGCCGGCGGTGCGGGCCTTGCGACGGTCTCGCTATACTTCGCGTCCGCTTCCGGTCCAGGCTGCATGAACGAATCGGCGAAATTTCCGCTGCGCATCGGCGCCTGGCGCGTGGACGCGCTCGCCGGCGAGATCTCCCGCGCCGGCAGCGAGCCCGTGCGCCTGGAGGCGCGTACGATGCGCTTGCTGCTGCACCTTGCCTCGCGCGCGGGTGAGGTGGTCAGCATCGACGAACTGCTCGACCGAGTCTGGGCCGGCGTGATCGTCACGCCCGATTCGGTCTACCAAGCCGTCACCTCGCTGCGCCGCCAGCTCGGTGACGATCCGAAACGGCCGGCCTACATCGCGACCGTGCCGCGGCTCGGCTATCGCATGATCGCGGCCGTTGGCCCGTGGATGGATGACGGCGCCGAATCCGCCGCGGTCATCGCGCCCGCTGCGGCCAAGCCCGCGAGGCGCTGGATTGCGCTGGCCGCCTTCGCGGCGCTGAGCGTGGTTCTCGGTGCGGCCTGGCTGTTCGCGAACCGTCATCCCGCCGCCGACGCCGTGGCGGCACACTCCGCGCCGCCGTCGATCGGCGTGCTGCCGTTTCTCGATCTGACCGAGGGCATGCATGAAGAAGAGTTCGCCGACGGCATCACCGAGGAACTGATCGGCAAGCTCAGCAAGATTCCCGGCCTGCGCGTGCCCGCGCCGACCGCGTCGTTCTATCTCAAGGGCAAGCAGCTCGCGGTGGCCGAGGTCGGCCGGCAGCTCGGCGTGGTCTACGTGCTCGACGGCAGCGTGCGCAAGTCGGCATCGACGCTGCGCGTGGCCGCGCGGCTGATGCGCGCCGACGACGGCTATGTGCTGTGGTCGGAAACCTACGACCGGCCCACGGACGACCTGTTGATGATCCAGGACGATATCGCCGGCGAAGTGCAGAAGGCGCTGGCGAAGACCTTGCGCTGAGCGCAGTGCGTTAAGATACGCGCATGAGCGAAACGAATCCGACCCCGACGAACACCACCCATTTCGGCTATCGCGACGTGCCCGTCGCGGACAAGGAAAAGCTCGTCGGCAAGGTGTTCACCTCGGTTGCGTCGAAGTACGACGTGATGAACGATGCGATGTCGTTCGGCGTCCATCGCCTGTGGAAGCGCTGGTTCGTGGCGACAAGCGGCGTGCGCGCGGGCGATCGCGTGCTCGACCTCGCGGGCGGCACCGGTGATATCGCCGCGCTGCTGTTGCCGCGCGTCGGCGACAACGGTGCCGTGGTGCTCGGCGACATCAACGCGGCGATGCTGCGCGAAGGCCGCGATCGTCTGCTCAACGAAGGTCATGTGCGTAATCTCGACTACGCCCAGGTCAACGCGCAGGCGCTGCCGTTTCCCGATGCGAGCTTCGACGCGGTGACGATCGCATTCGGCCTGCGCAACGTCACCGACAAGGACGCCGCGCTGCGCGAGATGCAGCGCGTGCTGCGCGTCGGCGGGCGTGCGCTGATCCTCGAGTTCTCCGCGGTGCGCGATCCGCTGTTGAAGAAACTTTACGACTTCCATTCGTTCCAGGTGCTGCCGCGCATGGGCGCGCTGATTGCGGGCGACGCGGACAGCTATCAATATCTCGCCGAATCGATCCGCAAGCATCCCGACCAGGCCACGCTCAAGGCGATGATGGAAAACGCCGGCTTCGCCCGCGTCGACGTGCGCAATCTCACCGGCGGCATCGTCGCGATCCATCGCGGTTACAAGATTTAACACCGCTCCCGGGGCTTTTGGCATAGGTTCGAACTTTCGCGCGTCGGCATAATCACCGGATTTCATGCCGGGAGACGCCATGCGCAACCACGTTCTTTGTTCGCTGCTCGCTTTCGTTGTCGCGGGCGGCCCCGCCTTCGCGGCCGAGCACGAAGAGCCGGCCAAGCCGGAAGCGAAATCCGCGCCGGCCAAGGAAAAGGAAAAAGAAAAAGCCGCCGAGGAGAAATCGGTCGTCACCAATCACAGCGTGTCGATCAACGGCCGCAGCTACGCCTACAAAGCGACGGCGGGCACGCTGACGATCCGCGACGACAAGGACGTGGCGGATGCGAACATCTTCTACGTCGCCTACACGGTCGGCGAGGGCAAGGAGTCCGACAAACGCCCGGTGACGTTCTTCTACAACGGCGGTCCCGGCTCGGCGAGCCTGTGGCTGCACATGGGCTCGTTCGGTCCGGTGCGCGTGGCCACCTCGAGTCCCGAAGCGACGGCGCCCGCGCCGTATCAACTCGTCGCGAACGCGGACAGCCTTCTCGACAAGAGCGATCTCGTCTTCATCGACGCCGTCGGCACCGGCTACTCGAAAGGACTGCCGAAAGAGAAAGACGGCAAGCCCGCGGACAAAGATGAGAATCCGAACAAGCGCTTCTGGGGCACGGATCAGGATATCGAGGCGTTCGGCCGTTTCATCGTCCGCTACATCACGGTCAACAAGCGCTGGAATTCGCCGAAGTTCCTGTTCGGCGAGTCCTACGGCACGCCGCGCTCGGCAGGCCTTGCGCGTTATCTCGAAAATCAGGGCGTGTCGCTCAACGGTGTCGTGCTGCTGTCGTCGATCCTCAACTACGGCTCGCGCCTGCCGGGACTCGACAACGATTACGTCAACCTCTTGCCGACGTTCGCGGCGATCGCCTGGTATCACAACAAGATTCCGAACAAGCCGGCGGCGATGGAACCGTTCATCGACGAAGTGCGCCAGTTCGCGCGCGGCGAATATTCGGTGGCGCTGGCGAAGGGCCAGGACCTGAGCCCGGCCGAGCGCGAGGCGATCGCGCAGAAGCTGAGCCGCTACATCGGCCTCTCGCCGCAGTATCTGAAAGACGCCAACCTGCGCGTCAGCCAGCCGCGCTTCCGCAAGGAACTGCTGCGCGATCAGCGCCGCACACTCGGCCGCTTCGACGGCCGTTTCGAAGGCATCGACGCCGACGCCGCGGGCGAGTCGCCGGAATTCGATCCGTCGAGCACGGCGATCAGCGGCGCGTTCTTCTCCGCGATCAATGATTATCTGGGCCGCGAGCTCAAATACATGAGCGAAGTGCCGTATCGCATGAACGCCGGCGCCGCCATCGGCGAATGGGACTGGAAGCACACGCTGCCCGGCTCCTCGCGCAAGGTGCAATTGCCGGTGATGGTGCCCGACCTGTCCGAAGCAATGCGCACCAACCCGCACCTGAAGGTATTGTCGGCGAACGGCTGGTTCGACCTGGCGACGCCGTTCTTCGCGACCGAGTACGATCTGGCCCACCTCGATATCGATCCGAGCCTGCGCAAGAACCTGAGCTTCACTTATTATCCGGCCGGACACATGGTCTATCTCAATCTCGACGCGCTGAAGCAGATGAAGTTGGATCTGAGCAAGTTCTACGATGGCGCGCTGACGCACTGAACTTATCCCGGAGAGCCGATGAAATCGTTTTTTGCTACCGTCGCCGCCGGTCTACTGAGCCTTACCGCGATGCCATTCGTTCACGCCAACGCACCGATCGAGAGCGGCGATCCGCACTCCTACGCGCAGCCCGACAAGGTGCGCGTCACCGCGCTCGACCTCGATCTCGCCGTCTCGTTCGAGCAGCACGTGCTGTCCGGCAGCGCGACGCTGAGCCTGAACTGGCTGGACAAGTCGGCGCAGGAACTCGTGCTCGACACGAACGGCTTGAAGATCGACAAGATCGAAGCCGAGGACAAAGGCAAATGGGCCGCGGCCAAGTTCGCGCTCGACAAAGCCGACCCGATGCTCGGCTCGGCGCTGCGCATCGCGCTGCCCGCACAGAGCGGCAAAGTGCGCATCGTCTATTCGACCAGCCCCGATGCGGCCGGTTTGCAGTGGCTCGATCCGAGCCAGACCGCGGGCAAGAAGCATCCGTTCGTCTACTCGCAATCCGAATCGATCGCCGGACGCAGCTGGATTCCGCTGCAGGACACGCCGCAGGTGCGCTTCTCCTACAGCGCGCACATCAAAACGCCGAAGGATTTGCGCGCGGTGATGAGCGCGAACAATGACGCCAAGCACGCGCTCGACGGCGACTTCCGCTTCGCAATGCCGCAGAAGATTCCCTCGTACCTGCTCGCGCTCGCGATCGGCGATATCGCGGTTGAGGAGATCGGCCCGCGCAGCGCCGTGTATGCCGAACCGGAAACGGTTGCCGCGGCGGCGAAGGAATTCGACGACATCGAGAAGATGATCGTCACCACCGAAAAACTTTACGGCCCCTACCGCTGGGACCGCTACGACATCCTCGTGCTGCCGCCGTCGTTCCCGTTCGGCGGCATGGAAAATCCGCGCCTGACCTTCGCCACGCCGACGATCATCGCCGGCGACAAGTCGCTCGTCAGCGTGATCGCGCACGAACTCGCGCATTCGTGGTCGGGCAATCTCGTCACGAATGCGGCGTGGAAACATGTCTGGCTCAACGAGGGCTTCACCACCTACGTGCAGGGCCGCATCGTCGAAGCCGTCTACGGCAAGCAGCAGGCGGACGAGGAATTTCTCGTCGCCGCGAACGAGCTGCGCAAGGAATTCAAGACAGCCAAGCCCGCCGAGCAGCTGCTCGTGCCCGATCTCAACGGCAAGGATGCCGACGATTCGCTCAGCGACGTGCCGTACACGAAGGGCTCGTGGTTCCTGCAGTACCTGGAAGGCAAATTCGGCCGCGACACGTTCGATGCGTTCCTGCGCGGCTACTTCGACCACTTCGCCTTCCAGAGCATTACCACCGATCAATTCGTCGATTATTTGAAAGCGAACCTGCTCGACAAGCATCTGGGCAAAGTGAGCATGGACGAGGTCAACACATGGCTGCATCAGCCCGGCATCCCGGCCGACGCGCCGCTGCCGGCGTCGAGCGCGTTCGCCGCGCAGGACAAGCTGCGCGAACAGTTCGTCGCCGGCAAGATCGATGCGAAAGGTTTGAATGCAAAATCCTGGCGCACGCAGGAGTGGCAGTACTTCCTCGACCAGCTGCCGACCAAGCTCAGCCTCGCGCAGATGAAGGCACTCGACGACGCGTACCACCTGACCGGCACGCACAACGCCGAGATCGCGTTCCGTTGGTATCGGCTCGCGATCGGCAGCGATTACCAAGCCGCGTACCCGGCGATGCGTGAGCACATGCTGCGCATCGGCCGGCGCATCCTCGTCGTGCCGCTGTACGCGGCGTTGGCGAAGACGCCGCAGGGCAAGGCTTTCGCCGAGAAAATCTACGCAGAAGCCAGGCCCGGCTATCACCCGATGACGCGGGCCGCGGTGGAGAGGGCGCTACAGGATCCGGCAAGGCGGCGATAGCGGAAGGATGCGGCGTCCGCAGTAGGTCGTCGCTCTGTTCGTCATTCCGGCGAAAGCCGGAATCCAGCCTTTGCTCCGAAAAGCATTAAAAGAAGAAACTGGATTCCCGCTTTCGCGGGAATGACGGCAGTAGAAACGTCCGATTCCCGCGCTTAATCCAACGCGTAGCCGAACTGCTGCTTGAACTGATCGGCGAACTCGGCGTAGTTGAAGCGCTGGTTCTGCGTACCCGGGTGCTCGATCTTGAGCGTACCCATCAGCGAGGCGATGCGCCCCGTGGTCGGCCAGTCCATGCCGCGCATCAGGCCGAAGATCAGGCCGGCGCGATAGGCGTCGCCGCAGCCGGTCGGATCGACGATGCGGCGTTCGTGGCCCGGCGGAATTACGTGCGTCTTCTTGCCTTCGTGGATGGTCGAGCCCTTCGGGCCCTGCGTCACGATGTAGGCCTTCACGCGCGAGGCGATGTCATCGGCGCTCCAGCCGGTGCGCGTCTGCAGCAGCTGTGATTCGTAATCGTTGACGATCGCGTAGTCGGCCTGCTCGATCATCGTGCGGAATTCCTCGCCGTTGAACAGCGGCATCGCCTGGCCCGGATCGAAGATGAACGGCACGCCCTTCTCGGCGAATTCGCGCGCGTGCTGCAGCATGCCGTCGCGGCTGTCGGGGGCGACGATGCCGAAGGTCACGCCTTCGACGTCCTTCACGTGATGCTCGTGCGAATTGAGCATCGCACCCGGATGGAAGGCGGTGATCTGGTTGTTGTCCATGTCCGTCGTGATGAAACACTGCGGCGTGAACAGCTCATCGTAGACGAGCACGTGGTCGAGGCGGATTCCGCAGCGTTGCAGATGCTCGCGGTACGGAGCGAAATCCTGGCCGACCGCGCCGAACGGAATCGGATCGTCGCCGAGCAGCTTCAAGTTATAGGCGATATTGCCCGCGCAGCCGCCGAACTCGCGGCGCATGCGCGGCACGAGGAACGACACGTTCAGGATATGCACCTTGTCGGGCAGGATGTGATTCCGGAACTGGTCCTGGAACACCATGATGGTGTCGTAGGCGAGGGAACCGCAGATCAGTGCTGACATTTACACGAAACTCCAGAAGTGAACGCTGTGCCTTCTCCCGCCGGGAGAAGGTGGCGCAAAGCGCCGGATGAGGGTCCGGGCTCTGCCTGACGTTGAAAGTATACCGGACCCTCACCCCAACCCCTCTCCCGGCGGGAGAGGGGCTTATTTCAGTTTCTCGCGCAACAGCGCGTTGAGCTGCTGCGGATTGGCCTGCCCGCGCGTGCGCTTCATCACCTGGCCGACGAAGAATTGCAGCAGCTTTTCGTTGCCGCTGCGGAAGTCGGCGAGCTGGGCCGGATATTCGGCGAGCACCGCGTCGATCGCCGAGGCGAGCGCGCCCGAGTCGGAGATCTGCTTCAAGCCGCGCTTCTCGATCACCTCGTCGGCGCTGCCTTCGCCGGCCCACATCGCGGCGAACACGTCCTTGGCGATCTTGCCGGAGATGACGCCCTCGCGTACGCGCGCGAGCAGCTGCGCGAGCGCGGACGCAGACACGCGCGACTGCTCGATCGGCAGCGCGGCTTCGTTGAGCGCGGCGGAAACTTCGCCGAGCGTCCAGTTGGCGGCAAGCTTGGCTTCGCCCGGCAGCGCGGCGAGCGCCGCTTCGAAATAGTCCGCGGTCGCACGATCAGTGCACAGCTGCACCGCGTCGGCATCGGGCAGGCCGAGCGATTCGACGTAGCGCACGCGGCGCGCCTCGGGCAGTTCGGGCATCGTCGCTTTCACCGCCACAATGTCCTCCGCGGTCACGGCGAGCGGCGGCAGGTCCGGGTCGGGGAAGTAGCGGTAGTCGTTCGCGTCTTCCTTGCCGCGCATCGGCCGCGTCTGATGACGCGCCGGATCGTAGAGCCGCGTTTCCTGGACGATCTTCTCGCCGTTTTCGAGGGCACGGATCTGACGCTCGATTTCGTATTCGATCGCCTTCTCGACGAAGCGAAAGCTGTTGACGTTCTTGATTTCGGTGCGCGTGCCGAGCTTTTCCGAACTGAGCGGGCGCACAGACACGTTCGCATCGCAGCGGAACGAACCTTCCTGCATGTTGCCGTCGCAGACGCCGAGCCAGCGCACCAGCGTGTGCACGGTGCGCATGTACGCGACGGCTTCGGCCGCCGAGTACAGCACCGGTTTGGAGACGATTTCGAGCAGCGGCGTGCCGGCGCGGTTCAAATCGATGCCGGTCGCGCCGTGGAATTCTTCGTGCAGCGACTTGCCGGCGTCTTCTTCCAGATGCGCGCGCTCGATCGCCACCTCGATGATGCGGCCGTCGTCGAGGCGCACGGCGAGCTTGCCCTCGGCGACCACGGGCAACTCGTACTGACTGATTTGATAGCCCTTGGGCAGGTCGGGATAGAAATAATTTTTGCGCGCGAACACGCTGTGCGGCGCGATGCGTGCATTGATCGCGAGGCCGAAGCGGATCGCCTTGTCGAGCGCGGCGCGATTGGGCACGGGCAAGGTGCCGGGCAGCGCGATATCGACCAGGCCCGTATGCGTGTTCGGCTCGGCGCCGTACGCGGTCGACGCGCCGGAAAACAGCTTGGCCTGCGTCGACAGCTGCGCGTGGATTTCCAGGCCAATGACCGGCTGCCAGGCTCCGTAGGCGCTCATGCCGCGCCCTCCGGCTTGCGCGT
>DAIMZS010000035.1:0-5603 GCA_036733825.1 Rudaea sp.
GAGCGACTGCGCGCGCTCGTCGCCGCGCAGCGTTGGGACGATGCGGAGAAGAAATTGGACAGCATTCGCGGAACGCCGGCTTGGAGCGATGACTTCACGCTCTACGCGATCCGGATAGACGCGGCGCGGCAACATTGGGCGGACGTTTCGCGCGACATGCCGCCGCTGTACCAGGCAAGGTCCGCGATGTGGGGAGCATGCGGGGAAATCGCCAGCGCCTTGCGCGAGGATTGGTTGCGGTGGCGCGCGCAGGGCGCGCCGGTTCCGCCGTCACCGGACTCCGACGTGAAATGCAACGACTGAGCCGGCGCTCGGCCGCGCTATGTTTGCTGCCACGGCGTGCTGCTCTTCTTGTCCTGCTCGTCGAACGCGGCTCGCGCCACGTCGATGTCGGCGATGTGCTGGCTGGCCCAGGTTCCCAGCGCAATCACCGGCTGCTGAAGCGAGCGGCCGAGAGGAGTCAGCTCGTACTCCACGTGCGGCGGCATGACCGCCACCACGGTTCTTTTGATCAATCCATCGCGCTCGAGCCCGCGCAGGCAGAGCGTCAGCATCCGTTGCGAAATGCCATTGATGGCGCGCTTTATTTCGGTAAAGCGGCGCGGCTCGCTGGCCAGAAGCATGATGATGAGGATGCTCCATTTCTCGCCGATGCGCGCCAGCACCTGACTGATTCTCTGACAGTCGGCATGTTGGAGATCGGGGGGCGGGACGGTTACATCCGCCATACCTGAGTTACCTCGCTGTGCCTTATTGAGTACGCTGTTGGCCATAGTTACATTGCTAGTCTCTAGTAACAATTTTATACCATAGAGGCCCGCAATGAAACTTCTCCACATTGATACCAGCATTCTCGACGGACAGTCGGCCAGCCGCCAGCTCACGGCGGCCATCGTGGCGCGCCTGAGCGAAAGCACATCCGATATCGAGGTCATTCGCAACGATCTCGCCGCCGAGCCGATCGGCCATCTGTCTGCTGCGGAATTCCTCGCGCTGCAGGGCGTGGAACCGCAAGACGCCGCGGCCAAACAGGCCGTCGTCGAGAACGCCAGATTTCTTAACGATTTCCTCGCCGCCGATGTGATCGTCATCGGCGCGCCGATGTACAACTTCTCGCTGCCCTCGCAACTCAAGGCCTGGCTCGATCGAATCATGGTCGCCGGCAAGACCTTCCGCTACACGGAAAAGGGCCCGGAAGGGCTGGCCGGGGGCAAGCGGCTGGTCATCGCCTCCACGCGCGGCGGCCTCTACAGCAACGGCGCCTCGATGGCGTCGCTGGATCATCAAGAGACGTATCTGCGCGCCTTCTTCGGCTTTATCGGCATCACCGACATCACCTTCGTCCGCGCCGAAGGCCTGGCCTTCGGTTCCGACAGCCGCGCCGCGGCGATCGATGCGGCGGCGGCAGAAGTCGAGAAGCTTGCCGCCTGACGCAGCGCCATTCCATTCCAACAATCATTCGAGACGTGACATGAACACACCTTCTTCAGCGGTTGCAGCCGCACCGCCCCGATCTCTCAAGATCATTTCCTGGATGCTGCGCATCCTGGCCGCCGCCGCCTTCCTGGCCGCGGGCGGCGCCAAGCTCGCCGGTGCGCCGATGATGGTTGAAGTATTCAATCACATTGGTATCGGCCAATGGTTCCGTCTGCTGACGGGTCTGGTCGAAGTCGCGGGCGCCATCGCGATTTTGCTGCCGGCAACTGCGGGACTCGGCGCGCTCTGGCTTGCCGCCACCATGGTATTTGCCGTGTTGACTCATTTGTTCGTCATTGGCGGCAGCCCTGTTCCGGCCGCCGTGCTGTTCGCGATCACCGCGGCAGTGGCGTGGCTGCATCGCGCCGATGTGGCCACCATTTTGGGACGACGCTGGAACGCGGAGCGGCGATGACGACTCTCTCCCGTTCGCCGACGCCGCGGCGCATCGCGCGGCGTACGCGCGGTCACGCCAGCGGCGGCCCCATCACTCGGCTGATGAGTCCATCCGACCTGGGCCAGATATTGAAGCCGTTCGTGTTCCTCGACATCTTCGATGCGAATCAAGCCACCGTTCGCGCAATGGCCGATATGCCGCTTCATCCGCATTCGGGCGTGGCCACGGTGACCGTGCTCACGGAAGGGCGTTTTCGCTATAACGATCCCGCCGCGGGTTCCGGAATCATCGGCTACGGCGGTGTCGAGTGGATGCGCGCCGGCAGCGGCGTGTGGCACGGCAAGGAATTGTCGGCCGACGACGTGCCGCGTATTCAGGGATTTCAGCTCTGGCTGTCGCTGCCCGCGGACCTCGAAAACGGCGAACCGGTCAGCCGCTACATGGAAGCAGACCGCATACCGCAAGCCGGGCCGGCTCACGTCATCGTCGGTAATTATGAAAACGCGCGCAGCCCCGTTCCCGCGCCGAAAGACATCAATTATCTGCTCGTCACCCTGCGCCCCGGCGAACGATGGATTTATCAGCCGCCGCAAAGCCATACCGTTGGATGGCTCGCCTTGGCCAAGGGTGTTCTCGAAGCCGACGCGAGCATACACGCGGGCGAAATGGTGATCTTCGAATCGGGCGAAACGCCGATTGCCTTGGAAGCATCGGGTAAGGAAGACGCGGTGTTCGTTTTGGGCTCGGCCGTGCCGCATCCGTATCCCCTGCACTTGGGTTATTACTCGGTGCACACCTCCGCACCGGCGCTCGAGGCCGGCGAGCGCCGCATCGCCGAACTGGGGCGGAAATTGCAGGAAGCCGGAAATCGGCGCACCGCTTCGGGAACGATTCCGGTATTCCGCTGACGCGAAGCCTTGCAACGGCGCTGACGACGATCCGTGAGGGTATAGTCGATACCTGGCGAAGACGTGATTTGAGACCGGCATATGGACGCCCATGGCGGCGAGGCGGGTGTAAATGCGCGGGCCCGCGGCGGTGACTTGCATGGCACGTTGCAAAAGCGGCGCAAAGTCGCCGGCTTCGTCGTGACCGAGGGCGGTTATCCGCCGGGATTGCGCATTCGCCGTCACGATCACGAATTCGCCAGCGTCTGCGTCGTTCTCGCGGGCGCCTACGACGAAGGTTTCGGAAGAAAGAGCCGCCGCGCCGAGCCCGGAACGGTGATCGTTCACCCGCAAGGCGAGCACCACGAAGAGAGACACGATCCCGTCAGCGCCAGGTTGCTCACGGTGGAGATCGAGTGCGGAGCTCTTCAAACACTGCGTCCCGCGATCCGCGCGATGGACGAGGCTTGGCATCGAACGGACTACGCGATGGCCGGACTGGCTTACAGACTATGTTCGGAAATAGCGCGTAGCGACAGCGTCTCCGCGCTCGTAATCGAGAGCACGATCTTGGAAATGCTGGCGGCGTTGGACAGCATTCGTTCGGCGGAATCCAAACACGCCATTTGGCTTCGGCAGGTCAGGGAATCCTTGGAGGCCGACTTGCGCAGCCCGCCGACGATGAAGCAGTTGTCGGAGCAAGTGGGTGTGCATCCGGTTTACCTCGCGCGCGCATTCAGACGGCGCTATGGCTGCAGCGTGGGTGCGTATGTGCGGCGCTTGCAAGTGGGCAAGGCCGCCGTGATGGCGGAAGATCCGCAGACGCCGTTGTCGGCGATTGCGGTGGACGCCGGCTTCGCCGATCAAAGCCATATGACCCGGCGCGTTCTCGCCGAGACCGGCTTGACGCCGGGGGCGTGGCGGCGACACGGGAAAGCGTTCCGCGGCGGGTGAAGCGACGCGGGAGGTTTCCCGCGTTCAAGACGGCGCGCGCTCCGCGCTGCAAACTGCATGCATGCAGACCCGATCGATTCGACCCATACTGTCCCTGATCGCCGCCATTCTTCTCCATGGCGTGCCTTCCATCTCCGGCGCGGCCGATTCGAGCGATGTTCCATCGCTGCTGGCTCAAATGCAGCAGGCGTCGGGCGGTGCGGCGTGGGCGTCCGTTCGCGCGCTGCACATTGTCGCAAATGCCGGCAAAGGCGGCGAGCACGTGGTGCGCGAGTACTGGGAAGACGTCGCGACAGGACGCTATCGGGAAAGCGAAACCGGGCCAAACGGCACGACGCAGGTCGGCTTTGACGGGGTCACTTCGTGGCGACAGGGTCGCAGCGGCATTGCTTATACGTTGGGCGATGTGGATTCCGCACGGGTTGCCGCCGACGAGTCGTTTCGTGTGAGCCGCGGCTGGTGGTTTCGCGATCGCCACGGCGCCAGCATCGAACGCGTGGGCCAACGTTCGGAAAACGGGCGAAGCTTCGAAGTCCTGAGCGTCACGCCGGAAGGCGGGCGGCCGTTCGAAGCGTGGATCGATTCGGCCACGCACTGGTTGACGCGCACCGACGAACAACAGGCCGAAGACCGAGTCGTCACGACCTACGCGGATTACCGGCCCGTGCAGGGTCTGATGATTCCCTTCTCGGTCCGCACGGGCGACGGCAAGGATGCGGGTTTCGACGACGTCGAGACGGTGCAGTCGGTCGAGTTGAATCCGAATGTTGCGGACAGTTCGTTTTCCATTCCACCGGTGCCACCGTCGGACGTCCATCTGCCCGAGGGTCGCGACAGCGCCGAGCTGAAATTTCGCCTGGCGCCGAACAACCGGATCATGCTGCCGGTGACATTGAATGGTCGCGTGACGGTCGATGCGGAATTCGACAGCGGCGGTAGCCTGCTCTTGCAGCCCAACAGCGTCGCCAAGCTCGGCACCGCGAGCGCAGGCCGTCACAAACAAAGCGGCGGCGGTGAGGGTTCGACGACGTCCACCGTCGGCCGGCTCGACAGCCTGCAAATCGGCGATGCGCAGATTTCGAATCCGGTCTTCCACAGCTTCGCCTTTCACCCCGAGCAGCCCGACGAAGCGCTGATCGGCCTGGAGCTCCTCCAGCGCTTCGTCGTGCAGTTCGACTTCGACCGCATGGTGATGACGCTGACGAGACCGGACGCCTTCCGCTACGACGGCCGCGGCGCCGTCGTGCCATTTCATTTTCAGGACAATCAGCCGGAAGTGAAGGGCTCGGTCGATGGAATAGCGGGTCTTTTTGCCATCGACACGGGCGACAACAGCTCGCTCCTGTTGATCGCGCCGTATGCCCGGCATTATGGACTCGCGGACCGCTACCACGCCGACATTCCTTACGACGGCAAGTCGATCGGAGAAACGCACGGTGTCTGGGCGCGCAAACGCGCGGGAACGGTCACGCTGGACGGCGCGGACGGACGCGCCGTTGTCGAAGTGCACGATCCGGTGACGCGCATTTCCTTGCAGCATTTCGGCTTCGACGCCAACCGCAATGTTTCCGCGAACATCGGCCTCGGCATTCTTCGCCAGTTCAATCTCACCTTCGACTATCCGCGACAGCGTCTCATCCTCGTGCCGAATCATTTCTTCGGACAGCATGACATCTTCAACAGAACGGGTTTTCGCTTGAAGCGCGAAAAGGGCCATTGGACGATTACGGCCATTTATCCGGACAGCCCCGCCGTCGCCGCGGGCCTGAAAAAGGGCGATCGCATCGAGACGATCAATGCGCGAACCGCCAACGAAATAAACGAGGACGAACTCAGCGCCGTGCTTAAGGGACCCGTAGGGACGAAGCTGACGGTGGAGGTCGCCACGA
>DAIMZS010000035.1:5703-13200 GCA_036733825.1 Rudaea sp.
AAGCCACGCACATCCTTTCCGGAGTAGGTGATCCATGCCATTCGCCCGTCGCAGTTTTCTTTCCGCAGGACTCACCGCCGCCGCCGGCACGCTTCTCGTCTCGAAACCTTTCGCGGCTCGTGCGGAACCAGCCTCCCCGCGATCCTTTCCCGCGATCGAGCGTTTGCCGAATTTGTCCGGACAGGCGCGGCCGTTCACGAACGAGGAGCGGCTGGCGCGCATCGAAAAAGCGAAGCGGCTGATGGCTGCGAACAAGATCGACGCCATTCTCATCGCGGGCGGCACGTCGGGCCTCTACTTTGCCGACATGCGATTCGGCGGCAGCGAGCGGCTGTGGGCGCTGGTGATGCCAGCGAAAGGAAAACCGTTCGTAGTGACGCCGGCCTTCGAAGAAGGGCGCGCGCGGGAAAAGCTGGACTCGGGCCCGTTCGGCAAAGACGCCGAGGTGCTGACCTGGCACGAGGACGAGAGTCCGTTTACGTTAGTGGGCAAGGGACTGCGCGACCGCGGGATCGCAACCGGCACGCTCGGCATCGACGAAAACACGAAATTCGTTTTCGCCGATTCGATCCGGGCGGCCAATCCGCATCTGACGCTGAAGAGCGCAACGCCGGTCACCGCCGGTTGCCGCATGATCAAGGAACCGCACGAGCTGGAGTGCATGCGCCTGGCGTCCAAGGCCACATTGATGGTCTACCGCGCGGTGGCGCAATCGCTGCGCGAGGGAATGACGAATGCGGACGTGGAAAACCTCGTGCAGCTCGGCTACAAACAAGTGGGTTTTCCCGGCGAGGCTTCGCTCAACATCGACGAGTTCACGGCGTTTCCCCACGGCTCGGCCAAGCCGCAGACGCTGCACGAGGGTTCGATTTTGATGCTCGACGACGGCTGTACGGTGGAGGGCTACCAGTCCGACATCACGCGCACATTCGTGCTCGGCAAGCCGACCGACAAAATGAAGAAGGTCTTCGATATCGTCAAGGCGGCGCAGACCGCCGCGTTGAAAACGGCTCGGCCGGGAATCGTGACCGGCGAGGTGGATGCCGCGGCGCGCAAGGTCGTCATGGACGCGGGCTACGGACCGGGTTTTACCTACTTCACGCACCGCCTCGGGCACGGCATCGGCATGGACGGGCATGAATGGCCGTACTTCGTGAAGAACAACATGTTCGGATGGGATCTGGCGCCGAAGCTGAAGGCGAACATGACGCTGAGCAACGAACCGGGCGTGTACATCAAAGGCGAGTTCGGCGTGCGCCTCGAGGACGAATTGCTCGTGACGGAAACCGGCGCGGAGCTGCTGACGCCGCAGAGCCCCTCGATCGAAGATCCGTTCGCAGGAATGACCTACTAGCCACAGCTGCAAATAGTCATTTTTCGATTCTGTGACGCTGTATTCGGATTAACGCGTAGCCATCGATTAAGTTTCGCGGAGTTTCTGTGCGGTAAAAAGCCGCTGAAACCTGTTCCTTTGGGGGAGGACAATCATGAAAACGACGCGTCGTGTCGCGTTAGGGGTATTAGGCTTTGCGTTGCTGGCCGCGTGCAATAGCACTCCGTCCAGAGTGACGCCGACGGCGAAGCATGCTGAAGAATGCCGTTCAACGAACGAACAAGAAATCGCCGAATTGTTCAACCGATGGAATCGATCCCTGCAAACCGGGAATCCCCATCTCGTGGTCGCCAATTACGCAGAACGATCCATTCTGCTTGCGACGCTCTCGAACAAGCCGCGCATTACCGCGTCGGAGAAGGAAGAATATTTCGAGCATTTCCTCGAAAATCAGCCTTCCGGAAAAATCGACTTCAGCTTCATCGAGATCGGCTGCAATTCTGCGGTGGATACGGGTTTGTATACTTTTTCCTTTCGCAAAACCGGCGCCACGGTCGCGGCACGGTATACATACGCCTACATCTGGGATGGAAAGCAGTGGTTGATTGCGAGCCATCATTCGTCCGTGATGCCGGAGGGCGCTCGTTAGTCCACGAACCCGGCTTCAAATCTCGCCCCAACCGGACGCTCGTCGCTCTCGCCAAGAGCTCATGATCCGTCCGGCAGCCATCCTTGCACGTCGACAACGAGATCGGTAGCGGCGGTGCTCCCGTTGTAGAAAGACACCTTGCCGTTGCTGCCGATCTTGGCGATGACCAGGTTCGCAATGGTCGTATTGGGATTGAGGTTGAGATTGGATGCCAACGGCTGTGTGACGCCGGAGGGCCAAACGGTGATGTAGCCGTGCCGGGTCGGCTGCACGGAAGTGACATTGAGCACGACTGCGCCCTTCGGAACAGCGGGCAGGTTGCCGCGGCCGGTCACTGTCAAATCAAGCGTGCCGCCGCCGGGCAGCGCGCCTGTTCCTGCGTATTGACCATCGATCGTGCTCTGCCCGCTGCGCGTATCGAGCAGACGGGCGGGAGTCAACGCGAGATATCCCGAATTGCTCGGAAACCAGCCCTGCACGTCGGCGACGAGATCGATGGAATTGACTCCGCCGTTGAAAATGGAAACCTTGCCCGAGCCCAGCCCGGAAATCACCAGGTTCGGAATGGTGAGCGTGCGGTTGAGATTCAGATTGGAGGCATTCGGCCGGACGAGACCGGTGGGCCAAGAGGTGATGTAACCGCCACTGCTCGGCGATACGGCAGTCAGGTTGAATACGGCCGCCTCTACTCCTGTGGTCGGAATCGTCGTGCGCCCGGCGACGCCGAGATTCAGTTGTCCGCCGCTGGCCAGAGCGCCGATGGCTTGGTCTTGGCCGTCGACCGTGCTGAAGCCGCTGCGCGTATCGAGATAGCGCTGCGGCGCCATCGGAACGTACGAGCTGCCGGCGGGAAAATAGCCCTGCGCATCGACCACCATGTCTTGCGCCGAATTGCCGCCGTTGTAAATGGCCACGTTGCCGCTGCCGTCGAGCTGCGAAATGACCAGATTCGGGATCGTGTCCCCCGGGTTGAGATTGAGGTTGGACGCATTCGGCGCATTGCCGATGCCGGACCAGACCGTGACGTATCCGTGAGTGGTCGGATTGGCGGGAGTGACGTTGAAGGCCACCGCCACCGCGTCGGCGGGAATACCGGCACGGCCGGCGACGGGCAGTTTGTAGGTCGCTGCCACGGCGATCGGACCGGTCCCCTGAGCGGTCCCGTCAACGGTGCTGGCGCCGGTTCGCGTGTCCAGCAGACGCGCCGGGTTGAGTGCGATATAGAGATTCTTTGAGGTCTGCGCATTCACGAGAGTCGTGATGAATGCTGCCGTGGGGCTCCCCCATCCGGTGACGAGGTCGTAGCCGGTCACGGCATTGAACGACGGACCGCCCGATATGATCGTGCCGCTCGAATTGAGCGCCGGGTTGCTGCCGCTCGTGATGTCGTGGAAGTTGCTCGAATAGTTCGGACCCACGCCGAGGTTGTACAACGTGGAGTTGAAGAAGCCGACCGGCCCCTTTCCGTTCGCGACCGATTGCTGATTGATCAGCGCGACGAACCCGGCCCAGCGCGGCGCGGCGAAGCTCGTGCCGCCGTAGCCGGTGAGGAATTGACCGTCGTTCACCGTCGGATTATCAAAATTCGCTTCCATCGCGACATCAGGCGCGTTGCGGTAGCTCGTCGAGCCGTTGTTCGATGCGGTGATCACGCCCGAAATCTGCTGCCAGCTCGGAATCGGCGTGCTCGAATCCCAGCCGCCGCCGCTGTCCGACCACGCCGTTTCCGACGACCAGGCGCCGCCGGCGCCGCTCGTCGTCAGATCCGTGCCGCCGACCTGGAGGATGTACGCCGACTGCGAGGGATACTCCGCGTTGACGGTCTTGCTCGTGCCCACGCCCCACGCGCCAAAATCGCCCGAGGCACTGACGAATGTCTGCCCCTGCGCCGCCATCTGCTGAAAGATCGCATCGTCCGTGGCCTGATGCGCGCTCCAGCCCCACGAGCAGCTCAACACCTTCGCCAGATTATCCGTGGCCATCCGGTTGAGCATCTTGGTGTCGCCCGACGGGTCGGACGGATCGACCTCGTAGAACAGGACCTGCGAGAGGCCCGGCGCCATGCCGATCACATTGACGATGTCGAGGATCTGCTCGCGGTCGTCGCAGACGCTGGTATTGATCGTGCCGTTCGAATTGAACGATACGCAGGCGCCGCTGTAGCCGTTCACGAGGACATTGTTGATCGGCACGCTCGAGGACATGCCGGTGCTCGAATAGTAGAGCTGCACGTCGCTCGCCTTGTAGCCGTCGAACGAGAGAATGCCGATCGACTGACCCGCGCCGGTCAATGCGCCGGACCCGTAATAGGCTGCACGCATGTCGCTCGGCAGGAATTCGCCGGACGGACCTGATCCCGTAGCACGCGCAACGGGCGCATTGCCTTTGCGCAAGTGCGGGTGCGGCATGAGGTAATTGTTCAGCCCTGCGATCTGCAGCAACGGAACATCCAGGCCGCTCGTCGTCGGCTCGCGGTCCGCGGAGAAGAAAGCGCGGTCTTCGCTGGGATGCTGGTACTCGGTCATCGTTACATTGAATGCGCGATTGACCGTGTCCGCGTCGCCCTCGATGTTGACCAAGCGGCGGTTGGGCGTCGTGCCGGCGATGCGGAATCCATTGGCCCGCGCCCAGGCGAGAACGGTGTCGTATTCGGCCTGGGTCGGCCCGAAGCGGGCGGTGTATTCCTCCGAACTGAGGTACTGGTGAAACCGCGGGCTTTGCGGATCCTGCAGGTCGCGCAGAAGCAGATCGAGCCCGGCCTGATCGTGCGTAGGCAGGGAAATGCCGAGCTTGAATCGCTGAGCGGCGGCGGCCGGGCCGATCGCGAGTGCCCGGTGGCTGGCGACGGCGGCGGGAAGATGCGACGCCTGAATCGATGGACCTTTGAGCGGTGGATTGACGCCGCCGCCGCTCGCGCTTTCGGCGCCGGCGATGAGCACGGCAGAAAGCAGCCAGAGAACGGCGCCCGATTCGAACGACCGCTTACGGCGAAGGCCTGCGGTTTGCGATTGGTTCATTTGCCGCCCCTGATTTGACCGGAAAACCAAAACCCGCGTGACGCGGACACGAAGGCAAAGGATAGCGCGAACACGTTTTCGAGTTCATTGAGCGTGTGCGCGGGCGAGAAGGCTATCCGGATTCCGTTGCAGTCACCATCGCATGATCATGTCGTTGGACTCGTCCGGGCATTTCGGCGGCAGCGCGTTACCCGTCCACACCGGGTTTGACTAGTCCTTCACCGTGGATGGCCACACCGTTGCCGTACCGCCGGTGCGTATCCAGGCAGGACCTTCGCATGGACCGCGCGTGCCGATCGGGCAGGTGGTGTAGCTGTCGGTGGCCTTGGTCTCGATTTTTGTGGGTTCGCACGGCACGGTGCGCTTCTTTTGGTCGGGACAGGTGGCCTCCAGCTCCACCTTGGCGAAACTGAGATTGGCGCCGCTCATGCTTGCGGTGTGCAAGTTGGCGTCGCTGAAATCCGTGCCGAGCAGGCAGGCATTGCTGAGATTGGCCTGCTGCAGCGAGGCTTTCTTCAGCATGCAATTGGCGAGGCAGGCGCCGGCGAAGTTCACGCCCTCCATCGCCTTGTCGCTGTTGCCGGTGAAGTCGAGGGCAGTGAGATAGGCGCCGCTGAACTGCGCACCGTCGAGGGTGGCGTTGGTGATCTTGGCGTTCGATCCGGTGAACGTGACGTACGAGAGGTTGGCACCGACCGCGGACTGCCCCTTGCCGAGAAAGGCGTTCTCGAAATTCGCGTCGAGCAGAACGCAGTAGCTGAGGTCAGCCACGAGCGTGGTGGACCCGCTGACGGTCGTGTCGAGGCGCGCGCCTTTGAACGAGGATTGAGTCAGGCGCGCGTAGCTCATTTTGACGCCGTACAGCGTGGCATTTTCGAACAACGCGAACGGCAGGCGAGCCTTCACGAAACTCGCCTGGGTGAGGTTGGCGTGGCTGAAATCCGGCGCCTCCGCGGAGTTCTCGGCCGCGGCGGCCGTATTGTCCAGCTTTGCGCCGAGCAACTGCGCGTAGCGGAAATTGGCCTTCAGCAGATCGCGCTCGGCGAGATCGTAGCGATCGGGAAAAATGCAGTAGTCGGCAACGAAGCCCTCCAATGATTTCGGCAACTGGCCGAGGATGGTGGCGCCGGACAGGTCGAGCATGCGCCATTTCGCGGTGCCGAGCACTTCGATAGGCACCGTGCAGCCGCGCAGGCTCGGACGCGGTTGGGTGGGACCGGGCACGACATCGTCCTTTTCCAGAAACCGCGTGGGTGTCGGCAGCGTCGCCTGGGTGAGAAGGCAGCGGCTGAAGTCGATGTCGTAAAGCGTGGCGCCGCTGAAATCCGTGCGCGGACCCTGGCCGATGCTGCCGAAGACAGCGTCGGCGAAGCACGCGCCGCGAAGAACGGCATTCTTGAATACCGCTCCTTGGAGTCCGGCCTTGACCAGGCTCGCTTTCGCCATCTTGGCCCCTTCGAACTTCGCACCGGCCGCCGTGGCCTCGTCCAACACCGCCGCGGCCATCTCGGCGGTGTTGAATACACTGCCTTTGAGCTCGCATTTGCGAAACTTCGCACGCGCGAGGTTGGCCCCGGTGAAGTCGACGCCGCCGAGATCTCTGCCATTGAAGACGGCGTCATTGAGGGTGGCGCCGCCGAGCTGGGCGGCCTTGCCGTAGCCGTTGAAACTGGTATTGCTGAAATCCACTCCGGATGCAATCAATCCGGATGCCGAGACGCCGTCCAGATAAGCGCCGGTGACGGTTGCGTTGGTGAAATGGCAACCGGTCAAGTTGGCTTCGAGGAACAAGGTGAACGAGCACTCGGCGCCGTCGAAGTGGGAACCGGTGAGCTGGGCGCCGCGGAAATCCGCGCGGCGCAGCTTGGCGTTGCGGTAGGAACCGTCGGGGGCGCACACGCTCTTGAGTCCATGCACGTAGCGCAGATCGGCGTTGTCCATGTTCGATCGGTTCCACATCTGCACGGTCTGCGCCTTCCACGTGTGGCCATGGAAAAGGTCGCGATCCGGAGCGAGGAAGTAAGTGGCCGGCGGCCTCTGGTTTTCCGCGCTCAGGTATAGACCGTTGCTTTGCACCATGAAATGGTATTCGTCCCCGCTGCGTTTCAACGTGAAGCGCGTGGCGAGCCGGAAGTCGGTCAGGGCCATCAGCATCACCGGCCCCGCGCCGCCTTGCACGGTGACGAACAAGCCGCCGTGGGCCACCTCGGTGTCCATCGCCGGGGTGTGCTGCAGCATATAGGTTTCCGGAATCGGTGAATCCACGACCCGGTACAGGGCGAACGTCGTTGCGTTCGCCGCGTTCGTGGTCAATTGCATCACCGGATAGGGCTGGCCCGTATCGATATACATGTAGAACACGGACGGGGTGATGTAGATCGACAGCTTGAGCTTGCGCTCGAACTGCAAGACCGGGTCGGCGGCGTCCGCTTGGACGGAGTAGTCGTTGGATTCGCTCATACTGGCGGCGCCGGCGGGATCCACAGGCTCACCGACGG
>DAIMZS010000035.1:13300-18201 GCA_036733825.1 Rudaea sp.
GCGCAGGGCCATGGTCGAGAGCTTGTTGCCGCCGGCCGGATTCTTGAAGTACTGCACCGGCTTGCCTTGGATATCGAACGCCTGCACGCGATGATTGGCACCTTCCAGCACCAGCACGCGGCCGTCCAGGCCCACGGCGATCGCGCGCGGACCGTCGAGCAGGCCCTCGCGCCGGCCTTCGCCGCCGGCCATGGTCGCCTGCGGTGCGTTGTCGTCGGTGGTCGGCGCACTGGGCAGCGGCAGAATCCATAGCTTGTGCGTGCTGTAGCTGACGCCGAGCACGACGCCTTGCGGATGCAGCACGTAGCGGTCCATGGGGAACGGGAAGCGGCCCCAGCTCTGATTCGTGCCGGTGGCGAAATCCGGTTTGCCGCCGTGGCGCAGGGTCAGGCTGCGCAAATGCATGCCGCCGGCGTGGTTCTTCTCCAGGTCGTAGATACCGCGGCTGGAATCGACGAAGAAGTGCCGGCCGCCGTCCTGCGGCGCGGTGAGGTCGTACAGCACGCCGGGCGGATAAGTAAAGCCGACCTTGGGCTGCGCGAACGCGGACTCGGGATCTTCCAGCGTGGACATGTTCTGCAAGGTATACATTGACGCATTGCTCGGCGCCTTGCTCGGATCGTCAATGGGCTGGTTGAGGCCGGTGGCCTGCCAGGCGTAGGCGAATTGCGCGGCGCCTTGCACCGTCGTGATCGAGAGCAGGCGCTGCACGGCGTGCTGCGGAAACGGCGACGGCGTGGCCGAGGTGGCATCCGGCGATTGCTTGGCCGCTTTCCAGTAGTGACGCTGGCGCGCCTTGTCGTAGTCGATCTTGGAGACGTGCTGATAAACGGAGGATTTGCTCAGCGGCACCTCGTTGGTGATGATCTCCAGCGTGTCGATCTTCAGCGTGGAATCCACGGTGCCTTTGGCGTCCATCCACGGCGTCTCGCCCTGGCCCGCCTGCCAGCCGTTGGCGGCGTAGAAAAAGACATAGACCTTGAGCCGCCCGCCCGCCGGGATATCGGAGAACTTCACCTGAATTGGATTGCTGCGCGGCGGCGCGCCGGAGAGCTGAAAGGTCTGCTTGGGCAAGGTGGCGCCCTTGTCGTAGACCACGCTCACTTCGTAGTAGGTGGCAAGGTCGGGGAAGCGGTGGTAGCGCTTGTCGGGACGCAAGGTCACGTCGAGATCGATCGCGCGCGTGATCTCCGCGTTGAACACCCAAGGCGAGCTCGCCACTTCGATGATGGTCTGGCTGAGCTGCGCTGCCGTCACCGCCCCGTTCACCACCGTGGTGAACACGTTGAAGAACGGCACCGCGCGCTGCGCCGCGCCCTCGGCCACCTTCTGCAGCAGCCACTGGCCGAGTGCGGTGGCGGGAGAGAGCAGCATCGGCCCGAGCGTGATGGCGACGTCTTTCACGGCGCGCCCCGGATCCTGCGACACGCCGATATAGGTGGCCGTGCCGCCGGCGACGAGAAAGCCCGCGACGGCACACACCGCAAGCAGCACTTCCTTGTCCGACATCAGCTTCACCACGGCCTTGGAGTTGGAGACCGCCGTTCCGGCGAACAGCAGGATCAGCGGGATCGCCATTTCCGCCACGATGGTGACGGCCGTTCCGATCGGACACACCGCGGTGTCGTAACTGCCGCCGCGGCCGAGGCCACCGAAATACACCTGGATCGAGCGTGCATCGGGCGGCACCGGGATGCGGATCTGCGTGGGATCGGGCGGAATGGGAATGCCGAACACGGTGCGTACCGGCGGCACCAGTTCGACGAATTTCGTGACGTTCTTCGGCTGAAAGATCGGGCGCAGGAAAGACGGAATCTTTTCCGACCAGCCGGCCGGTGCGAAGGGCTTGCCCTTTTCGTCGCGGAACTCCACACAAGCCGACAGGTGGCGCAACCATTCGTTCGTGCAGTGCAGAAGCAGCGTGCCGTTCGCGCTGTCGTCGACGATCTGGAACGTGCGCAGCACCTTGCCCTCGGCCTTGCTGCCGATGCCGAACGCGCCGCTGGGCGAATTGCCGAGCTGTTTGCCCTTGATCTGGAAGGTAAGCGCCGTGCGCAGATCGTTGAGGACGAAACTGCCGCTGGCCGTGGCGGTTGCGCCGGCCTGCACGGCGGTGAATTCCGCTTTGAACTTCACCGGCTCCAGCGCCTTCACCGTTCCGTCGACCTTCAACGTGGCGCGCAGCAGGCCGTCGGGCGTGGCCGGATTGAGCAGCGTGACGTGGATCTTTTCGGCGAGCAGATCCTTCACCACGGCCGCACTTAGCTCCGCGCCGGTGTCGGCGCTCATCCAAATGTCCGATACGTTGAACTCCGCCTGTTGCGGCGCGGGCGTGTAGCTCAGGTTCGGATCCATCACCAGGCCGGAGCCGGGCGTGCGGTTGGCCAGCGCCCACTTGTACGGTCCGGCGGCGGCCACCGAATCGGCCGCCAGAACTGGCGAATGCGGCGTGCCCGACTCGCTGGCGAGAGCCCGATACGACGCGGTGGTCACGCCGTATTGCAAAGTCCATTGCTCGTCGCGCAGATATTCGTCGCCTTTCGCGAGTTTGATCGCCCACGCCAGCGGCCCGGACAGCGCGCTCTGGACCAAGCCATTCACGATGCGCGTGTACACGAGCTTGCCGTCCTTGTCGCGCAGCGGCTGGCCGTCGGGGCCGACGGCGGGCTCGGTCTTCATCCAGCGATCGCCCAGATCCTCGATGTATTCGATGAGCGTGCCGCTGCGCTGCAATGCGCTGAGCACGCACTTGTTGAGGATATAAGCCGGATAGCGCCCGCCGTCGACGGTGCTCAGGTTGATCAGGTCGGGATGGGTGAACAGCAGCGCCGACGCGGCTTCGGTGGCGGTCTTCCAGTCGGTGATGTGGTCGGGAAAAACATCCTTGTCGCCGTCCTTCGCGCTGAGAAGATGGGCGTAGCGCGCGAGCTTGGGATGCACGTCCCAGGGCGCCGTGTTTTGCGCGCGCATATGCTCGATCGCGGCCAGCACGCCGCGCCTCGGCACGTGCACGGCCAGATGCACTGTCTGATCGGCGGCGCGGCCTTCCACCTCGACAGGACAAGTCACTTCCATCATCGCCACGGCATCGCTGGGCAGCGGCGCTTCAAGATAGTGAGTCAATTCTGTATCGGGCACATGGCGCAGGAAGCGCATGGCCGAGCGCGCCTCGCTGCGAGTGTGCGCGTCGTGTGGATGCAACGTGTATTGACGCATCGCCACGTGCAACGTAAGAGGTCGCCCCGTTTGCATTCGGGGCAGGCTGTAATTGAGCAGATGACTTTCGGTAGGACGATTTTCCTCGATGCTGGACATGTGTTTCCCCTGTGGTGACCGTATTGTGGTCAGGGGCCGGTGGCAGCCGGAATTGCCCGCACCGCGATCATGGTGGCGTGACCGCCGCGGACGCGCAGCGCCGCAATGCTGCGGCGACACCTCCCCCTGATGAACGACCTGAGGCCGGACCCGATGCGCGGCCTCCGATGATGGAGAACGCTGCTCGAGTCTTTCTCTTGCCCGATCTTTTTTCCGCCGTGGGAACCGCTCGTCGCGGCCCGCGCGTCGTCGGCGGCGAGAGTATCAAAAAAGCAAAAAGATCGCTTTCGACAAACTAGCTGAGCGCGAAGATGACGAAGGGGTTTTTGATGGTTCTACATTACTTCGAACTTGGCGTCGTCGAATTTGGATAGCTACGGCGTAGTTGATTCGCGAGGCCGCACAGCCATTGTGCGACGAAATCGTCATTTACTGTAGACATTTGCGCATTCTGCAGTTCGCCGGATAACAACGCCTCCGTTGTGCAGAGAGATGTGTCCATAAGGTAGGACATCGCAGCGTCAAAAATAAAAAAGGAGGCGCGCTGCGCCTCCCACTATGAATTTATATCACCCATGGGGCCTTGCGGCAAGGCTCACGGCGAGAACTAGAATCGCGGCCCTGTCAATAAGGCAGGATATGCGAGGCAATCAGGACAATGAGTAATGATGAGTTTGTCCCAGTGACCCTGGAGAATTGCGATCTCGTCGCTGGTCCCTTCTACCACGGGACAAAGGCAAACCTGTCGGTCGGTGATCTCCTGACCGCAGGGTTCACATCCAACTACCGCGACAGTGTTGTGATGAATCACATCTACTTTACGACGCTGCCCAAGGGCGCGGGTCTTGCCGCGGAAATGGCGAAGGGAGAAGGAAATCCACGAGTTTATGTCGTGGTTCCGATAGGAAAATTTGAAGATGATCCCAATGTCACCAACAAAAAATTTCCCGGCAACCCGACACGGTCATTTCGAAGCGAGCACCCTTTGAAGATCGTGGGCGAACTTGAAACCTGGGAGCCCTATGATCCGGATTTCATCCGACAGTTGAGAAATTTTATCGAAACGGGAAGCGGAGAAATTATCAACTAGAGCGCGCGTGAATATCGGGTGCGCTTATTTGCTTTCCGCTACATGCGTCGCCTGCCACGTAACCGCCTGCCATTTGCCATTGCGCAGAAGAAATGTGCCGCTGTTGCGGTAGTAACTGATCGTCCCGTCCGGGTCGCGTTTCACCAGGCGAAACGTCAATGCCGCCATGTCGCCGTACGGCCGCACGAGTATGTCTTCGGCAGTGAATATCGGCCCCGGTTGTGCCTGCTTGCCGGTTTCGGACTTCGGCTCTTCCGCGAACGACTTCAAAATGTCGCTCTTGCTCATCACCTTTCCGGCCGAACTGGTGTAGACCAGATCATCGGCCCAAAAGCGTTCATGGCCCGCAGCACTGCTGTTTACGGCCGGGGTGAGGAACGTCGTCAGCATCGTGGTGATCTCGCCGCGAATGCGAGCTGCGTCCGCTGGACTCGCCTCACTGCCGTACGCAGCAGTCATCGCGAATAGACTTGGCAGCGCGAGCAGCAGCGTGAAC
>DAIMZS010000036.1:0-7481 GCA_036733825.1 Rudaea sp.
GCCCTTCGGGCCATTCGCTGCGCGAATGTTCGCGCGCGCTCCCGCGCGCGCAGTCGCCGGAATGACGAGCGAGTGCGAGCCGACATGATCGGGCACAACCAAAGCGCCCGCGAGCTGCTCGGTCCCGACGGCCCGTTCGCGCACGAAGTCGCAAACTTCGCGCCGCGCGAATCCCAGCAGGTGATGGCCGAAGCCGTCGAGGAAGCGATCGCGAATCGCGAGACCTTGATCGCCGAGGCAGGCACCGGCACGGGCAAGACCTTCGCCTACCTCGTGCCCGCGCTGCGTTCGGGCAAACGCGTGATCGTGTCGACCGGCACGAAGACGCTGCAGGATCAATTGTTCCACCGCGACCTGCCGCGCGTGCGCGCGACGGTCGGCGCGCGCTTGAAGACGAGTCTGCTCAAGGGACGCGCGAACTATCTGTGCCTACACCGCACCGAACAGATCGCCCGCGACGGCCGCCTGACCTCGCGCGAGCAGGTGGCGCATCTGCAGGCGATCCGCGCCTGGGCCAAGCGCACCGGCTCGGGCGATCGCGGCGAGTTCGCCGAAGTGCCCGAAGATTCGCCGCTGTGGCCGCGCGTGACTTCGACGGCCGAGAATTGCCTCGGCGCGGAATGTCCGATGTTCGGCGACTGTTTCGTCGTCAAGGCACGGCGCGCGGCGCAGGAGGCCGATCTCGTCGTCGTCAATCATCATCTGCTGTTCGCTGATCTGGCGATCAAGCAGGAAGGGTTCGGCGAGATCCTGCCGGGCGCGCAGGCGTTCATCCTCGACGAGGCGCATCAGATTCCCGAGCTCGCCGGCGCGTTCTTTTCCACGAGCGTCACCTCGCGCCAGATCACCGAACTGGCGCAGGATGCGCTGGCCGAATGCGCGTCGGTGACCGGCGCGCTGGCGACCCTGCGCGAGCCGATCGAGGCGATCGCGCCGGCGCTGCGCCGCGTGCGTCTCGCGCTCGACAAACTGCCGGCCAAGGGCGCGTTCGCGCTGATCGAGAACGACAGCATCGTGCAGAGCGAACTGCATGATCTCGAAGAAGCGCTGACCCGATTGACCGAAGCGCTCGCGCTGCATTCCGAGCGTTCGCGCGGAATGGACAACGCGCATCAACGCGGCGAGGCGCTGTGCCAGCGCCTGCATGACGTGCTCGACGGCAGCGCACATGACGCCGTGCATTGGTACGAATTGTTCCAACAGGGATTTTCTTTCCACGCCACGCCGCTCGATCTGGCGCCGCCGATGCGCGCGCTGCGCGAGGCCTCGCACGCGAGCTGGATCTTCACCTCGGCGACGTTGTCCGTCGCCGGTGATTTTCAGCATTTTTCGCGTCAGCTCGGTCTCGACGATCCGGTCGCGCTGAGTCTCGCTAGCCCGTTCGACTACGAACGCCAGGCGCTTGCCTACTTGCCGAAAGGCCTGCCCGACCCGAATGCCTTCGACTACACCGAGCGCGTGATCGCGGCGGCGCGTCCGGTGCTTGACGCGGCGCGCGGCCGCACGTTTTTGCTTTTCACCTCGCATCGTGCGCTGAGGCGCGCGGCGGAATTGCTCGCGGATTCGGCCTTTCCCCTTTTCATCCAAGGCACGGCGCCGCGGCATCAGCTGCTCACCCAATTCCGCGAATCGGGCAACGGCGTGCTGCTCGGCGCGGCCAGTTTCTGGGAAGGGGTCGACGTGGCCGGCGAAGCGCTGTCCTGCGTCATCATCGACAAGCTGCCGTTTGCGGCACCCGACGATCCGGTGCTGGTCGCGCGGCTCAATGCGCTGCGCGATTCGGGAGCCAATCCGTTCTTCGACTGGCAGGTGCCCGCGGCCGTGATCGCGCTCAAACAAGGTGCGGGCCGCCTGATCCGCGACGTCGGCGATCGCGGCGTGCTGATGCTGTGCGATCCGCGTCTGACGACCAAGGCCTACGGAAAACTGTTCCTCAGAAGTCTGCCGCCGCTGCCGATCACGCGCGAGCTTGCCGACGTGGAGGAATTTTTCACGATCGACACGGTGCCGAGCGCATGAACGTCCTGCTCAACGGCGTGCCTGCGACGGTGGACGACCTGCGTCATCTGATCCACACCAACTACGGGCACTTCACCGCGTTCCGCGTCGAGAACGGCGGCGTACGCGGGCTCGATCTTCATCTGCAACGGCTGCGGCATGCCACGCGCGAGCTGTTCGGCAGCGAATTGGATACGCAGCGCGTTCGTGACTATCTGCGCCAAGCCGTCGGTAGCGACAAACGCGAGTTGTCGCTGCGCGTCAACATCTTTGCTCGCTCGCTCGATCGCGAGCGGCTCGACCGACCCGTCGAAGCCGACGTGCTCGTCATCGCCGTCCCGGCAACTCGCCGGGACGGCACGCCGTTGCGCGTGAAATCGTTCCGATATGCGCGGGAGCTGGCCGCGATCAAGCACGTCGGCACCTTCCCGCTGTTTCATTACCGGCGTCTCGCCCAGCAGGCGGGCTTCGACGACGCGCTGTTCGTGGATGAAAACGAATGCATCAGCGAAGGTTCGATCTGGAACGTCGGCTTCCTCGACCGTGACGGCACGGTGATCTGGCCCGAGGCGCCGCAGCTCGACGGCGTCAGCATGCAACTGCTCAGGTCGGGACTGGCGCAGGCGAGTTCGCCGAGCGTGACGCGTCGTGTTCGCCTGGCAGAACTCGCCGAATTCCGCGTGGCGTTCTTCACCAACGCCAGTATTCCGGTGCAGGGCATTGCCTCGATCGATGATTGGGAATGCTCGGCCGAAAACGCAGGGTTCGAGGCGCTGATGCGTTGCTACGAAATGAATTCGCCGCAGCCGATCTAGCCGATAATCAGAATTGGAAGTAGACGAACGGAATCTTTGCGTCGACCTGGCCGAAGAGCTCGAGCGCGAGGATCGCAAGCGTGCCCGCCGTCGCCGCCGTCGCAAAATTAGCTTTTGTGACGAGCCAATCCTGCAGCCGGCGGTCATGATCGATCAGGCAAAGCGCTAGCGAAAGTAGCGGAATGGCGATGATCTCGGGATGCGTGGCGACGAGTTGTAGATCGGGACGAGTGGCGAGCGCGCGCAATGTTGACCATGTCGTCGCGAAATCGGGCGCGCGGAACGGCACCCAACCCAGCGTGACCAGGAGGAAGGTCACTGCGATCCATAACGGCTGAACGAAGCGATGATCGACCCAGCCGCCGAGGCCCGCGGCCGCGACGAATCTTCGCCAGCTTCGGTGCAGGATGAGCAGCGTGCCGTGATACAGACCCCAAACGGCGAAATTCCAGCTAGCTCCATGCCAGAGGCCGCCGAGGCCCATGACGATCAGCAGATTGAGATGGGTTCGCGCCTCGCCATAGCGATTGCCGCCCAGCGGGATATACAGATAGTCGCGCAGCCAGGACGACAGCGAGATATGCCAGCGCCGCCAGAAGTCACTGATGTCCGCGCTTAAATAGGGGCGTTCGAAATTGGACGGAAACTGGAAACCGAGCAGGCGTGCGCAACCACGGGCGATGTCGGTGTATCCGGAAAAATCGAAATAGATCTGCATCGAGAAGGCGAGAATCCCTACCCAGGCCGGCACGCTTGCGCCGTTCCACTGCGCGGCGTGGAAGTACGCATCGGCGATCGGCGCATAAAAATTCGACAACGCGATTTTCTTGAACAGGCCTTTGAATATCTCGCGCAGTCCCCAGCGCGCATCCTCATCGCTGAGGATCAGAATTTTTCCGGTCTGCGGGAAGAAGTTCACCGGCCGGATGATCGGTCCGGCGATCAGATGCGGGAAGAACGAGATGAACAAGCCGAAGTCGAGCAGATTGCGCCGCGCAGGAAGATCGCGGCGATAGATGTCAACGGCGTAGGCGATGCCTTCGAAGGTGAAGAAACTGATGCCGACGGGGAGCACGATGCGCAACGTCATGCTGTGCGGATCGAGATGCAGCAGCGCGGCGAGGGTATCGGCGAAGAAGTTGAAGTATTTGAAGAAGCCGAGCGTCACGAGATTGAACGTGATCGCACAGATCAGTGCGCGCTTGCGTGACCCCTCCGCGCTTCGATCGATCCACAAACCGAATGCCCAGTTCGCCAAGGTCGACGCGCCGAGCAGAAACACAAAGCGTACGTCCCAGAACGCGTAAAACACGTAGCTTGCGACGACAAGCAGCCATTTGCCCGCCGTCGGCCGCAACGTGCCGACGAGCAGCAGCACGGCGGCGAAGAAAATCCAGTAAGGCAGGGCGTCAAATAGCATCGGAAAATGTCAGCGCACGAATGGCGCAATCTTCTGCGCCAGCTGCACGGAAAATGCTTGTCGGCCCGCACGATTCATGTGCAGCGTGTCGAAGAAATACTGCGGCTTTTCGAATTGCACGAAGGCATCGCCGGGAAGAAAAGAAATAGCCTGCGCCCGGCTCAACTCGAGCAGCGCAGGATTGGGCTGCGGGGCGGGTACGAGCGATCCGTGCCAAGGGCCGCGCGGAATATTGAAAACGATCACCGGCACGCCGTTCGCGCGATAGCGTTCGGCGATGCGTCCTACCCACCGGCGTTGATAGTCGATGTTCTCGGCTCGCGTTTTGGCGTCCGCATCCAGACGAAGATTGCGGAAGTAGGATTCGAGTTTCAGCTTGAGCGACGCCGCGTCCGCGCCCCAGTCGCTCGGCAATCCTGAGCTCGAATCGATAGAGAGGTCCGGCAGCGCTTCCGGATGCCCCGGATAGACCGCGGTCGCACCGATCCAGTCGGGGCGTCCTTTGACAATTTCTTTTCCGCGTTTGAAGGGATGAGCGATGAAGTCGAGCAGATCCTCGCGCATCGCCTGCACCGGCAGCAGGATGGCGCGCAGCGCACGCTCGCGCAGACTGGCGTCGGCGAAGGAGGGCGGATAATCGTTCAGATCGACGATGCGCAGCAGCGGCGCCGCGTAACTCGTATCGAGAGGATAGTCGGCAAACGAGGCGAGCGAGCGCGAGACATCGTAGTCGACCATGAGCACGACGGCGGCATAACGGTTGGCGGCGGGATCGACTTCGCGCAGCAGGTAGTTCCATAGTCGCGGCGTGGTGCCCGCCACCGAGCCGTTGACGAAATGCAAATTTTTGTCGTCGACAGTCGCATCCGCGATCGGCCAGGAAAAACCTTCGCCGATCTGCGAATTGCCCAGCACGAGAATGTTTTTCCGCGCCGGATCGGTGTCATGCCGAATCAGGGTCGCCGTGCCGACGACCGAACCCGCGGTCGAATCCGGCTCTATCCATGGCGCATAGACGCCGCTGCGAAAAACCGCGGCATCCAGAAGAATCAGGGCAAGTGCAATGGCCGCGATGAGTTTCAGCAGCGCGGAAAGGCGATAAAACATCAAGCAATTCTCGCATACGCTCAAAGCCACTTCTACCCGGCGCATCAGCTTTCGGCCAGCGGAAGACCGCAATTCGCCCGATACAGTCCATTTCTTTTCCCGCAGGCTGGATTGTCATGACGATCGCCCATCAAGGAGATCGGTCATGGCAGTCCATCTTCCGCAATCAATCACATTCAAAGTGCTCGGCATCGGCTTTCTCGCGCTGCTGATGTTGATTCCGCTCGTTCAGGTGCAGGGATTGATCGAGGAGCGCAGCGGCCTGCGTGCGCAGGCGCTCGCCGACATTTCTCAGCGCTGGGGCGCGGCCCAGCACATCGGCGGGCCGGTGCTCGCGATTCCGAAACGGAGTCGCGTGCAAACCTCGAACGGCTGGACGACGCAGAACGCCACGGAGATCCTCCTGGCCGACCGGCTCGATGTCCGCGGCACACTCGCGCCGGAGGAGCGGCGCTACGGCATCTATTCGACTCCGGTGTACCTGGCCGAATTGAAGGTGTCGGGGCAATTCCTCGCGCGCGACCTGCGCGCGCTGCGCGGGCGCGAAGAACCGGCGGGCGAAACGCGAGAAACGACATACCTGTTCGACCAGGCGGAATTGCGCCTGCCGATCGCCGACGTGCGCGGCATCCGCCGCATCTCGGCGCTCAAGCTGGACGGGACGGATCATGCGTTCGGCCCCGCCAACGGCGAGGGCACGACGAAAGCGATCGCGCTGCCGATCGACCTTTCCGAATGGGCGAAATCCGCGCGCGATGACGAAGCGCACGGATTCGAGCTGGACTTGACCTTGGCCGGCACCGGCAGCCTGCAGTTTCTGCCGCTGGCGCGGCGGACCGACGCGCGGCTTTCCGCACCGTGGCCGAATCCGAGTTTCGGCGGCATGTTTCTGCCGGCGCAGCGCACGGTCGACGAAAAGGCCTTTTCTGCGCAATGGCAAGTGTTGGATCTGAATCGCAACTATGGTCAACACTGGCAAGAGGGTGCGGGTGGCGTCGATCCTGCGGCGTCGGCGTTCGGCGTCAATCTGTACCAGCCCGCTGATCTGTACCAGCAGAACGAACGCGCGGGCAAATACGGCGTGCTTTTCATTGCGCTGACCTTCGTCGCCTTCTTTCTGTTCGAGGTGCTGAAAAAATTGCGCGTGCACCCGGTGCAGTATCTGCTCGTCGGCTTGGCGTTGACGACGTTCTACGTCGTGCTGCTGGCTCTGTCCGAACAACTCGGCTTCGCCTTGGCCTATCTCGCTGCGGCCGCCGCCGTTGTGCTGCTCGTCGGCGGCTATGCCGCTGCCGTGTTGCGTGCGCGAGGTGCGGGCATGCTGCTCGGTGCGGCACTGGCGCTGATCTACGCGCTGCTCTACGGCCTCGTGGTCAGCGAACAGTATTCGTTGCTGATGGGAGCGATTGCGCTTCTGGTCGTCGTAGCCGCTCTGATGTATCTGACGCGCAGAGTGGATTGGTATACTTATGCGCCCGCCGCGCAAAACGGTGCGGGCTGAGCATCGCGAGCCTCCGCCTCGCGTGGATTCGAAGATCACATCATGTCCAAACCCGTCCTCCTCGCCATCGACACCGCCACGGAAGCCTGCTCGGCCGCGCTCGGCTTCGACGGCAAGATCATCGAGCGCAGCGAGCTTGCGCCGCGCCGGCACGCCGAGCTGATTTTGCCGATGATCGAGTCGCTGCTGATCGAGGCACGGCTGACGCGCCGCGATCTCGGCGGCATCGCTGTCGGCCGCGGTCCCGGCGCGTTCACCGGTGTGCGCCTGGCGATTTCGGTGGCGCAAGGTTTGGCGCTCGGTCTCGACGTGCCGGTCGTGCCGGTATCGTCGTTGGCCGCACTGGCGCTCGATGCGCCCGACGATGCCGCGCATCGCGACAACGCCATTCTCGCCGTCATCGACGCGCGCATGGGCGAAATCTATGCGGCCACGTTCCGCCGCCGTGCGGATGGATTGGTCGAAGCAGCGTCGGAGGAAAGCGTCGGACCGGCGCAGACGTGGGCCACGCCGAAAGACGTCGAAGCGCAGCGCGCGTGGAGCGTCGTCGGCACGGGTTGGGATGCATATCGCGACGCTTTGGCGGCGCGCTTGCCTGCGCCGCCCGCGTTCGCCGACGGGGTCCGCTATCCGCAGGCGC
>DAIMZS010000036.1:7581-10073 GCA_036733825.1 Rudaea sp.
GGAACCAGCAGGTAATCGATTCGGTCGTTCTTGAGGAAACCGACGAAATGCTCGACGCTGTCGGTGAACTCGGGACGCGCGAAACCGATCTGCTGGAACCAGTCATAGCGCGCCGGCAGTTTCACGCCGAGCATGTCGAAGTCCTGCGTGCAGCCGACCACACGCGCCGCATGACGCAGATGGTGCAGATAGCTCGCGATGCGCGCCATGCCGGCTTCAACGAAGGCTTGTCTGGAGTCATCGCGAAGGCGATACACGCTGCGCGTGAAATCCAGATCGAACGTGCGCGTGCCGCCTCTCCATGCGGCGCTGATGAGGCTGTAGCTGCTCTGGAACAAGAAAAAGGCGGACGCCGCGACGAGGAAAGCGCTGCGCAACCCGCGTTCGCGCGGCAGCCGGCGCCACGCTGCCGCCACGCCGAGCGCGATCGCGGGAATGAGGCCGGCGAGAAAATAGTTGCCGTCGCCGCCGCGCTGCGAATAGCCCCAGCAGAACATCAAGACGAAGCCGGTCGCGGCCAGTCCTCCGCCGATAAGAAAAGTGGGTGGATCGAAACGCACTTCTTGTCCGCGCGACGACAACCAGCGCGCGGTGATGGCGACAACGCCAAGCCAAAGCCAGACATTGCCGATCCAGGAGATGACGATGTGTTCGAGACGTTCCGGGCGGAACAGCAGATCGACGGCAAGCATCGGCACGTCCGCCCAGTCTTTCGGATAGCTCCACTGCAAGGTGCCGACCGGAAAACGCAGCTCGAAACCCAGGGCGAGCCATAATTTGAATAGCGGATCCGGTCCGATCGTCGGCATGCCGGTCAGGAGCCAAGTCCGCACGGTGGCGAAGAGGCTTACCGCGAGCGCGAGCAGCAGCACGGCCACGGCGAGATAACGGTCCGCCGCTGCGGTTTTTTCCAAACCGGCCGGGCGTCTTGCCAGAGCAGTGAGCGCGGCGACGAGAACCAGCGCAGCGGCGAAAGGAATGGCGGTGAGTTTTGCCTGCACGGCGAGCATCAGCAGCGCCAGCGACCACAGCAGCGGCGCGATGTTGCGGGCCCGCGCGAAGTCCGCGGCATGAATCCAGGCAAACAGGAGCAGAAACGCGGCGAGCAGGTCGGGCTTGGTTTCGAGCGAGGAATTGGCCGCCGCCGGCAGGCTGACGACGAGGCCGGCACCGGCGAGCCGGATCAAGGTATCGCGTATGCCGAGCCGGCCGAGGATTTCGTAGGTCGCAAGCGCAATCAGGCCGAGGATCGTGATAGTGACGCCGGCGATGACGCTGCTGCTGCCCAGACCGGACAGCGGTATCAAGAACAGCTCGTAGATTTTCGGAAAATAATAGACCGAGGTGACGAGTCCCTGGCTGAGAAATACCGATCCTTCGCCGACCAGAACGCGGTCGCCGCGCACGCCGTACCACTGGCTGTCGTAGCCGAGCGCCGTCGCGCTGTGCGCGAACAGGATCAGCAGCCACGCCGCGAGCACGGCGACGGCGACACGACTGGAGACGGGCATGTCCGCGGTGCGGCGCGCGACGAACACGCAAAGCGGCCGGGAGCGCACGGCCAGAGCGGGTATCAGCAGCAGAAGCGTGAGTGCCTGCAGGTCGCGCAGACTGCCGAAGCCGAGCGCGGAAATGCCCCAGGCAAAGACGCTCCACACGCAGAAGCCGAGCACGAAGCAGCGCAGATATCCCATTACGCTGTCGGGCTGGTTTGCGCCACACAATCGCGCGACGCCGGCGCCGAGTGCGATGACGAGCTCGAGATAGACGAGGTCGAGGAACGCCGCCGCATCGACCGCGTGCCGGCGCAGATACAGTTCGGCGAGCAGCAGCGATACGGCGGTACGCCAGCCTTGGCGCCGCCACAGTTGCAGCGCACCGAGTACGAGCGTGAGCGCGAGTGCTTCGAGGCCGCCCTGCAGAAACGGCGGCCGTTCGATATGCCACCAGAACGGCCCGTCGCAGAGCAGGTACCACATCACCACGCCGATGCATGCGCCGGCTCCGATGAGGACGACCGCAAACAGCCAGACTCTGGCGTAACCGGTCGCGGCGGCGTCGGCGGCGGACGTTCCCTCATCAATGGAGGTCATTGCAGTGGCGCGGCTTTCAAATCGCCGGGTTGGCGCACCCCTCGCGCATAGCCGCTGTATCCCGCTGGCTGCAGGCGCGCATCGCGCACCACGAGGCCGACGACGCGGCGCTCGCTGTCGATCAGCAAGAAACGATCGGCGGACGATGTCTGCGCCATGCGCAGAACGACGGCCGTGCCCGCTTCGCCGAGAAGATTGTCGGCAACGGCCTGGGTTTCGATCGTGGTGTCGTCGATCGTTTTCTGCTCCGGCGGCAAGGTCGTACCCATCCGATCCACCACGGGATCGGCGAACTGCGCGATGCGCCGTTGGCTGAACACCGGTATGCCGCGAACGAATTCCCCGGAAATCGTTTCGCCGAGATCCTTGTTGCGGTCGAACACGCCGACGATGCTGCCC
>DAIMZS010000036.1:10173-15233 GCA_036733825.1 Rudaea sp.
TCCTGGAAATACCCGAGCCGGGACAGCGAAATGATGCCGGCGGCGCCGAGGCTGAACCAGGCGATGCCCAGGCCCATCGCTTCCATCGGCCGGGCGGCGTCGCGCGCGCGCAGGCGGCGCAGCGACGCGAAGAAGAGGGCGAGCATGCCGAGCGCACCGAACAAGGCCTGTGGCATGACGCTGGTGCGCAGATCGATGCCGTGGCTGACGGCGGCGTTGGCGAACTGTCTGGCGATGTTCTGCGGCAGATGCGCATGGACCAGGCCGACCGCATCGGGATTCCACAGATAGGTGAACATCGTCACGAACGGCGCGCCGAGCCAGCGCGCGCCGACGAGCAGGTTCTCGAGCGGCGCAAAACCCATCGACGCGGTGACGCCGGAGCTGCCGGGCGAGCCGAGATACAGCCCCGCGGCGAGCAACAATCCGCTGGCGCAGACGAGGAATTGCCGGCGGCTCGCCTTGCGCGCCGCCAGCACGGCGAAGACGCCGACAAACACCGAGAGGCCGTAGCCGAAACTGAATGTCGCAATGAATCCCAAGACGAGCGCGAGGATCAGGGCGGACAAGCCGTGCGCGCGGGCGCGCGTGGCGCGGATGCACAGCGCCAGCGCAACCATCAGGCAGGCCATCGGCAGCTTGGTGTGAATCAGCTCCGTGGAGTGGAACAGCGTGCGCACGTTGGCGAGCCAGAAGATGGCGAAGAAGCACAGAAACACCGCCGCCACGCGGGACAGAACCGGAACCTCGCCATCGCGCAGGCAGATCCAGGCCGCAACGGCCGATGCGGCCAGTCCGCACAGCAGGCCCACGGTAATTTGCAGCCACTGATTGCCTGCGAACTGTTGAATCTCGATCCAGGCGACGAGATTGGGCAGCACCGAGCGGTGGCCGTTGTCGGGCAGCCAGACGTTCTGCGGGAACGGCGCGCTCAGGTAGGTCAGATATTCCCGCCATTGATCGGCATACAGCGCATGCGGCGCGAAACGCAGAACGACGTCGATGCTGTCGTACACGTAGAACAGCGTCGCGGCGACGAGCCAGGCACCCGCGAGCAGAAGAAAGGCACGACGCAGGTTCATGCGCGAGCGGACTCTGCGCGTTTCGCCGCCGGTCCGTGCAGCGGATCACGCAGGCAGAATTCGGGCGTCAGATGTTTCCAGACCGTCGTTTCGGTCGACACCGATCCAGAGTTCTTCGGCAGGGTCGCCGATCTTCTGCGCATCACAGCCATCGCATGCGTCGGAGAAATATTGCCTGCGAGTATTTCCTTCTCGTCGCGGGCGTGAATGCGGTCGATGAAGGCGCGGTCGGCGGCCGATTCGGCGTCGAAGTGATGGCCGAAACTGCGGTCGATGAAGGGGTCGATCACATTGCTGAAGCCTAGGAAGAATTCGAAATCGAAGCGCTGAATCAGCAGCTGCAGAATGTCCTGCGCGCGAATGCCTTCGAAGCCGGCGACCGAACAATCCCAATCCAGGAACGTCGCCTCGTTGCGCTGGAGCTGCCGGTTGTAGCGCCGGTCTGCAGGCAGCTCCTTCCAGAACTCCTGCACGATCGCGAGCGCCTCCGGCCAGCGCTGGTGGCCGTTGCGCCCGATCATGTCCGAGGTGATGAAGCGCCCTTGAGGCGTCAACGCCGAATCGATTGCGGCGAACAAACCTTCGAGGTTGCTGACGTGGTGCAGGCTCTGATTCGCCATGACGGCGTCGTATTGCCGATCCGGCTGCCATCGGTTGAAGTCGCCGCGCAGCGGCAGCACTTGTTCGCCGAGCCCTTCTTCCTGTGCGAGCGCACGGCCGCGCTCGATCATGGTCGGGTTGAGTTCAAGGCATTCGAGCGTGTAGTTCGTGATGCCGCGTTCCCGCAACAATTTGGCGACGCGTATCTCGGTGTCGCTGTTTCCCGCGCCGACGCTGATGAAACGCGCCGGCCGATTTTTGCTGTCGGCGTACGCACGCTGCAGATAGTGTGCGAAGAATTGGTCGGGGTTGGAGAATCCGAACGTTTCCAGCTGCGGCCGCAGATAAGTGTTGGACCAGTAGTGAAAAATTTGGGGCAGATCGTGCACTTCGACTTGATCGTTGAAGATCGCCGTTTCCGCTTCCACGCGGGCGAGATATTCCGCGTCTTCGAATTTGCGATCCGGCGCCATCGGCTGGGGTGCCGTCGCACGCCATAGCCAGCGCAACGGCCGCTGCAATGGAGTCGGCAGCCGCCGCGCCAGCGGGGCGACGTGGCGTTGTAGAAAAAGTCGATTCATTCGCAAGCTGTCCTGTCCATTCGATATCACGCGCGCTGGCGCCAGCGGCGCAAAGCCACCTGGGCCAGATAACGCAAACGATCCAGATGACCGCCGTACAGCGCGGTCTGCGCGTCCTCGAATTTTGCCGTCATTGCGGTGAGATCGCGATAAAGACGCTGATTGTGCTTGTCCCGCCGTGCGAGTAGAAGCTGCAGTTGTTCGACGTCGTCTGCGTCGAGCGTATGGCCGACGGCAAAATGGGCGGGCAGCGGTGCGTCGACATAAATGGTCGAATGCGTATCCGCCGTTTCCTCCGCCGGGCGCTCCTTGGTGTAGAAGTAGAGCGCGACCGATTTGCGCGTGAGCGCCTGCCTGTCTTGCGGCAGCGCGATGCGCGGAAAGCCGTGCCAGCTCGTTTCCGTCGTCTCGAAAATCACCGCGCGGTTGAATTTCGGCGTGATCGTGATGACGCGGTCGTCGGCGCTGCGCGGGTCGCTGTGCAGCTGGAGCGAGCCGCCCCAGTCGTCTCGCCATTCGCGGTTGAGATAGACGATCAGATTCAGACGCCGATGCCAGCGGTTCACCGGGTGGCGGTTGAAATCCACATGCGCATCCAGATCCTGGCCGTGCCGGTTCTCGTGCGTGCCGCCGCCGAAATACCACGGGTCGTAGAGCAGGCCGTCGATGCCGGTGATATGCCCGATCAGGTCGAGAAACTCGCGCGACTGCACCAGGTCATCGAGCGCTCGATAGGCGCCGCCAATGCCGCGGATAACCTCCACGCTCGATTTGTTGCCGAGTTCGCCGGCTTCGTTGCGCGCGCTGCCGCGCTCGAACGGCGGGAATTGCTCGAGCACCTGCGCCGCGTACCCATCGCTGAAGAAGTCGTCGATCACCACGTACCGAAACGGATCGCGCGGGCGGAAGCGTGCGGCGAGTTCGTCCTGTTTCGCGATGACGTCCGGCTGGATCAGGTGCTGCATGAACGAGGGCGGAAAAGGCGGGACCGCAATAATGACACAGGGCTGCGGGGCGAGTTCAATCCCGCCGGGTGTCAGTCCGCTCGCAGGCGCTCGAGGGCGCGCTCGATGCCGGCCCGCGATTGGGCGCGCAGCAGCGCTTTGGCCGCTGCGCGCAGCTTGCCATGGTCGCTGCGCGCGACCGCGTGGCGGACTTCGAGCAGCGAGGAGGGATGCATCGAGAATTCGGTGAGGCCGAGCGCGAGCAGCATGGCGGTGTAGCGCGTATCGCCCGCCATTTCGCCGCAGAGCGCGACGGATTTCTTCGCCCGCTGCACAGTGGCGATGACCTGCGCGAGCAGTTTGAGCATGGCCGGATGCAGCGGATCGTGCAGCACGCCCAGCGCTTCGTTGCCGCGGTCGGCGGCGAGAATGTATTGGATGAGATCGTTGGTGCCGATCGAAACGAAATCGAGATGCCGGATCAGCGAGGACAGCGCGATCGCCGCCGCCGGCACCTCGATCATCGCGCCGAACTCGTAATGATCGGCGATCTCGTGCCCTTCGGCGCGCAGTTCGCGCGCGCAGGCTTGGGCGAGCGCACGCGCGGCGACGATTTCTTCACCGGTCGTCACCATCGGGATGAGGATGCGTACGGGGCCGTAATGGCTGGCGCGCAGAATCGCGCGCAGCTGCGTGGCGAACAGATGCGGGCGGCGCATCGACAGGCGCACGCCGCGCACGCCGAGCGCGGGGTTGTCTTCGTCGGTCAAGGCAATGCCGGAGCTGTCGGCTTTATCGGCGCCGAGATCGAGCGTGCGGATCGTGACCGGCAGACCGCCCATGCCGAGCACGAGTTCGCGATAGGCGGCGAACTGTTCTTCCTCGCCCGGCGCGTCGCCGCGCTGCAGGAAGAGGAATTCGGTGCGGTAGAGGCCGACGCCGCTGACGCCGAGCGCGTGCGCCTGGGCGATGTCGGCCGGCTGCTCCGCGTTCGCGTACAGGCGGATCTCGACCTGATCGCGCGTCAGCGTGCGCGCGCCGCGCAGGCGCGAGAGCTCGTCCGCGCTGCGCGCCTGTTCGCGCTGATATTGGCGGTAGACGGCGAGGTCCTGCGCGGTGGGATGGACCACGACCTCTCCGCGGCGGCCGTCGACGAGGATCAGATCGTCGTCGGAAATTTCCCTGAGCGCGTCGTGCACGCCGACCAGCATCGGCATGCGCATCGAACGCGCGAGGATCGCACTGTGCGAAAGCGGGCTGCCCGCCGTGGTGACGAGCGCGAGCACGCCGGTTTCGCGCATCTGCGCGAGTTCGGCCGGCGCCACGGTGTCGCTGACCAGGATCGTGCCGACGCGCGCGGCGATCTGGCGTTCGGCCGGAGTCTTGTCGCGCGTCAGTTCGCCCTGCACGCGGCCGATGACGTGGTCGACGTCTTCGCGGCGGCTGCGCAGATAAGGATCGTCGATCGCATCGAACGCGGCGACGAGGCGGTCGCGCTGCACTTTCAGCGCGGCGCTCGCGCGCAGGCGGCGTTTGCGGATCAGATCGTAGAGCCCGTCGACGAGTTCGGGATCGTCGAGGATCATGCTATGCGCGTCGATGAACTCGCCGACTTCGTGCGACAGCGCGCCGTGCAGTTTGTCGCGCAGCGCCGCGAGTTCGGAGCGCGCCGCGGCGAGTGCGGAGGCGAGGCGCGCGACTTCGGAGTCGACTTCCTCGGCGGGCAGCGGCCGTTCGTCGACGCTGATCTGGCTGGGTTGTACGAGGCGAGCGCGTCCGAGCGCCATGCCTCGCGCGGCGGCGGTTCCGGTGAGGACGAGGCGTCCGCTCATGCCGCTCCAATGAAATAACGA
>DAIMZS010000036.1:15333-18003 GCA_036733825.1 Rudaea sp.
AGGGCTTTAATCTCGGCGCACGCCGTCATTTTACGCGCCCTCGTCAAACTTGCGGTTGAACAAGTCGACCATCGCGGTGATCGCCGCCTCTTCGTCGGCGCCGTCGGTGCGCAGCGTGATCGGATTGCCGACGCCGGCCGCCAGCATCATCACGCCCATGATGCTTTTCGCGTTCACCTCGCGCCCGCGAAAAATCAGGAAGGCGCTGCACTTGAAGCCTTGCAGCAGCTGGACGAGCTTGGCCGAGGCACGCGCATGCAGGCCGAGCTTGTTGCTGATGATGACCTCGCGTTCCAGCATCCTGATCCTTTGACGTCAGTCGATCTTGATTCCCGCGCGGCCGCCCTGTTCGGCGGTCTGCGCGAGTTCGGCGAGCGATTGCTCGGGGTAATTTAGCACGCGCAACAACATCGGCAGATTGAGGCCGGCGACGCGTTTGGTCGCAACGCCCGTCGGCGCGATCCGGTCGAGCACGTTGCTCGGTGTCGCGCCGAACACGTCGACGAGGACGAGCACGCCGTCGCCCGAATCGAGCGCACGGATGCGCGAGGCCACCGTGGCCATCGAGAAATCGATGTCGCTGCCCGGCGGAATCGCCAGCGCGTCCACCTTCAGGCTGATGCGGCCGAGCAGGTGGCGCGAGGTCTCGATCAGCGCGTCGCCCATGCTCTCGTGGGTGAGCAGAAGAACACCGACCGCCATTATTCGAGTTCCCGATGGAACGTGAGCACTTGTTCACGCGTCTTGCGGAAGTGCTCGGCGAGTTTTTCGGCGAGGTAGACCGAGCGGTGGCGGCCGCCGGTGCAGCCGATGCAGATCGTCACGTAGGAGCGGTTGTCCGCCTCGAAGCGCGGCAGCCAGGTGTCGAGAAAGGCGGAAATCTCGCTCAAGTATTGGCCGACCTCGGGTTTGGCCTCCAGCCATTCGCGCACGGCGGCGTCGCGGCCGGACAGCGGACGCACGCGTGCGTCCCAGTGCGGATTCGGCAGGCAGCGCGCATCAAAAACGAAATCCGCGTCGGCCGGCACCCCGCGTTTGTAGGCGAACGACTCGAACAGCAGCGACAGCTCGCCGCCGACCATGCCGAGCTCGGTCGCCATCAGCCGGCGCAGCTGGTGGACGTTGAGATCGCTCGTGTCGATCACGCGATTGGCGATGGCCGAGACCGGCTTCAGGCGCTTGCGTTCGAGCGCAATCGCGTCGCTCAGCGAGAGGCTGTCGCCGGTCAGCGGATGGCGGCGGCGGGTGTCGGAATAACGCTTGAACAGCACATCGTCGCGCGCGTCGAGAAAGATCAGCTCGTATTCGATGCCCGCTTTCGCAAGATCGGCGAGAATGGCCGGCACGCGCTGCAAGTCTTCACTGCGGTTGCGCACGTCGATGCCGACGGCGAGCCGCGGGTGCGGGGTCGCCGCGCCCGTCGTCGCCGCGGCGACGAAGGCGGGCATCAGCGCGGCTGGCAGGTTGTCGACGCAGTAATAGTCGAGGTCTTCCAGTGCACGCAGGGCGATCGTCTTGCCCGCGCCGGACATGCCGCTGATCACGACGAGGCGCGTCGCGATCGGGTGGATCTTGTCGTTTTTCTCGCCGGCGCTCATCGGATTTACCAGGGGGACTGACGCAGCATCTGATGCGCCTGACGGTCGAGGAAAGTCTGCGCCGGATCAATGCCTTTGGTCTTCAGCATGTGATTGCGCACGGCGGCTTCCACGAGCACGGCGAGGTTGCGTCCGGCGGCGACCGGGATCGTCGTCTGCGGCACTTTGGTGTCGAGGATCTCACGATAGCTGTTGTCGCCGTAGATGCGCTCGAGCCCGGCGTCGTCGCTGTCGATACGCTTGGTCGTTGCGAGATGGATGATCAGGCGCAGATATTTCGACGGTTTGACCGAGGTCTGACCGAACATCTCGCGCACGTTGAGGATGCCCAGCCCGCGCACTTCGAGCAGGTCTTGGAGGATTTCCGGGCACGAGCCGTCGATCACGTCGGGCGCGATCTGGGTGAACTCGGGCGCGTCGTCGGCGACGAGGCGATGGCCGCGCGTGATCAGCTCGAGCGCGAGCTCGCTTTTGCCCGAGCCCGACTCGCCCGTGATCAGCACGCCGATCGAATACACCTCCATCAACACGCCGTGCAAAGTGACTTTGCGCGCGAGCAGGCGCGCGAGGTGGTACTGCAGATAAGTCAGCAACTCGTGTCCGCGCTTGGGACTGAGCCAGATCGGCGTGTTGCTCTCATTGGCCGCGGTGAGCACGTCGCTCGGCACGTCCTGATCCTTGGTCACGATCAGCGCCGTGGGCTGGAAGGCGATGATGCGCTCGACCGCTTCCCAGCGTTCGCGCGTGTCGAGATTGTTGAGCCAGTTCAGCTCTTCGGTACCGATGATCTGGATCTTGTTCGGGTAGATGATGTTGAGATAACCCGCCAGCGAGGGCCGCCGCGCCTGTTTCTCCGCCGGCGCGATCGCCCGCTTTTCGCCGGCGTCACCTGCGACCCAGCGCAAAGCAAGGCGCTCGGAGACCTTGTCGAACAATTCGCGGGCGGTGAGGCGTTCCATGAGGTGGAAAGTGGCGGGGCTGGGGGCATTTTGCCAGTTTCACTCGGCGGTGTGTCATTCCCGCGCGGGCGGGAATCTCTTATCTCGTCATTCCGGCGCAAGCCGGAATCCAG
>DAIMZS010000037.1:0-17947 GCA_036733825.1 Rudaea sp.
CGCTGACGATGAACTTCGTGCGCGCGCTGATCGACGGCGGCTTCGCCGACCTGCATCACCCCGAGTACTGGGATCTCGCCTGGGTCGAGCACTCGCCGCTGCAGAGCGAATACCGGCGCATGGTCGAATCGATCGGCGACTCGGTGCGTTTCATGGAAACCCTCGCCGGCGAGGCGCCGTCGTACCAAAAAGTGGATTTCTATACTTCGCACGAAGCGTTGCTGCTCAATTACGAAGGCGCCGTGACGCGGCAGGTGCCGCGCAATCCCGGCTGGTTCAATCTGTCCACGCATTTTCCGTGGATCGGCATGCGCACCGCGCAGCTCGACGGCGCGCACGTCGAGTACTGCCGCGGCATCAGCAATCCGATCGGGCTCAAGGTCGGCCCCGGCGTGAAACCCGATCTGCTGCTGCGTACGATCGACGCGCTCAACCCCGAGAACGAGCCGGGGCGGCTGACCCTGATCACGCGCATGGGCGCGGCCAAGGTCGAGTCCGAGCTGCCGCAGCATCTCAACGCGGTCAAAGCCGAGGGCAAGCGCGTGCTCTGGACCTGCGATCCGATGCACGGCAACGGCGAAACCACGCCGGGCGGAGTGAAGACGCGGCGCTTCGAAAACATCCGCGCCGAACTCGACCATGCCTTCGATGTGCATTCGGCTTGCGGCACCCGCCTCGGCGGTGTGCATCTGGAACTGACCGGCGAGAACGTCACCGAATGCCTCGGCGGCGCGCGCGACCTGACCGAAGCCGATCTGACACGCGCCTACAAATCGACGGTCGACCCGCGCCTCAACTACGAGCAGTCGCTCGAGATCGCGATGCTGATCGTGCGCAAGCGCGGCGCTTCGTTGATTCCGCTCTCCTGAATAACCCTTCATCGTCGGTGTCCGTGGCCGGTCAGGTCTGCTTCCTATCCGTGTTTTGTCCGGATTTTGTCCCGCAAAGGCAGAGAGGATTGTGAAATCCTCAAACCACATCGCACCATAGTCCACTGAAGTTCCACAACGGCGGTTGGACTGGTCGGCGATTGTTTCCTTAATCGGGCGCAGTCTGAACTCCAGTATGCCAATACACCTTATTGATGAGCAGAGCTATCTTGCTTCCAACCCTGATGTCGGCCGAGCAGTTGAAGTAGGTGAGTTTTCGTCCGGTCAGGATCATTACCTTAGATTTGGACGAAATGAAAATCGTCTCGGCGTGGTTCAAATAGTGGATGAGACAGACCCGTCCTATCCGCCCGCGCATTTACGTCATCGCGTGCACGGAAGCGAGAGCATTTTTGACTATTTGAGTTTGGGGCACATCGTCGCTGCCGACATCGACAATTTAGTGAAATCCGGCGTAATCAACGTGCCCAAGACCGCCCGCGTGCTCGACTTTGGCTGTGGACCCGGTCGAGTGGCAGCTTGGATTCGACAAAATCATCCTGGTTGGAAGATATTCGGCACCGATATCGATGCCGAAGCGATCGTTTGGGCGCGTAGCCATATTCCGGATATTGCGACATTCCAGTGGAATCAACCGGTTCCTCCGCTCGACTATTCGGACAGCACGTTCGATTTCGTCTATTCGATTTCCATATTCACCCATCTTCCCGAGGACATGCAGCATGCTTGGCTGCGGGAACTGGCCAGAGTCACTCGGCGGGGCGGATGGCTGGTGCTCACTACACACTCCGAAACATTGCTGTCTCCCGGCGCCAAAATGCCAGACTCGGGTTTTTATTATGCGGTGGGCCCCGGTACCGAAGGACTACCGAGTTTCTACCAAACCAGTTTCCAGACGAGTGCCTATATCCAGCGTACCTGGCAACAATATTTTCGCGTTGAAAAGATTATTTCGCGGGGCTTGGCGGCCCATCAGGATCTCGTAATCTGTCGCAAATAGTGTTCCGCTACAGCTCCACGTGCGCGCGTATCCCGTAGAATCTCGCCGGTCCGCGGTCGGCGTTGTAGCCGGGATTGCGCGCGAACTGGAAGTCCGGGCTCAAGGTAATATACTTGTTGACTTTTGCGGCATAGTATACTTCTGCGATGTTCTCGCGCGCGTAGTCGATGCGGCCGTCGCCGACGAGGAAGCCGCTGCCGCCGGCGGCGAGATAGTCGCGGTGGTCGTGCGACAGGCCGTTCGCGACCCAGGCGATCGCGAGATGATCTTCGCTGCGGCCCCAGTGCGTCCCTGAAAGCTGCGCGCCGACGCTGACTGTGCGGTCCGCCTCGGTGAAGGCGAAGGATTCATTGCGGCCGTCGTTCCAGCCGAGGCGGGCGAACAGTCCGGTATTGCCGTCGTCGGCCAGCGGCAGCTCGGCGTTGATCGCGTAGCCGTGCTTGCGCCGGCCGTCGCGGTCGTCGGCACGGATGTCGGGCACGCCGCCGGTTTCTTCGGCGATCGCGATCGCGTCGCGGTAGACACCCATGCGCGCGATGTTGCGGAAGGCGAGGAAGCGCACGGCGTAGCCGTCTTTCTGCGGCTGCCAGGTCAGCTCGACCTGCTCGCCGCGCGCGCGCGACAGCGGTCCTTCCAAGGTCTGTCCGTTCGCCTCGCGCGGCATTTGATACACGCCGTAGCGCAGCGCCCAGGCCGGCTGCACGAGCGCGAGCATGACGCCGTTCGTGTAGCCGCGCGTATCCGCGGCGAAATCCCAGGCGGCGTTGTTGAACAGCGCCCAGTTCATGAATTGGGTACGGGTCGAATCCGCATAGCGGTTCTTGTCGAAATCGTCGCTGGCGGCGAGCTTGCCCAACTTCACCTCGATGCGGCTGCTGTACTCCTTGCCCGCGAGCTGGCCTTGCGCGGCCTCGACATCTTCGCTCTCGTCGCCGAGCGGCAGCGTATAGCGCAGCACGCGCCGCGCGATATACGGACGCTTGCCCAGATTCGCCGTGCCCGAGCGGATCACGTCGCCGTTGGTCAATCCGGCCATGCCGGTGGCGTTGCTGACGCCTGCGCCCTTGAACATCTCCGCGTCGAGGTAGAACTGCAGATGCCAGGGCAGCTGCATGCCGAAGTACGCGCCGAACGTGTGCGAGGCGCGCGTGTCGCCGTTGGCGCGCAGGCTCAGCGGGCTGGAATAGGGCGAACGCAGCGCGTCCTGGTGCTGGTCGATGAAGGTGTACTGTGCGCCGAGCAGGTGCGGGAGGTAATCGCCGCCCGTGTCGGTTTCCTGCGCCGTTGCTAGCGGCGCGACGAGGAAGAAGCCGGTGGCGAGAAGAAAGCAGTGAATGAAACGCATGAGGAAGATTCCGTGTTGACGCAGCTCGGCGGCGGACGAAAGCGCCGCCAAGCCTGTTGCGGGAGTGTTTCAGGGGTATGTCCGGGCGGCCGCGAAGCGGGCGATGGCCGGGAAAGGAAACCGTCTCAGCGCGGTGAGCGGGATGCCATCGTCGTCGCGCTGCCAATGGCAGACGAGGCGGCCGTCGGCGGCGCGCGACCAGACGCAATGCAGACGCCGGGCGTCATCGCGGCGGCGCGAGCGCACGGGCGTGACCGACGGCGATGCGATCGCGCTGTCGGGACGAACGGGTTGCGCACCTGCGAGCGCGCGGGTGAAGAGCAGGAGTTTCATGGCTCACCTCCAATCCCGAACGGGGAGGCGAGCGACAGATCAGCTAGATCGAGCGCCGGCCCGCGTTGCGGGAGTCGTTGCGGATTTTTCCAAGGCGGTCTGCAGCCGGGCTGCGATCAACCGCGTTGGTACTCGGATAGCTGTCCATTCGATGTCGTGGATAACTGGGAAGTGCTTCGGCAAATGCGAAGCGGGGCGCACTGTAGGCGCCGAATGTGGCGATGTCAACGAAAAATTTCTTTATGTCGAAGACGTCGGCGAAACAGTATGTGCAGCGAATGACTGCGGACGATCGTTTGCGGCGAGCGCGCCGCAACTTCATCATTGCGGCGAAAGCCGCAATCCAGTGCCTTTCAGATCGTTTAGAAACAAAGACGCTGGATCCCGGCTTGACCAGCCATTCGGCTGTTAAAAACCGCCGGGATGACGGGCAAAGAGACCCGTTTCCAACGGCCGCCAATTTCTACGCCGCCTGACGCGACGCCTTCTTGCGGTCGTTCTCGGTCAGATGTTTCTTGCGCAGGCGAATCGACTTCGGCGTGACCTCGACGAGCTCATCGTCCTCGATGAACTCGAGCGACTGCTCGAGCGACATGCGGATCGGCGGCGTGAGCTGCACGTTGTCGTCCTTGCCTGCGGCGCGGATGTTGGTGAGCTGTTTGGCGCGCAGCGCGTTGACGGTGAGGTCGTTGTCCTTGGCGTGGATGCCGACGAGCTGGCCTTCGTAGATTTCCGCGCCTTCATCGATCAGCAGGCGGCCACGTTCTTGCAGGCCGACCAGCGCGTACGCAGGCGCCGGACCCATGCCGTTGGAAATCATCACGCCGTTCTGGCGCTTGGCGATGACGCCTTCGGCGCGCGGGCCGTAATGGTCGAACACGTGGAAGAGCAAGCCGGTGCCCGCGGTAAGCGTGCGGAATTCGGTCTGGAAACCGATCAATCCGCGCGCCGGGATCAGGTATTCGAGGCGCACGCGGCCGCGGCCGTCGGGCTCCATGTTCTTGAGCTGGCCGCGGCGCTGGCCGAGCTTTTCCATCACGCCGCCCTGGAACTGTTCTTCCATGTCGACGACGAGCTGCTCGAACGGCTCCTGCATGACGCCGTCGATTTCCTTGATGATGACCTCGGGGCGCGACACGGCGAGTTCGTAGCCTTCGCGGCGCATCGTTTCGATCAGCACCGACAGATGCAGCTCGCCGCGGCCGGAGACCTTGAACTTGTCCGGGTCTTCGGTTTCTTCCACGCGCAGGGCGACGTTGTGCAGCGTCTCGCGCATCAGGCGGTCGCGGATCTGGCGGCTGGTGAGGAATTTGCCGCCACTGTGTTCCTTCTGGCCGGCGAACGGCGAGTTGTTCACGCAGAAGGTCATGCTGATGGTCGGTTCGTCGACAGTCATCACCGGCAGGCCTTCCGGCGCGTCGGTCGCGCAGACCGTGTCGGAAATGCCCAGGCCTTCGACGCCGGAAATCGCGACGATGTCGCCGGCTTCGGCCTCGGCCACTTCCTTGCGCTCCAGGCCCATGAAGCCGAGCACCTGCAGCACCTTGCCGTTACGCTTTTTGCCTTCGCGGTCGACGATGGCGACCGGCATGTTCGTGCGCACCTTGCCGCGCTGAATGCGGCCGATGCCGATCAGACCGACGTAGCTGTTGTAATCGAGCTGCGAGATGCGCATCTGGAACGGACCTTCCGGATCGACCTTCGGCGCCGAAACATGCTTCATGATCGCTTCGTACAGCGGAGTCATGTCGCCTTCGCGCACATCGGGCGTGAGACCCGCATAGCCGTGCAGCGCCGAGGCGTAGACGACCGGGAAGTCGAGCTGCTCATTGGTCGCGCCGAGGCGGTCGAACAGATCGAAGGTCTGATCGAGCACCCAGTCCGGACGCGCGCCGGGGCGGTCGACCTTGTTGATCACCACGATCGGCTTGAAGCCCATCTGGAACGCTTTCTGCGTGACGAAGCGCGTCTGCGGCATCGGGCCGTCCATCGCGTCGACGAGGATCAGCACGGTATCGACCATCGACAGCACGCGCTCGACCTCGCCGCCGAAGTCGGCGTGTCCCGGGGTGTCGACGATGTTGATGCGGTTGCCCTGCCAGGTGATCGCCGTGTTCTTGGCGAGGATGGTGATGCCGCGTTCCTTTTCCTGGTCGTTCGAGTCCATCACGCGCTCGGCGAGCACGGTGCGTTCGCTGAACGTGCCGGACTGCTTGAGCAGGCAGTCGACGAGGGTGGTCTTGCCGTGGTCGACGTGGGCGACGATGGCGATGTTGCGCAGATTTTCGATGGACATAACGATGGGCCTGCCCAGCGGCAGGCTGCAATGGAAAGGGATGCCGCGATTATACCCGATTTCGGCCTGAATACTGCGGCGCAGCATCCCCTGGAGGCTATTTCCGCCTTCGCGGGAATGGCGGCAGGAGCTATCATGCGCGCCCCCCATTGGAGAGCATCGATGAGTCAAGACCTGCAAGCCCATATCCAGACCTCGCGCGGCACGATCCATATTCGTCTCACGCCCGAGCACACGCCGGTGACGGTGGCGAACTTCGTCAACCTGGTCCAGCACAAGTTCTACGACGGCCTGAATTTCCACCGCGTGATCCCGGACTTCATGATCCAGGGCGGCTGCCCGGAAGGGTCCGGCCGCGGCGGCCCGGGTTATCGCTTCGGCGACGAGTTCGTCTCGCACCTGCGCCACGACAAGCCCGGCGTGCTGTCGATGGCGAACGCGGGGCCGGGCACGAACGGCTCGCAGTTCTTCATCACCCATGTCGTCACGCCGTGGCTCGACGGCAAGCACACGGTGTTCGGCGAAGTGCTGAGCGCGGACGACCAGAAAGTCGTCGACAGCATCCGCCAGGGCGACAAGATCGAATCGATCACCGTCGTCGGCGACACCGCGGCGCTGTTCGCCGATCCGAAGGTGGCGCCGCTGCTCGAGCAGTGGAACCGCACGCTCGCGGCGCGCTGAGCGAACACGATCTGATTTCCGGATGCGGTGTTTTCCGCACCGGATTGCAGGGATTGCCCACACGCATTTGCGGGAATTGCCGGATCGCTCGTCGAACCGGTCGCGCCTAAGGTGGCACGACCGGTTCGATCACGATCACGAGCCGGCCCCTTCCGCAAAGATCAGTGAGGTAATCCATGTATCGCATTACGAAAAACGAATCCGGCCGGCGCGCGTCGCTGGCGCTGGCCGTGGCGCTCGCTTGCGTCGTCGGTGGTACCGCGCTTGCGCAGACCGGCACGCCGCCGGGATCCGGAAACAGCGGTTCGGACAAGGCCCAGAGCGGCGCGGTCGATCCGAAGATTCTGAAGGCGCAGCCGATCCCGGGCATGCCGTCCGGCCCGTTCGCGGCGGCCAGCACCAGCGGCGCGGTCCAGCTCGCCACCACGACGCTGCACACCTCGGCGGCCAGCGATCTTTCCATCCACTTCACGTCCGAGTGCTACGTCTACACGCAGGACGGGAACACGAGCACGCAGGACACGGGCGAAACCCAGGCCACCGCAACCGTGTGGATCGAAGTCGACGGTCAGCCGGTGCCGGTGACCGCGTCGACCGATGCCTCGGCAACGCCGGACGACGGCAAGGTCGGCCTCTGCAGCCGCACGCAGACGCTGAGCTCGACGCTGAGCGATCAGGACGCCATCAGCCTCGCCGCGCTCTCGCACGCCGCGCACGGCTTCAACTGGACTGCCGCCAACCTTGCCGCAGGCGACCACACGGTGAATGTGATGGCCACGCTCGATGCGAGCGCCAACGGCACGGGACAGGGCACCGCCGCGGCGGTGATCGGCAAGCGCACGCTGCAGGTGTCGGCGCAGAACACGAACAACTCGGACGTGAACGTGCCGCAGAATCCGCCGAAAAAACCGTAACCGCGCAATCCCGCTCTTCGACGCACAACGACAAATTTGAATGCTCTCGTTAATGGGCGCGGCTGCAGCCGCGCCCAAATTTTTTTGCGGCGTATTCAGCGGCGAGTTCTGCACGGTGTGTTTGAATCCATTTTCTGAATGGCCGCACGAGTCGTTCAGAATTCGGCAGCCGATGTCAAACGTGTTTTGCAAATGCGGCCCGGATGCATTTTTTTTCCAGCGCATCCACTCCGGCAAGGACTTGCCGCTCGGCGACACGAAAGTCAGGGCCGGTGCGGGATAGCCGTAACGGCCAGCTTCGGCCCTTGCCATCGAGCATTCCCGCTTCCCCGGCGTCGCGATCAGGCTGCGCGGAGAGGAGTGGAGGATGCCTGTGGACGAGAAATTCCAACTCGTCGTCGCCAGGACCGACGACATCATGGCGGCCCGGATGCGTGGACGCGCGTTTGCGCTGGCGCTCGGCTTCGGTCTGCCCGACGCGATCCTGATCACCACCGCGATCGCCGAACTTACGCGCAATATCCTGACCTACGCCGCGCCGGGCACGCTCGGCGTGCGGCGCATCGAGGATCGCCGCCGCAGCGGCCGCATCGGCCTGACGATCCGCGCGCGCGACCGCGGGCCCGGAATCGCCGACGTGCAGCGGGCGCTGCTCGGCGGCTATTCCACCTCGGGCAAGCTCGGCATGGGCTTGTCCGGCGTGCGCCGCATCATGGACAACGTGACGGTGAAGACCGCCGCGGGCGAGGGCACGACGGTGACGGCGACCAAATGGCTGAGCCTGCGGGCGCCGCCATGAGCGCGCCGACGCCGACGAATATGCTCGGTCGCTATTCGCAGGCGCTGCACGACTTCCTCCTGCACGACGACGAAGCCGGATTGATGAGCGCCTACGAACTGGGGCGCGAGGCGGTCGCGCGCGAGCGCGGCTTGCTCAATTTCGTCGATATGCATCGGCAGCTCGTCGAGGACATCGATTGGCAGCGCGCGTTGCCGCTCGGCCGTCAGGAGCGCTCGCTGCGATTTCTCTCCGAAAGCCTCGCGGCGTTCGCGCTGCTGCACATGCGCGATCAGGAGACGAACGCGGCTCTGCGGCAGATGAACGAGCTGCTCGAAAACGAAGCGCGCCGCATCGCGCACGCACTGCACGACCAAGCGGCGACGATGCTCGCCGTGATCTATCTCGATCTCGCCGAAGCCGATCGCGAAGCGCGCGACGACGGCGCGCAGCGCGGCCGCGTCGCGCGCATCGTCGCGCACTTGGATCGGCTGCGCGAACAACTGCGCCGGCTTTCGCACGAGCTGCATCCGCCGATGCTCGATCAGCTCGGCCTCGTGCCGGCGCTGCGTGCGCTGGTCGACGGCATGAGGCGCAACGTCGGCCTGCAGATTGCGCTCTCGGCGCCGATCGATCTGAACCTGCCGATGCCGCTGGCGACCGTGGCCTATCGCGTCGTCCACGAGGCGCTGAGCAACGTGGTGCGGCACGCCGACGCGCACCGCGTCGACATTCGCCTGTGGCTGCGCAGCGAGCGTCTGCACGGAGTGGTCCGCGACGACGGCGTCGGCTTCGACCTGGCCCCGCTGCGCCGACGGCCGGCGGCGAAAGGCCTGGGCCTGATCGGCATGCGCGAGCGCGTGCACGCGCTGCAGGGGCGGTTGCACATGTGGTCCGCGCCCGGACGCGGCACGATCGTGCGCTTCTCGCTGCCGCGCGTGCAGATGCGGCGGACATGAGCGTCCTGCTCGCGGATGATCACGCCATGTTTCGCCAGAGCCTGCGCGCGTTGCTCGAGCGTGAAGGTTTCGAGGTCGTCGCCGAGGCCAGCGACGGGCGCGAAGCGGTGCGTTTGGCGAACACGCATCGGCCGCGGGTGGTCGTACTCGATTTCAGCATGCCCTTGCTCAACGGCATCGAGGCGGCGCGGCAGATCCGCAAGCGCGCGCCGCAGTCCGCGACCATCCTGCTGACCATGTTCGAAGAAGACGATTACGTGCTCGGCGCGCTCGCCGCCGGCGTGCGCGGCTATGTGCTGAAGGCGCAGGCGGCGGTCGATTTGGTGACCGCGATTCGCGAGGTCGCGAACGGCGCGGTCTACCTGAGCCCGGGCATTTCCTCCGCCTTGCTCGACTACCATCTGCATTCGGATCGAGCCGGCGAAGATCCATTGACCGACCGCGAGCGCCAGGTGCTGCAGCTCGTCGCCGAGGGAAAAAGCATGCGCGAAGCGGCCGGCCTGCTCAGTGTCAGCGTGAAGACGATCGAGTCGCACCGCACGCGGCTCATGCGCAAGCTCGATCTGCACAACACCGCCGGCCTGGTGCGCTACGCGATTCGTCGCGGCCTGATACGGGCTTGAGTGCAGCGCTCCGTTGCCGAAAAAAAGGCCGCCTCGACGGCGGCCTTCGTCAGGCGCTACACCTGCGAGCTCACATGTAGCCGAGCTGTTTGGCGAGGAACAGGATGATCACCGCGCCGATGATCGACATGATGAAACCGGCCGGATGAAATGCGGCGCCGTCCGCCGGCTTCTTGAACAGACTGCCGATCAGGCCGCCGACGATCGAGCCGCCGATGCCCAGGAGGACGGTCATGATGAAGCCCAGGTGCATCGCACCCGGGTAGAAAAAGCGTGCGAGCAGGCCGACGATGAAACCGATGATGATGGACCAGATGATGTGCAGCATGCGATCTCCTTGAACGGGTCGGAAACAGCGGTTCTGCCGAAACTAGCGCGGGCAGGGCGGGCGGAGTGTAGCAAAATCGATCGTTTGCAAACGCTTAAAATGCGCGCGTGTTTTCAGCGGCTTCGCCTGCGGCCGCAGCACGCGCGAAGCCCTTGAAATATGCGCTGCGCTGCAGCAAATATGCTAAACTGCGGGGCTCATTTCACCCACAATCGAGGAGTTTGAAATGCCTTTGCTAGCCGAACGTATGAGCCGAGCCAAGCCCAGCGCCATCATGGTCGTTGCGGAGAAGGCGAAGAAGCTCAAAGCGGCGGGCAAGGACATCATCAGCTTCTCGATCGGCGTGCCGAATTTCCTGCCGGGCGAGCACGTTTACGCCGCCGCGCGCGAAGCGCTCGCGCACGACAGCGGTCAATACGGTTCCAACCGCGGCAGCGAGGCGCTGCTCGACGCCTTTCTCAAGCATCTGGAAGGCAGCGGCCTGCCGGGATACGAACGCAAGAACCTCGTCGTCGGCGTCGGCGCCAAGCACACGCTGTATAACCTGGCCGAAGCACTGCTCGATCCGGACGACGAGATCGTTTTCCCGACGCCGTACTGGACGAGCTATCTGGACATCGCCGACATTCTCGGCGCCAAGGTGACGACGCTGTCGTGCCCGCCCGAGCAGAACTACAAGCTCACTCCGGCGCAACTCGACAAGGCGCTGGCAAACAAGCCGAAAGTGTTTCTGTTCAACAATCCGTCGAACCCGACCGGCATGGTCTACACGAAGGACGAGATCGCCGCGTTGGCCGACGTTCTCGTCAGGCATCCGGACACCTGGATCATCTGCGACGATATCTACAACCGTCTGATTTTCGACGGCGTGGGCTATCACAATTTCCTGCATTTCAAGCCCGAGCTGCGCGAGCGCACTGTCGTGGTCGACTCGCTGTCGAAGACCTATGGCATGCCCGGCTGGCGCGTCGGTTTGATTGCCGCGCCCGAGAAGGTGGCCCAGGCGCTAGTCACGCTGAATTCCAATCACATCACCAACGTGCCCGAAGTGGTCACCGCGGCGGCGATCGCAGCGTTGTCGGGCCCGCAGGACATTCCGGCAAAGAAAGCGATCGAATTCGCCGCCAAACGCGATCGTGTGCTCGCCGTGCTGAATACGATCCCGGGCGTGAAATGCCCGCGTCCGCAGGGCGCGTTCTACGTGTTTCCGGATATTTCGGTGGCGTTCGGCAAGAAGCACGGCGCGCTCGCCATCAACAACGACGTCGACCTCTGCAATGCGCTGCTCGATGCGAAAGGCGTCGCCTGTGTGCCGGGTTCGGCCTTCGGCGAGCCGCGCGCGCTGCGCATTTCCTACACGTGCCCGGACAAGCAGCTCGACGAGGGTATGAAGCGGATCAAGGAATTTTTTGCCGAATTGAGCTGAGCCAATTTTTTGCTCGTCATTCCGGCGCAAGCCGGAATCCAGTTTCTTCTTTGGTGCTATTGCGAAAGCAAAATCAAAATGGATTCCGGCTTACGCCGGAATGACGGCTTTGTAGATTGCGATTTATTTCCAAAGGAGATCGTTCCATGAAATCCCCTGTTCGCGTAGTAGTCACCGGCGCCGCCGGCCAAATCGGTTACGCCTTGTTGTTCCGCATCGCCGCGGGCGACATGCTCGGCAAGGACCAGCCGGTGATTCTGCACCTGCTCGAAATCACGCCCGCGCTGCCGGCGCTGCAGGGCGTGGTGATGGAGCTGAACGACTGCGCGTTCCCGCTGCTCGCGGGCATCGTCGCGACGGACGATCTTTCGGTCGCGTTCAAGGACGTCGACTACGCGCTGCTCGTCGGCGCGCGTCCGCGCGGCCCGGGCATGGAGCGCAAGGATCTGCTCGAAGCCAACGGCGCGATCTTCGCTCCGCAGGGCAAGGCGCTCAACGACCATGCCAAGCGCACGGTCAGGGTGCTCGTCGTCGGCAATCCGGCGAACACGAATGCGCTGATCGCGCAGCAGAACGCGCCCGACCTCGATCCGGGCCAGTTCACTGCGATGGTGCGCCTGGATCACAACCGCGCGCTGTCGCAGCTTGCGGAGAAGACCGGCGCGCACACGACCGACATCAAGAAGGTCACGATCTGGGGCAACCATTCCTCGACCCAGTATCCGGACATTCACCACGCGACGGTGCAGGGCAAGCCGGCGCTGAGCCTGGTCGATCAGGCGTGGTACGAGAAGGATTTCATCCCGGTCGTGCAGCAGCGCGGCGCGGCGATCATCAAGGCGCGCGGCGCCTCGTCGGCGGCGTCGGCCGCGTCGGCCGCGGTCGACCACATGCGCAGCTGGGCGCTCGGCACCGAAGAGGGCGACTGGGTGTCAATGGGCATTCCGTCCGACGGTTCGTACGGCATCGAGACCGGCGTGATCTACGGCTATCCGGTGACGATCAAGAACGGCAAGTACGCGATCGTGCAAGGTTTGGCGATCAACGACTTCTCGCGCGAGCGCATGGCCGCGACGGAAAAGGAACTGCGCGAAGAACGCGCCGGCGTCGAGCATCTGTTCGCCAAGCGCTGAGCCATACTCGCATTACCGACGTTCCTGCTTTCGCGGGAACGTCGGTGCAGTTCATCAGCCGATTGCGTAGACGAGGCCGATGCGGCCTTCCGCTAACGCTTGCACGCCGCGAAGTTCCAATCCACGGCGTTTCGTCATCGTGAACAGAGTTCTGCCGTCGCCGGCGATCAGCGGATAGACGATCAGCCGCAGTTCGTCGAGCAGTCCGGCGTCGATGGCGCCCGAAACGATTTGACCGCCGCCCATCAAGTAGATGTCCTTGCCCGGCTGCTGTTTGAGCGCGGCAAGCTCGTCGAGGCTGCGCAGAAAACGCGTCTTCGGCCACTGCGCCGAATCGAGCGTCTTCGATAGAACATAGTGCGGCGTGCGGGCGGCGAAGCGCGCCCACTCGACCTCGGCCGGCGCCGCCAGCTTGCCTGTCATCGGCAGGGGCTGATCGGGCGCGTTCTGTATCGCGGTCCAGTACTGCTCATAGCCCGGATACATGCGGCCGCCGAGTACGCAGGTGTCGATTTGCGGGGCCACACCGTAGTCCTCCGACCACGCGTCGACCCAGTCGGCGTAGCCGTCGGGATTGCCGAATTTTCCGTCGGCGGAAATTTTCATCGCCGCGATCAGTTTGCGCATGGCTATGCTGCCTCTTTTTCGTTTGAACGGTCAGTGATGGGTCGACGGCAGGCAAAGCACTTCGCGCCAGGCGCACAGCTCGTCGAGCAGCGGTTTTTCATCCGCGAGCAGCTTGGCCTTCTCCGTCTCGCCGACCATCTGGATCATGTAGCTGTGCTCGGCGTTGCCCTGACGATCGACGAACGGCCATTGCAGGCTGGCATGATCGGTGAAGTCGGGATGAGCGCCGATGTCTTCGTTGGCGAGGCCGGACGCGTAGAACATCAAATGCGGCATCGCCATCGTGTGCACTTTCATGTCCGGCGGCCCCGGCGCGCGAAAAACCGGCGCGATCATGTAAGACAATCCCGCCTTGGCCGGCGCGGTGTAGATTTTGTCGCGATAACGCTTTTCGACCTCGGCTTTCAGCGCCGCCGAACTCGTTCCTTGCGCACGCAGCGCGGCCGTGTCGAGATCGACTTTGAAATGCGTCTTCGCACCGGCGTCGTCGTAGCACAGCGGAACGAACACGTCGTCGCGGAATTCGGCGTCTTGCCACGCGGTGCGCGTGACCAGGCAGACGATGCCGCTCGTGCCCTGTTTCGACACCCGATAACCCTTCTTCGGATCGAGCAGATAAACGCTGGCCTGATCGCGCAGCGCCGGCGGTACGGCGCTCAGCGCGAAGCGGGTTTCGAGTGGCGCCGGCATCGGCGTCAGTGCGGATTCGGCGGCATGACCCGCGGCCATGCAGCCGAGGCCGAGGGCGATCGCGAAGACCGCGTTGAATTTGTCGGTTGCGAGTCGGCGCATGGGATTCTCCGGTCGTTGTGTGGTTAGAGAAGCGATTCGAGTTCGTCGAGAAAGCTGGTCCAACCGCCGCTATGCGCCTCGGCCAGGATTTCGTTCGGCAGGCCGTCGTGGGTCAGGGTCAGCTCGGTCTTGCCTTTGCGTTCGGTAAGTTCGATCAGCACGACCGACTCCTTGCCCATCGTCCATTCGCTGACCCAGGTGAATTCGAGCGCGCGCGGGCCGTCGATGTGCAGATAGCGGCCGTAGTGCGGATTGATCTTTTCCAGCGCGCGCATCTCGATGTAGAACAGGCCGCCGACGCGCACGTCCGCGCTGCAGTACTCGCCTCCGGCAAGCCATGCGGCGATGCTGGCCGGATCGGTCCAGGCGCGGAACACTTTTTCCGGTTTCGCATCGTACGTGCGCGTGAGACGGATCGAATGCGGTCCCATCACTTTGGCATTGCGACTCTGCATCAGCGGGCTCTTCATGGCGGCGTTCATGTGGACTCCTCATCGGATTGACTGGCAAGAAATTCGTCGAGCGCGTCGAGCTTCTCGTTCCAGAAGCGCTCGTAGCGCGATACCCAGCGCACGACTTCGCGCAGCGGCGCGCCGTGCAGCTGCAGATAGTGTTCGCGGCCGAGCCGCTCGCGCCGGACGAGGCCGGAGCGTTCCAGCACCTTGACGTGCTTCGACACCGCGTTGAGCGACATCGCGAAGGGCAGCGCGAGATCGGTCACGCGCGTGCGTCCGCGCGAGAGGTGCTGAATGATGCGGCGCCGGGTCGGGTCGGCCAGGGCGGCGAAAGCAAGATCGAGTTTGGACATGAATTAATATTCAACCCAAAGGTTGAATATGTCAAGCAAAAAAATCCGGCCAGGGTGGACCTGGCCGGATTCGTCGTCAGTCATGTTCAGCGCCAGTGCGGCGCTATCCAATGGCCGCGGTAATAACGGCCTTCCACCCACACCGCTCCGACGTACGGACGCTCGTAGTAGCTGGTGTGATAAGGCGTATAGCCGTCAGAGTAGTATTCGGCGCGATAGTAGGGGCGGCTTGGATAGTAAACACAGCCTGAAGCGGCTGCCGCGCCGACCAAGGCGATAGCGACGAGGCAAAGTTGGCGGATCGTTTTCATCACGACCTCCGAAGTGATGGACTCCATCGATATAGACCCGAAGGCAGCGCCGAACGTTGCCTTCCCCGGCATTGCATGCAGTGGATGTTCAGTTAAAGCTGTATTGGTGATCCGGGACGAGGGCCGCTACATTCTGCGCAACGACGGGAGGCAGAGGCATGAGCTACGAATCCGAATATCGCCGTTCGATCGAGCAGCCCGAAGAATTCTGGGGCGAGCAGGCCAAGCTGATCCATTGGCATCGGCCGCCGCGGAAGATTCTCGAGTATACAAATCCACCGTTCCGCCGATGGTTCGTCGGCGGCGAGACCAATGCCGCCTACAATGCGATCGATCGGCATGTCGAAGCGCGCGGCGATCAGCTCGCGCTCGTCGCGATCTCGACCGAGACCGGCGTGACGCGCGAGGTGACTTATCGCGAGTTGTATCGTGAAGTGAACACGTTCGCCGCGGTGCTCGCTTCGCTCGGCGTCGCCCAGGGCGAACGCGTCGTCATCTACATGCCGAACATCGCTGAGGCGGTATTCGCCGTGCTCGCCTGCGCGCGGCTCGGCGCGATTCATTCGGTCGTATTCGGCGGCTTCGCCTCGCACAATCTGGCCCTGCGCATCGACGATGCGCAGCCGAAGTTGCTGATCATGGCCGATGCCGGCATGCGCGGCGGCAAGGCGATTGCGTACAAGCCGCTCGTCGACGCCGCACTCGCGCAGGCGAAGAGCCCGCCGCCGCGCGTGCTGATCGTTTCGCGCGGCCTCGACCAAGACATGGCGCGCGTGGCCGGCCGCGATCTCGACTACGCCGAATTGCGCAAACAGCACGAGGGCGCCGAGGTGCCGGTCGTGTGGCTGGAGTCGAACGAGCCGAGCTATCTGCTCTACACCTCGGGCACGACGGGCAAGCCGAAAGGCGTGCAGCGCGATGTCGGCGGCCATCTCGTGGCGTTGGCGTTGTCGATGCGGACCATTTTCGATGTCGGTGCGGGGCAGACGATGTTCTCCACCTCGGATGTCGGCTGGGCCGTCGGCCACAGCTACAACATCTATGGCCCGCTGATCGCAGGCGCGACCTCGCTGCTCTACGAAGGCCTTCCGATCAGTCCCGATGCGGGCATCTGGTGGCGGCTGTGCGAAAAATATCGCGTACGCACGATGTTTTCGTCGCCGACGGCGATTCGCGTGCTGAAGAAACAGGATGCGGCGTTCCTGAAGAAGTACGACCTGTCGGCGCTGAAATATTTATTCCTTGCCGGCGAGCCGCTCGACGAGCCGACGGCGAAATGGATTTCCGAAGGACTGGGCAAACCGGTCATCGACAATTATTGGCAGACCGAAACGGGCTGGCCGGCGCTGTGCCTGCATCCTGGGTTGGACCTAAAGCCGGTCAAGTTCGGCTCTCCCGGCCTGCCGAACTTCGGTTATCGCTACCGCGTGATCAATGAGACAACGGGCCTGGACTGCGCGCCGAACGAGAAGGGCGTGCTCGTCGCCGTGCCGCCGCTGCCGCCGGGTTGCATGACGACGATCTGGCACGACGACGCGCGTTTCCTGCAAAGCTATTTTTCGCACTTCAGGGAATTGCTGTATTCCTCGCTCGATTGGGCGATCCGCGACGAGGATGGCTACACCTATATCCTCGGCCGCACCGACGATGTGATCAACGTCGCCGGCCATCGCCTGGGCACGCGCGAGATCGAGGAGTCGGTGTCGAGCTACGCGAGCGTCGCCGAGGCGGCGGTGATCGGGGTCAAGGACGAATTGAAAGGCCAGGTACCGATCGTGTTCGCGACGCTGAAGTCCGCCGACGGAGCGGACAAGCGCGAGGCGGCGAGCGGCATGCAGCAGCGCGTCGTCGAGAGGCTCGGCGGCGTCGCCAAGCCGGCGCGGGTCTACATCGTCAACGCGCTGCCGAAGACGCGTTCGGGCAAGCTGCTGCGCCGGTCGCTGCAGGCGCTTGCGGAGGACCGCGATCCGGGCGATCTGTCCACGCTCGACGATCCGAATTCGCTCGAAGAGGTGCGCAATGCGCTGCGCCGTGGGCCGGATAGCGGCGGCTGAAAGCGCCGCCGCGAAACGCGTCGCCGAACCGGAATTCACGCATCCGGTTCGGCGAAGCTACGCTTGGATCAGGTGCAGCCCGGCACGCCGATCACGCCGGTGAGCATGCTGAGATTCTCCGAAATGGTGCCGTCGGTGCCGGTCAACGTCGCCGTGGCCTTCGTGCAGCTCGTGAAGGTCAGCGTCAACGTGCCCCACGACACGGGAACGCGTTGCGGCGCCTGGAAGGTGCCCGAACTCGAATAGCTCATGTTCAGCGTGATCGGCGTGTTGAGCGTGATCGTCTTCGAGCCGATGTCGGAAATCAGCCAAAGCATTTTGCCGCTGGCGTTGACGCCGTAATAGGTGACGATGAAGCCTGCGCTCGACGGCAGAATGTTGAATCCGGTGCCGGTGAACCCCGGGTCGTACCAAAGTCCGGCGAACGAGCCTGTCGTGATCGAGCCCGCCGGATCGGTGCTCACCGACGTGTAGTACGCGGTGAAATTGCCGCTGATTTGATTGCCGCTCACGCCGCCGCCCCAGAGTCCGATGACGGCATTCGACGCCGCGCTGCTCGGATTGCTGCTCGCGGACCAGTGATAGGAAGCCGAATCGGCGGAAGTGCAATTGATGAGAAACCAGGAAGAGCCGGTGTCGACGGTGCCGG
>DAIMZS010000038.1:0-3596 GCA_036733825.1 Rudaea sp.
GTTCTTGAACACGAGCGGCATGTTCTCGATCGCGCTCGTCTGCTGCACCGGATCGCCGTCGATCACGACGATGTCGGCGCGCTTGCCGACTTCGAGCGTGCCGACGTCTTTGTCGCGGCCGAGGAATTTCGCGCCGTTGAGCGTGCTGATTTTGATCGCGTCCTCGAAGCGGAAGCCGTTCTCGACGAGCAGCTCGATCTGGCGCTTGCCCGAATAGCCGGGGATCACGCCGCCGTAGCCGGTCGGGTCGGTGCCGGCCATCAAAAGGCCGCCGGCGTCGACGAAGCGCTTTTCCAACTTGCCGAGTTTGACCCATACCGCGGCTTGTTCCGGCGTCGGCTTGGCCTGCACGCCGTCCCAGCTTTTCTCGTATTGCGCGCGGATTTCAGGAATGAGCAGATCGAGCGCGGCCTGCGGCGCTTTCGGGCGGCCGGAGACGAAGGTCTCGAACACCGTCAGCGTCGACGTCAGCGCGACGTGGCGATCGACCAGATGCTTGATCAGCGCCTTGACCTCGGACGAATCGACGTCGAGCGCGGCGAGCGAGGACCGCACCGCCGCGCCCGGGCAGACATCGGGCTGCTTGTCCTTGACGAAATCGGAAGCGACGAAGAAACCGTGTTCGAGATTGTCGATGCCGAGACCGGCGGCTTCGCGATAGGTCACCGAGCACAGATGCGCGGTGACTTTGTGCCCGCGCCGATGCGCGACCTCGATGATGCGCTGCAGTTCGTCGCGGCGGATGTGCATGTAGGCCTTGTACGAGGTCACGCCCTCGTCGGCCCAATAATTGACCATGCGTTCGGCGTCGTCGGCGTTGCCGAGCGCGTTGACGCCGAGGATTGGCAAACCGGGGCCGTTGAGATACGGCGCGGTGACGTCGATGTCGGGCCCGGCGATCGCGCCCTTGTCGATTTCGCGGCGCAGGTTGAGGTCGGCGTACGGCATCATCGTGCCCGCGGTGCGCATCGTCGTCGTGCCGCCGGCGAGATAGAGGCGCGGAAAGCTGTACACCATTTCGGTGTAGGCGAGATGGCCGGTCGGATAGAACAGATGCTCGTGCATCATCACGAAGCCGGGCAGCAGCGTTTTGCCGTGCGCGTCGATCTGCTGCGCATCTGCGGGAGTCTTCACGCGCCGCGCGTCGCCGAGCGCGACGATGCGGCCCTTGTCGATGACGAGGGTCTGATCGCGGCGGATTTTCGCGCCGGTACCGTCGACCACGCTCGCATGCACGAATGCGATGGTCGGCTGCGAATAGGCGATGTAGTTCTTTTCTTCGGCATGCGCACCGGCAGCGGCGAGCAGCGCGACGGCGCAGAAAATGGCGTGGCGGATCACGCGTCCCCCGGTTTCGTGAGTATCAGTCCCACTGGTTCGCGTGCGGCCCGAACTCGGCATGCTGCTTGCGCACGACACAGAAACGATGGCCGGTCGGCGCCTGCATCACCCACCAGCGTTTGACGAAAGCGACACGCGTCGCGCCGAGCGCCTCCAGGCGCACGACCTCGGCGTCGATGTCGTCGGTCTCGATGTCGAGATGGATGCGTGCTTCGTGGTCGACGCGCTGCAGCAGCAGGAACGGCTCGTCGGCGTCGGTCTTCAACTGCGCGTACCTGCCATCGCCGTCCTGATCGAGCGTCTCCACGCCGCGGCCGAGCGCCTTGCTCCAGAATTCCGTCGCGTCCTGCAGATTGTCGGCCGGACAGTCGAGCACGTACGCGGAGATGCGGCTACGGTGCATGGCCCGGTCCATGTTTGGTCGCCTTGCGTGGCCTCGCCTCGGCGGCGGCGCGGCGCTTCGGCGTAGTCTCGAGGCGGAAGCCGCCGGGCAGCAGTTCGGCGAGCGTCGCCACGCGCACGTCGCCGCTCGTGTTGCACATGATTACGCGCAAGTCCGGTCCGCCTTGTTCGAACAATACCTGGCGGCAGGCGCCGCAGGGCGTGACCGGTTCGGGTGAGTCGGCGACGACGGCGATCATGCGCAGGCCCTTGCGCGCGAGGCCGTTCGCGTGTGCGGCGAACACGGCGGTGCGCTCGGCGCAATTGGTCAGTCCGTAGGAGTCGGACTCGACGTTGCAGCCGAGCACGATCTCGCTGCCGTAGCGCGCCGCGGCGCCGACCTTGAATTGCGACTGGTGTGCGTGTGCGCGCAGGCGCGCTTTCTTCGCGGCAGTGACGAGCGCGCGCTCGTCGGCGGTGAGTCGAGTCCGATGTGCCTCGACGCTCTTCAATCCGTTACGTTTCATCTCATTCCGGATCAGGCTGGGCGCAATGGTATACGCCCGGTTGCGCGCGGCGTCAATGCTTGCGGACTAGTCGGCCCGAGCGAGATCTTCGAGCATAGCCTTGAGAAACCGCGCCGCTTCGCCGCCGGTGCAGGCGCGATGATCGAAGGTCAGCGACAGCGGAATCACGCGATGTGCTTCGATGCCGCCGATCACAGGCACGGCCTCGTAGCGAAGCTTGCCCGCGGCGACGATCGCGACGGTCGGCGGCACCACGATCGGCGTGGCGTAGCGCCCGGCGAACACGCCGAAGTTCGACAGCGAGATCGTGTAGCCGGTCAGTTCTGACGGCGGAATACTGCGGTCGCGCACCTGGCGCATCAGATTATCGAGCGCAGCGCGCAGTCCTTTCGCGTCGAGCGCATCTGCACCGCGCAGCGCCGGTACGAACAGTCCGTCGACGGTGTCGACGGCGACGCCGATGTCGACGTGCGCGTGCAGCGTGCGCGTCAGGTTTTCGCCGTCGAACCAGGCGTTGAGCGCAGGTATGGCCTTGCACGCCACCGTCATTGAGCGAAGCAGGCGAATGCTGACGTCCTCGCCGGCGCGCCAGGCATGAATATCGGCGTCGTCGTTGAGCGTGGTCGGTACGACTTTCGATTGCGCGTCGGCCATGACACGCGCCATGTTGCGGCGTACGCCCTTGAGTTGCTCGGGCGCAGGATTTTCGCTTCCCCCGCTTGCGGGGGAAGCTGCCGCGGCAGCGGCTGATGGGGGCGGCGCAGCGGACGGCGTTGCAGATTTTCCCTCACCCGCGCTGCGCGCGACCTCTCCCGCAGGCGGGAGAGGTGAAGACTTCTCTTTCGCCGCAACTTTCCGAGGCTGAGCTGCGAATTCGCGCACATCCTTCATCGTCACCACGCCGCCCGCGCCGCTCGGCGGTACCTGCGTCAGATCGACCCCAAGCTTCTTCGCCAGCGCGCGCACGGCCGGCACGGCCTTGACTCCGCCGACCGAGACGACAGCTTCGCTGACCACCCGATCGCTCGACGGCATCGCGCCGACGACCGTGCCGGTGTCGGGCCGCTCGGCCGAAGGCGGCGCGGGCGCGGCATGATGCCCCGTCGCATGCGCTTCCGCGCGTTGCGGCGCGCTCGCGTCGATTTCGAAATCGGCCAGAGGCGCGCCGGTGGCGATCACGTCGCCGTTGCCGCCGTATACTTTTACCAATTTTCCCGAATACGGCGACGGCACTTCGACGACGGCTTTCGCCGTCTCCATCGAGATCAGCGGCGCGTCGAGCGCGATCGCATCGCCGGGCTGGACCAGCCATTCGACGATCGTCGCATCGGGCAGGCCTTCGCCGAG
>DAIMZS010000038.1:3696-6843 GCA_036733825.1 Rudaea sp.
CCGAGCGGCTTGTCCCAGAAAAACATCTCGAGCGCGAGGAAGTACAGATGCAGCAGCGCGACGAGGGCGATCAGGATTTGCGCGACGACATACATAGTATTCCCCTGGCTGGCTAACTTGCTTCGAGCGTGCGCTTCGCCGCCGCGATGATGCGTGCGGTGCTCGGCAGGTAATTCATCTCGAGCTTGTACAGCGGCATCGGCACATCGTAGCCGGCGACGCGTTCGACCGGCGCGTACAGATCGTACAGCGCATGCTCGGCCAGGCGTGCGGCAATCTCGCCGCCGAAGCCGCCGGTGTACGGTGCTTCGTGCACGATCACGCAGCGATGCGTTTTCTTCACCGACTCGTGAATCGTGTCGAAATCGAGCGGCTTGAGCGTGGCGACGTCGATCACTTCGGCTTTGATGCCTTCGGCGGCGAGCGCGTCGGCCGCTTCGAGCGTTTCCTTGACCTGCGCGCCCCAGGTCACGAGCGTCACGTCGCTGCCGTCGCGCAGCACGAAACAGACGTCGAGCGGCAGCGCCTCGCCGTCGTCGGCGACTTCTTCTTTGTACTGGCGATAGATGCGTTTGGGCTCGAAGAAGATCACCGGATCCGGATCGCGGATCGCCGCGAGCAGCAAGCCATAGGCGCGGCCCGGCGAAGAGGCGATGACGACGCGCAGGCCGGCGATGTTGGTGAACAGCGCCTCGATCGCCTCCGAATGATGCTCGGGCGCGTGAATACCGCCGCCCCACGGTGCGCGGAACACCGCCGGGCAGGTCAGCCGCCCGCGCGTGCGCGTGCGCATGCGCGCCGCGTGCGAGGCGATCTGGTCGATCATCGGATACATGAAGCCTTCGAACTGTGCTTCGGCAACAGGCTTCATGCCCTGCACGGCGAGGCCGACGGCGAGGCCGGCGATCATCGCTTCGTCGAGCGGCGTGTCGATCACGCGCTCGGCGCCGAATTTCTGTTGCAGACCCACGGTCGCGCGGAACACGCCGCCGTTGATGCCGACGTCTTCGCCGAGCACGACGACGGACGGATCGCGCGCCATCTCGTGCGCGAGCGCCATCGTGATGCCTTCGATCAGGTTGATCTGACTCATGGCCGCACTTCTCCTTCCCCTTCAAGGGGAAGGCCGGGATGGGGATGGTTTGCGAGGGCGGATGTGATCAACACCATCCCCAACCAACCCTCCCCTTGAAGGGGAGGGCTCAAGCGAGTCGCGCGGGCGACAGTCATGGATGTTTCCCCGATGCGAGCGCATCGGCGCGCTGGCGTTCGAGATCGAGCGGAAGTTCCGCGTAGGTGTAGTCGAACATCGCCGACAGCGGCTGCGGCTTCATCGCGAGATAGGCGTCGATCTCGGCGTCGGCGCGCGCGGCGCATTCGGCGAGCCAGGATTTTTCCTCATCGTCGGTCCAGGCGTTCAGATCCTGCAGATAGGCGCGCAGACGTTTGACCGGCTCGCGCTCCCAGGCCGTTTTGACTTCGTCTTCGCTGCGGTAGCGGCGCGCGTCGTCGGCGGTGGTGTGGTCGGAGAGACGGTAGGTGACCGCTTCGATCAGACTCGCGCCATGGCCGTGGCGCGCGCGCTTGACCGCATGATCGAGCGCGACGCGCATCGCGACGAGATCGTTGCCGTCGACCTGGATGCTTTCGATGCCGGCGGCGATGCCTTTCTGCGCGAGCGTCTTCGCCGCGGTCTGCTGTGAACGCGGAATCGAGATCGCGTATTGGTTGTTGACGACGACGACCACGAGCGGCAGCGTGAACGCGCCGCCGGCATTGATCGCGGCGTAGAAGTCACCTTTCGACGTGCCGCCGTCGCCGACGGTCGCGAGCGCCACGCGCGGTTCCTTGCGGATCTTGAATGCGAGCGCGGAACCCGCCGCGTGCAGGCATTGCGTGGCGATCGGCACGCTCCAGGCGAAGTCGTGCGCGGGGCCGGAGAAATCGTTGCCGCGCTCGTCGCCGCCCCAGTAGAGCAGCACCTCGCGCGGTTTCACGCCGCGGTAGAACTGCGCGCCATAGTCGCGGTAGAACGGCACGAAAACATCGTCTTCAGTCAGCGCCGAGCCGATCGCTACGTGCGTGGCTTCCATGCCGAGGCATGATGCGTACGTGCCGAGCTTGCCGGTGCGCTGCAGGGCGATCGCCTTGCCGTCGAACGTGCGCGTGAAGCACATGAGCTTGTATAGCTCCACGAGCGCGCGCACGTCACGCGCGAACGCGGGCACGTCCTCGCGCAGGAGTTTGCCCGACTCATCCAGATATTGCAGGTATTCGATTTCGAAACTGGCTGCGATGCTCACGCGGTGCCGCCGTGATCTGCGATGCGGACGTGCTTGATAGCAGTGTTGACATCGCCGATGCAAGGCGCGGCGCAAAACCCGCGGGCAAAAAAACGGCGCGCAGGTCGTGCGCGCCGTTGAAGAAATGGAGAAAGTGCCGGATTATTCGGGGAATCCGGTCGGTATGAACTAAGGTTCGCCTGGGAACCAGCCCTGCACGTCGACGATGACATCAGTCGGCACGCCGCCGCCGGTGAAGTTGTAGATGGACACCTTGCCGCCGGTGCCCACCTTGGCGATGACCAGATTCGGAATCGTCTTGCCCGGATTGAGGTTCAGGTTCGACACCCCCGGCAGCGTTGCACCAGTCGGCCATATTGTGAGAAAGCCGGCCCGGGTCGGTTGCACGGCGGTGACGTTGAGCACCACTGCGGCCACGCCGTCGGCGGGAACGCTACCGCGGCCGGTCACCTGCAGATCCAGCGAAGTGTTGCTCGCTACGGCGCCGCCGCCGGCGTAGGTGCCGTCGACCGTGCTGCCGCCGCTGCGCGTATCGAGCAGCCTCGCCGGCGTCAGCGTGGTATAGCTCGAACTGCTCGGGAACCATCCTTGAATGTCGGCGATGAGATCGGTCGCCGCAAGACCGCCGTTGTACAACGAAGTCTTGCCAGACCCAAGTCCGGAGATAACCAAGTTGGGCACGGTCAAGCCCGGATTGAGGTTGAGGTTGGAGGCATTCGGCTGCGTTTGTCCGAACGGCCACACCGTAACGAAGCCGCCGCGGGTGGGCTGCACGGCGGCGACGTTGAGCACGGCCGCACCCACGCCCACCGCAGGCACATTGCGTCCGGCGATGTCCACATCG
>DAIMZS010000038.1:6943-9084 GCA_036733825.1 Rudaea sp.
TAGCTCGGGTTGAGGTTGAGATTGGCCGCGTTGGGAGCGGCACCGTCGCCGGACCAGACGGTGAGATAGCCGACGCGGGTGGGCGTGACAGCGGTGACGTTGAGCGCAACGGCGACGATGCCGGAAGCAGGAACGCCGCCGCGGCCGGCGACGAGCAGCTTGACAGTATCGTGCGAGGCGATGGGGCCGGCGCCCTGGGAGACGCCGTCGACGGTGGTGTTGCCTGCTCCCACGCGTGTATCCATCAGACGCGCGGGATTGAGCGCCACGTAATCGGTCGCGAACGTCGCCGTCACCGCGCAGTCGGCCGTGATCGTGCTGCTGGTCCAAGTCGTGCTGGTGCCGATGCGCGTCACGGTACACGTGTCGCCGCTGACGGTGGCGAGATAGCCCGCGCTCGGCGTCACGGTGAACGAGGCGGTGTCGCCGTAGTTCACGAATTGCGAAGCCGGAGTAATCGAGCCGTTCGGGCCGGCGGAGGCGGTGACTTGATAAGTGACAAGCACGAAGGTGATGTTGACCGTGCAATCCGCACTGACCGGGTCCGTGGTGAAAGTGTTTCCGCTTTGACTGCCGCCGCAGGTGCTCGTCACGGTTTGGACGCGGTAGTGATCGTCCGGAGTGATCGTGAAACTCGCAGTAGCGCCGGAGGCAACGATTTGCGAAGGCGGGGCAATGCTACCGCCTGTGCCGGCCGTCGCCGTCACGGTGTATTGGGCAAGCAGAGTGAAGTTGGTGTTCGCCTGACTGCTGTTGCCCAAGGTATTCGTCGAGGTGAGCACCGGGTTCGTGCCGAATGCCTCGCTGTTTCCGGTGCAGGTGACCGTTCCGCTGGCATCGGCCGGATTGGGCGTGCAGGAGACGCTTGGGAAGCTGTTCGTCGTCCCCGCGCCGACACCGGTGCAGGTCACGGTCACGGACACCCCGCTCACTGCCGACGCCGGCGAGGCGGTGCAAGTCGGCGTGGGCGGCGGCGTCGTATCGATCGTCAACGGAACCGTGACGTAAGCGGAGTCGCCCTGCGCGGTTGATGTCGTAAGAACAGGGTTGTTGCCGATGGCCGAGCCGACGCCGGTGCAGGTGAAGGAGCCGTCGCTCGTCGGATTCGGGGAACAGGTCGTGCCGGGGATGCTGTTCGTCGTGCCGGCCGTCGCGCCGGAGCAGCTGATTGTGACCGTTTGCGAACCGCCGGCCGGATTCGGCGCCGCGGAGCAGGTCGGCGAAGCCGGAGGCGTCACGACGGTAAATGTCACCGGAATCAGGATCGCGTCTTCGTCGGAGGTGAAATCGTTCGCAGGCGATGTGCCGTTGCCGCTGACGCAGACGTACGCCTTATAGGTGCCCGTTGCCAGTCCGGTGGCGTTGAAGGTCACTTGAACCGGCGTCGAGCCGTTCAGCCCCAGCGATCCGCTGGTCGAGTCATAACTGAGCCAGGGTGCGGAACATGCCGCATTGACGACTACTTTCATCGCGTAGCCGGTGTAATCGGTGCTGCCTGACAAGGCGGCCGTGTTGATCGGTCTCCAGGCTTTGTTGGTCGCCGAGGCGTTGTTCGGAATCGACAATTGGGCCGGCGGCGTCTTGGATGCGGAAGAATAGAGTCCCAAGTACCAGTAGTTGCTCGAAGCGATGTTGGCGCCCGAGCCGCTCGTGGAGACGATGGACGGCGCGATATTCAGCCAGTAGCGGCCGGTATTCATTCCGGGCGGCGACGCGCCTGCGGCGGCGAGGTCTATGTCGATGATGTCGTCGATACCCGCCGCGCCAGGGTAGCTGACTCCGGCCGCATTCGGGCCTAGCCCACCCGCGGAGGAGGGAAACTGGAAAATCGGATTCTGATCGCCCGATACCGTATTGCCGGGCCGGCCGTTCGGCTGGTTGCTGCCGTTGTCTGCCCAGACGCGTACCGCCAGTTGAGTGGCGATCGTCGAAATGGACGGGAACGCGCCGCTCGACGAGTTATAGCCGAAGCCATGCACCGCCACTTCTGCCAACGTGGTGCCGCTGCCGTAGATATCGAAGTAGTCCGCGCCGTAGTAGTCGTTGACACTCGTCGAGGTGAGTTGCGTTGAATTGGCGGAGGTGACGATCGTGCGGTCCGGCAGGCCGGTGGTGGTATTGAATGGCCGGTTCAGCAGCGT
>DAIMZS010000038.1:9184-12921 GCA_036733825.1 Rudaea sp.
GCCGGGTCGCCGCCCGCATCGGGGTCGGCCGCGAGGAAGTTCGCCTTGGTTTCGTCGAACAGCAATGCGGCGCGCGTGGCGGCGGTGAGATCGACGCGGCCGGCGCCGGCGACGGTCGGATCGGCGACCGCACCGCCGTCGGTGGTGTAGGCCGTAGTCGCGGTGGTCATCAGCGCCGACTTCACTTGCATCGGCGTCCAATCGGGACGGATTGCCCGCACCAGCGCCGCGGAACCCGTGATGTGCGGCGTCGCCATCGAAGTACCCGATTCGACGCCGAAGATCGTGCTCGGATTCGGGCTCGTTGCACTGTAGCCGGCAACCGTGGTCGGCGACAGCGAGGCCAGTACATTGTCGCCGGGAGCGGTGATGTCGGGCTTGAGCGCGGCGATCGGAATCGGCCCGCGCGAGCTGTAAACGGTGACGAGATCGGGCGTGCGCGAGTTCGCCGAAATCGGGTAGCCGAGCGTCGCCGTTGCATTGCCTGCGGTGGAAAGATCGATCCCCGGCGTGTTTTGGATGTTCTGCCACGCCGACATCAGCACTGAATAGGACGCACCCGAGGCGCCGAGGCTGATGAAATCCTCATCGACGTAGATCACCGCCACAGCGCCCGCATTGGCTGCATTGGTGCGTCGAGTGATACTGCCGCAGTTGCTTGCGTTCTGGTCGAGGTGCAGCACCGCGATGCCGCCGATGCCGCTGCGGCTGAAGGTATTGGCCGCGTAGGCCGAACAGCCGTCGTTGCTGCCGTCGCTGAAGTTCGGACTGCGGATCAGCGGCAGATTGGTGTAGGCCTGCGTCGGCGCCGGCGTGGAACCTGGAATCGCGGCGAGGCCTTGCGTATTGGCGGGTACGCTCGTCGAGCCGTTGACCGAAACCAGGCCGAACTGGAACGAGGGAATCTTCGCCGGCGAAGAGGCAGCGACTGTCGTCGTCCACGGTGATTCATTGCCGTTGATGCTGCCTGCGCCTGGGCCGTCGTTGCCGGCCGCTTGAGCGACGAAGATGCCTGCGTCCGCGGCGTTGAGCGCAGCGAGTTGGATCGTGCTGCCCCAGGGCGAGTCCTCCGGACCGCCGATCGAGTAGTTGATGGCGTCGACGATGCCATCGGCGACGGCTTGATCGTACGCCGCGGCAAGTCCGGTATCGGCGCAGGAGTAGCTTAGCGTGCCGCAGGCGAGATAGGCGACGATGTTGGCGTGCGGCGCGACGCCCGAGATATTGAACGTGCCGCCGGCATAAGAGGCGCCGTTGACGGCATTGCCGCCGGCGGTGCTGGCTGTGTGGCTGCCGTGGCCGTCCAGATCCTGCCCTGACGCGGGATTGTAGGTGGCGCCACTGTATTCGGTGTTGTAGATGCCGATCAGCTTGTTGTTGCAGTGATTGAGATCGGTCCCTTTGCTGGTGTAGCCGTTGTTGGTCGTTCCGTTTGCCAGACAGTTGCCGAGATAGACGCCGGCGCCAAGCGGATTGGTCACGGTGAAGCCGTCGTCGCCGGTCGCCTGAAACGATTTGGATTTCCAGTTGATGCCGGAATCGATCTCGCCGATCACCATGCCTTCACCCTTCGAGGCGAGATTGCCCGGAGTCGAGGTGCCGGCCCAGATTGTGTCCGCGCCGATCAGCGTGTGGGTGTTGTAGGTCTTTAGTTCCTTGATCTGCTCGCGATTGACGCGCAGCACGCCGGGCTGCGCGCCTACGGTCGCCGCTTCTTCCGGAGTCAGCTCGACGACGACGGCGTTCAGCGCGTGCTGGTACTGCAACAGCGGAGAGATCGTCCGACCGAGTTTCGAAGAAACAGACGACACGAAGCTGGTCTGCAACGCCTGCAGTTGTGCGACGCGGCTTTGCGCCGCCGAAGAATGCATGTCCCTGCGTTTCTTGTTTTTCAGGTTCGGCAGACCCGCCGTCGAGGCAACCGGTTCGCCTTCGAGAATGACGATGAACCGAGCGCGGCCGTTTTCGTCGAGCGGTGCGACACGCGAGGCACGGTTCGAACGGCCGAAGTCCGAGCGCTGTTCCCTGACGTATGCCGAATGCGCGGCATGAGTGTTCGTACCCGCGGCGCCGGCGGTCGCGGCCATCATTGCCGTGCGCAGGCTCGGCGCGGCTGCGTAGGACACCGGCGCGACGGACAGGCCGGAGCCGAAGGTCAGCGCGAACGCGCAGGCCAACGGCGTCAATGCGGAACAAGTGCGTGTCTTCATGGATCCCCTTTCAATAACCCCAGTTCGAAAAATATCGACCAAGGCCGCCTTTCGATCACGGGCATTGAAAGCACGGTCGACAGCCCTGGACACGTGGCAAGTCAACAGGCGACGCGATTGTCGTGTGGATTTGCGCAATCATCCGTCTGTCGCTTTCGGCAGCGCGAACGCGCGGCTCGAAAGCGCCTCCCCATTCGGATATTTCCGTGCAAATCTTTCGTTTTCGACGCCTTGACGACGTACCAACCCCTGACGAAATTCAACTCTGAACTGCCAGCAAAATTTGGATTTTTTGCCGGAGCAACGAAGAGTTGAACTCGCGTCCTTGGATGCTATTCATGGTGCATTTATCGTGTCAATAGGCGGCGTTTTTGCTTGCGTATGTAACGCTCGATCAAGAGCGCAGCCGAAACCCGCGCATAAAAAACGGCGCGCAGGTCATGCGCGCCGTTGAATAAGTGCCGGATTCGCGAACGAATCCGGCGCGTGGCGAGGTTACTGTGCGCCGGGGAACCAGCCCTGCACGTCGACGACGATGTCGGTCGGCGCGACACCGCCGCTGTAGATCGACACCTGGCCGTTGGCGCCGACCTTAGCGATGACCAGGTTCGGAATCGTCTTGCCGGGGTTGAGGTTGAGGTTCGATACCATCGGCTGCGTCGAACCCGACGGCCATACGGTGATGAAGCCGCCCTTGGTCGGCTGCACCGCAGTGATGTTGAGCACGACCGCGCCGACGCCCGTGGCGGGCACGCCGCCGCGGCTGGTCACGGTGAGATCTACCGAACCGCCGCTCGCCAGCGCACCGCCGGCCTGGTACTGGCCGTCGATCGTGGTGCTGCCGTTACGCGTGTCGAGCAGGCGCGCCGGGGTCAGCGTGGTGAAGCCCGAATCGCTCGGGAACCAACCCTGCACGTCGGCGATCAGGTTGGTCGGATCGTTGCCGCCGTTGTACAGCGAGATCTGGCCCGAGCCGAGACCGGAGATCACCAGGTTCGGAATCGTGAGGCCCGGATTGAGGTTGAGGTTGGACGCATTCGGCTGCGTCTGGCCGAACGGCCACGCGGTGACGAAACCCACCTTGGTCGGTTGCACCGCGGCCACATTGAGGATGACGGCGCCCACGTTCGCGGCGGGAATCGTCGTGCGTCCGGTGATGCCGAGATCGAGCTGGCCATGACTGGCGACGGCGCCGCCGGCTTGGTACTGGCCGTCGATCGTGGTGCTGCCGGTGCGCGTATCCAGGTAGCGTTCCGGCGTCATCGGCACGTAGGACGTTCCGACCGGGAAGTAGCCCTGCACGTCGACCACCACATCCTGCGCGGCCAGGCCGCCGTTGTAGATCGCCACGTCGCCGTTGCTGTCGACCTGCGAAATCACGAGGTTCGGAATCGTGTAGCCCGGATTGAGGTTGAGGCTGGCCGCGTTCGGCACGGCGCCGTCACCGGACCAGACGGTGAGAAAACCTCCGCGCGTCGGCACGATGGCGGTGACGTTCAGCGCAACCGCGACCACGCCCGAGACAGG
>DAIMZS010000038.1:13021-17887 GCA_036733825.1 Rudaea sp.
TCGCCGCTGACGAGCGCGCGATAACCGGCCGCCGGCGTGACCGTGAAGCTCGCCGTGCCGCCGGAGGCGACGTTCTGCGACGACGGCGTGATCGAACCGTTCGCGCCGGCCGACGCGGTGACCGTGTAGGACTTGCCGGCCGAGCAGGTGGACGAGTTGCTGCCGCCATTGCTGCCGGAGCAGGTCCAGGTCCACGGACCGTTGCCGCTGAAATCGGTCACCGTGCCCGCGCTGCAGAGATTCGGATCGCTCGATGTGAGCGAAGTGAACGAGGCGCCGCTCGCGCTGCCGCAGGCGCCGTTGACCGGATCGGCGGTGAACGTGGCGGTGATCGTGCAGTTGGCGGTGATCGCGCCCGTGGTGTAGGTGCTGCCGCTCTGCACGCTCGGCGAGCAGGTGTCGCCGGTGACCGATGCGATCGAGTAGCCGGTCAGCGGGGTGACGGTGAAGGTCGTCGAATCGCCCTGCAGCACCGACGACTGCACGGGTGCGGAAATCGTGCCGCCGCTGCCGCTGACCGTCGTGGTCACTGTGTACGACACCGGGCCCGTGCCGAACGTCGCCGTCACTTGGCAATCCCGGTTCACGCCAATCGGAAGCGTGTACGTGTTCGTGCCGGAATCGAAACTGCCGGCCGCCGCGCCGCCGCTGCCGCAGGTGTCGGTCACCGAGGCCTGGTTGCCGGAATCCGGAGTCACCGTAAACACGACCGGTTTGGTCGAGGACACGGTCTGCACCGTGGCCGGGCTGATCGCGCCGCCGCTGCCGGCGCTCGGCGTGACAGCGTAGCCGAGCGTGACGACCTGGCCGTCGTGATCGGAGGTGCGCATCGGCGTCGCGCTTTGCGTCAGCGTCAGCGACGCGACGGAGATATCCGAATTGCCGCGTCCGCCCTGCACCGAGACGAAATCGCCCTGGCCGACCGAAGTCATCAGGATGTGGTCGATCTCCTGCAGCAGGCCCTGGAAGTTGTATGAATAATGCTGCGCCTGCGACACCGTGCTGCCGGTGTCGAACAACACCGGACTCGGCCGCACGTAGCCCGCCGTCGGCGGATACACGCTGTGGGTCGGATCGGCGTCGACCGTGCCCATGATCGTGCCGGCCACGTCGACGTAGCCGTCGCTGAATTCGTAGGCGTTGAAGTCGCCGAGCACGATGACCGGGACGGTAGCGTCGCCGGTGACGGCGAACGCGCCGGTGGTCACGGTGCCGCTGGCGTCCTGCTGCGCATTGCCGGCGGCTGCGCCCGGCGTGTTCGCATCGCAATCCACCGCCGCACCCGTGGTCTGCAGCGCTTGCAGGATGCACGCCACTTGCTCGGCCTGCGCCCGGCGCTTCTGGCCGACGTAGTCTTTGCCCGCGGCGCCCAGGCTGCTGAGCGAGCGATCGTAGATCGCCAGCACGCGGAAGTGGTAGCCCTGATACGTCGCATCGAGCAGCACCGGCGGACGGTCGTTGAGCGTGCACGTCCCGCCGCCGCTGCATGCCGTGGTCATCGTGCCGAGATACATCTGGGTGACCGAATTCACGCTGACGCCGCTACGCACGAAGATGCCGATGTTGATGCCGCCCGGATCGTTGCCCTCGAGCAGATACGGCTGGTAGACGATCGATGGGTCGTCGCCGTGGATCTGGGCGGCGAGGAATTGCATCGTTTTCAGATTTTCCGCTTCCTGCACCACCTGCACGACGGGAGCCTTGAGAACCGTGCGGATTTGCAGCGACATCTTGGCCAGGCGTGTCTGGTACTGCGAGTCTGTCGGGCAGGTGTCGTCCGCGCCCGGAGCCAAAGGCGAGTTGAGTCCGCTGACGTTGCCGGCAACGTCGCCGGCGGAGGCCTGGCACCGGTCGGTGTACGCCGACGTGTCGGCGCCGTCGTACGACGAGTTGAAGAAGTGCAGCATGTTCTGCGTGCCGATCGTCAGCTTGCCGGGAACCGGATCGGAGACGGCCACCGGATATGTCGGCGAACCGATCAAGGCGATGTCAGAACCCGAGCGCGGATAAATCTCGTAGGTCGGATCCGGCGCCGTCGCCGACTGGAAGCCCTGCATCACGCCGGTGACGCTGATTTCCTGGCCGCCGTCGTAGATGCCGCCTGCGGGCATGTTCGGCGCGGTCGGGAAGCTGCTCGCGGTGAGGCCGAGGCCCGGAATGTAGATCTGGATCAGTTCCGGATTGCCCCAGAATGTCGGGATGGACGCGGTGCGGTTCGTGTCGCTGCCGAGAATGCCGGCCTTGCGGAACGAGCGCGCGCCGCCGGCGACGGCGTAGAAACCATTGTTCGGCGTGATCGGCGACGGCGTGATGCCGCTGTTCGCGGTGGTGTACGTCGGCGCGTTGACGATGCCGTGGCTCATCGTCACGAGCATGCCGTCGAGGCAGGCGAAGTTGGCGGCCTGATAGCCGTCGTTGCGGGTCAGGCCGTCGGCCGAAGGCACGACGATGGTCGAACCCGCCGCGGTGCAGAGGCCGGTGCTCGGATCGGTGCTCGGCAGATTCGTGGTCAGGTCGAACGGCGCGGGAATCGAGTTGTCGTCATGGCCGACGACGCTGTACGCCGGCGAGCCGGCGATTTCGGTCGAGCCGCTGAATTCCTGCACGCGGCCGGTGACACTGACCAGATCGCCCACCGCCACCGACGGCGCGGTGCCGACGTACACGTAGACGGCATCGGACGTGGTGACGTCGTTGTCGCCGACGGTGTCCTGGATGAAGAAGCCTTTCGGCCCGACCGCGGTGACGATGTTCTGGTGTCCCGGGCTCGGGGTAACGACGTAGGTCGTGCCCAACGTCGAGCCGCTGCCGGCGAACGAGGAGCGCGCGCCATGGCCTTGGATCTCCATGATGCTGTGCGCTTCCGGCGCCGGGATCACCGTCAGCGAAATGCTCGCGGCGGCCGCGGTGCGGCTCTGCGCGTCGGTGACCGTGATCGGCAGCGAGTAACTGCCCGTGCCGACCGCGCCGATCGCGGCGGTGTTGGCGAATACGTTGTCGCCATTCGCGCCGTCGCCGTGCGTGCCGTCGTCGTACAGCGCGAAAGTGGCGGAGCCGCCGACCGAACTCAGATCGACCGTAACCGACAGTCCGCTGCTCGCCGGATTGGTGCCCGGGGTAACGGTCACGCTCAGCAGCGTGTTGGCGCCCGCCGCCACCGAACTCGGCGCGGCCGACTTGGCGGAGACGCTCGGTGCGGTGTTGCTGCCGCCGCTGCACGGTGCGGCCGCCGTCGCCGAATTGCGTGCGGCGGCCACGGCCGCGGAAAAGTCCGCGGCGTTGTTGTCGGTGTCGGTGCAGCCGCTGCCGGCGCGGAAATCCGCATTCGCGGTGCTCGGCGCGGGCGCGTTGTTCGCCGTACTCGGGGACGCTGTCGGCTCGGAGCAGTTCGCGGTGGTGCCGAAGCCGACCAAGTCGATGATCGCCGCGCTGGCCGGGCAGGCGCCGCTCAGCGCCGTGGTGTTGTTGACCAGGGCGATCTTGCCGGCCGTCGCGCTCATGGCGATGGAGCCCGTCACGTCGGGCGTGGGCAGATTATTGACGCCGTTGGGGCCGCTGCCTTCGGCGATCAGCAAGTAGCCGCCGGCGGGAATCGTCGTGCCGGCCGCGATCGAGGTGACCTGCCAGGAGCCGGTGCCGGTCGCGCTAGCGTACTGCACCGACCAGCCGCCGACGCTTTGCGCGGTCGAGCTGAGATTGAACAGCTCGATGTAGTCGTTTTTGTACGTCGAGCAGCCCGCGGTCGAGCAACCCGCGCCGCCGTAAACCTGGCTGATGACGACGGTGCTGCTGCCGGCCATGGCCGCCGTGGGCAGTGCAACGGCAAAAAACAACATGGCCAATACACAAAACCGAGAAAAAAACTCCACATGGGCGCGGTGAGGCGCCGCCATACTCTTTCGCATTTTGAACCCCTACTCTGGATAAGCCCCAACGTTCCGATTCTCCACACAAAATATGACAGATCGCAACATTTGCTCCGTTCAGCGTTGTAAGCACGGCGCGTCGACCAACAATGAACTTCGAGCAGAGAGCGGGATTGAACGCGCGCGCCCGACCGCGCCTTGCCGGTCAGGCAAGGGCGGCCGAGCGTGTCGATGGCGGTGATTGCGCAGCGCTGCGCGCCGGCAGAGATCGCTACTTCGCCGATCCGCGTCGGCGCAAGGCGACATGGCCGACGGCGGCCAACGCGGCGATCAACAGCAGCAGCGCCTTCGCGTCGAGCAGCGGCGCCGCTACCGCCGCAGGCGACGTCACCGCAACCGCATTCGCGATGACGGCGAAGGTGAACGTCGGCGTTGAGGTGTCGTTGCTCGCGATAGTGATCGTGGCGTTCTGCGCGCCGACCACGGTGGCATTGAAGGTGACGGTGAATACCGCCGAACCGCCTTGCGGTATCGTGCCCGTACCGCCCGCGATCGTGAACGCCGGATTGCTGCTCGTGATGCTGCTGATCACCAGATCGCCTGCCGCGTTCGGCAGCGCGAACCCCACGGTGGCCGCGCCGCCGTGGCCCGCGATCGCGGTCGGCGCCGGCGCGGACGGATTGCCGATCGTGAAACTGTGCGCGGATTGCGTGCCCACCGGCACATTGCCGAAGTCGGTGCCCTTGCTCGCATTCGGCGAGGTGTCGCCGTTGAGGATGGGATTGCCGCCGCCGAGCACGGCGATGCTGCCGGTCGTCGCATTCGCCGAACAACTCGCCGTCGTGCCGCCGCCGCTGCCCTGGCAGCTCCACGTCCACGGGCCGTTGCCGGCCACGGCGCTCACGGTGCCGGCCGAGCAGAGATTCGTCGGCGCCGCGCCGAGGGTCAATCCGTTGTCGCTGCCGCAGGCGCCGTTGACCGGATTGGCCGAGAACGTGAC
>DAIMZS010000039.1:0-1781 GCA_036733825.1 Rudaea sp.
CGCGATGCGCGCATCACCACGATCTACGAAGGCACCACGGGCATCCAGGCGCTCGATCTGCTCGGGCGCAAGATTCTCGCCACGCAAGGCGTCGGCCTGCGGCATTTCCTCGAGGAAATCGGCGCGTTCTGCGCGGCGAAATCGGGCGACGCGTCGTTGGCCGATTTCGTCGGTCCGCTCGCCGCGGCGGCGAAGGAATGGGGCGAGCTCACGCTCGCGCTCGGCAAACGTGCGATGGCGAACGCGGACGAGGTCGGCGCCGCGGCGGTCGACTACCTGTTTTATTCGGGCTATGTCGCCCTCGCCTATTTCTGGGCGCGCAGCGTCGCCGCCGCCGAAGCTTCCTCGCAGTCCGCCGACTTCAAGGCGGCGAAGCGCCACACCGCCCGTTTCTATTTCGCGCGCCTCCTGCCGCGCACGCTGACGCACCAGGCCGCGATCAACGCGGGCACCGACAGCCTGCTCGCGATGCCGGACGCGCTGTTCGGATGACCGCCCAATAGCCAGCACGCCGTTTGCCATGACCGACAACGCGCCGGAAACCGAGATCTACGTCCGCCTCGCGCACGCGGACGACGACGAGTTCATCCTTTCGCTCGCCAGCCGCTTCGCCGAGTTCGAACTGCCTGCCTGGCGCAAGCGCAACGAAACGCTGGCCGGCATCCGCCGCGACATCGAGCATCATCTGCGCACGCTGCCGCCGGCCTCGCATCTGTTCGTCGCCGAGAGCGAGGATGCGCAGCCGCTCGGTTTCCTGCATCTGCAGACGCGCAAGGATTTTTTCACCGGCGCGCTGAACTGCCACATTTCCGATCTCGTCGTCGCCGCCGAACACGAAGGCCGCGGCGTGGCCGGGGCGATGCTGCGCTTCGCCGACGAGTGGGCGAAGGAGCATCGCTGCCGCTTCCTCACTCTCGGCGTATTTCCGAACAACGAGCGCGCGCGCAAGCTGTACGAGCAGCACGGCTTCGGCGTCGAAATATTGAGCATGGTCAAGCCGGTGAAATGAACGGCGGTCATCGGGCATTCGCAAAAATCGGCTAAATTCGGCTATGCTGCGAACCCGGATACGATCGTTTGGCAGCGATTCGCCCAAGTCCGCCCGTGGGGCGCCATTGGTGACACCGGATGCCGAGTCATAGATCACACTCTGTCGGATCGAAATCATCGAACGTCGAGCTCGACCGCACGGTCCTGTTCGAACCGCGCAAGGTCAGCGACATCCACTCCACGCGCGTGCTTTCGCTCGACTCCAACGGCCGCATTCTCGATTGGATTTCCTGGCAAGACGCCGTCTGCCTCTACGTACGCGACGCCGTCTCGTGGACCTTAGGCAACCCCTGTCTCACGATCCACGGCGGCATGAGCCGGCTCACCGGCGAACAGACCACGCTCGATCTGCACCCGATCGTCGCGAGCCGCGGCCACGCGCGCCTGCACGCGGTCGATCCCGCCCCGGCGCTGACCAACGCCGCGCTGTTCGCGCGCGACCGCATGCTCTGCCTGTACTGCGGCGAACATTTCTCGCGCGGCGAACTCACGCGCGACCACGTCGTGCCGCTGTCCAAGGGCGGCCGCGACAGCTGGGAAAACGTCGTCAGCGCCTGCCTCGCCTGCAACATCCGCAAAGGCAGCCACACGCCGCAACAAGCCGGCATGCCGCTGCTCGCGGTGCCGTACCGTCCGAGTTGGGTCGAGCATCTGATCCTGTCGAACCGCAACATCCTCGCCGACCAGATGGAGTTCCTCATGAACCATCTGCCGAAGAACCGCCGGCGGGC
>DAIMZS010000039.1:1881-8457 GCA_036733825.1 Rudaea sp.
CGAGGTTTATCCTGCGCCGCCTCCGCCGCCACCCCGCTGCACGCCGATGACCGACTCGCCCGCCCCGCCTCCGCGTCCGCTGCCGCACGCGACCGATCCGCTGCCGGTGTCGCCGGGTCTCGGCGAAGTGATGACCGCCGCGCGCGTGCCGCGCAAGTCGGTGCAGCTGGATCGGCGCGTGCTGCTGATCGCCGCGATGGCGATCCTGCTCGCGGCCACGTGCGCGCTGATCGCGCAATGGCTGACTGCGCTGATCGGCATTGTCACCAACCTCGCGTTCTACGGCCGCTGGTCGACCGCGCTGACCTCGCCCGCCGGATACCATCTCGGCCTGTGGGTGATCGCCGTGCCCGTCGTCGGCGGCCTGATCGTCGGCGCGATGGCGCGCTGGGGTTCCGCGGCGATCCGCGGCCACGGCATTCCCGAGGCGATGGAACAGGTGCTGCTCAACCAGAGCCGCATCCCGCCGCGGATCACGATTCTCAAGCCGGTGTCGTCGGCGATCGCGATCGGCACCGGCGGCCCATTCGGCGCGGAGGGTCCGATCATCGCCACTGGCGGTGCGCTCGGTTCGCTCGTCGGCCAGCTCATGCACGTCACCGCGATCGAGCGCAAAACCCTGCTCGCCGCGGGCGCCGCCGCGGGCATGGCCGCGGTGTTCGGTTCGCCGATTTCCGCGGTGATCCTCGCCGTCGAGCTGTTGCTGTTCGAGCTGCGGCCGCGCTCGCTGATTCCGGTCGCGCTCGCGGCGACAACGGCCACCGGCATCCGCTACGCCATGGTCGGATCGCAGGCGGTGTTCGCGATGCCGCAGGTCGCCAGCCCCGGCGCCGGCGCGCTGCTGTTCTACGTCGCGCTCGGCGCGGTGCTCGGATTCGTCAGCGTCGGCGTCACTCGCGCGGTGTACGCGGTCGAGGATGCATTCGACCATCTGCCGATCCACTGGATGTGGTGGCCCGCGCTCGGCGGATTGGCGGTCGGCATCGTCGGCTATTTCGCGCCGCTGACGCTCGGCGTCGGCTATACCAACATCGAGCAGATTGTCTCGGGCGGTTTTGCGCTCCACGCGCTGCTGTTTCTCTGCGCGATGAAGTTCCTTTCCTGGGTGGTCGCACTCGGCAGCGGCACCTCGGGCGGCACGCTCGCGCCGCTGTTCACGATCGGCGGCGCCTTGGGGGCCGCCGCCGGCATGCTCGTCGCGCCGCTGCTGCCGCGTGCCGGCATCGATCCGCGCATTGCCGGCCTGGTCGGCATGGCGGCGATGTTCGCCGGTGCCTCGCGCGCGGCGCTCGCTTCGATCGTATTCGCGTTTGAAACCACGCTGCAGCCGGCCGGCCTGCTGCCGCTGCTCGGCGGCTGCTCGATGGCTTATCTCGTGTCCTGCCTGTGCATGCGCCAGACGATCATGACGGAAAAGATCGCACGCCGCGGCGTGCGCGTGCCGAGCGAATACGCGGCCGACTATCTCGACCAGGTGCTGGTGCGCGATTCGTGCTCGCGCGAGGTGGTCGTGTTGAACACCGCCGACGATCTCGGCACGGTGCGCCGCTGGCTCGCCTCCAGCGACGCGAAGGCGCAGTTCCTCGGTTATCCGGTGCTCGACGAGACCGGCAACCTGCGCGGCATCGTCACGCGGCGTCGGCTGCTCGACGCAGCAACGTCCGACGACAAGCTCGTCGGCGAACTGCTGACCCAGCCGCCGATCGCGGTTTTTGAAGACAACTCGCTGCGCGAAGCGGCCGATCACATGGTCGAGGAGAACGTCGGCAGCGTCGCCGTGGTCACGCGCGAGGCGCCGGAAAAGATTGTCGGCGTGCTGACCCGCAGCGACCTGGTCACCGCGCACACGCGCCGCCTGAGCGAGGCGCGCGACGCGAACCGGCAAATCCGCATCCGCCAGGCGATCCGCGATCGTTTGCGCAGGACGCCAGACGGCAGTTGAGCGACGCCGAATATCCTCCGTTGCCGTCATTCCCGCGAAAGCGGGAATCCATTTTGCTTTTTCCTTCAAAGGCGCGGATCAAGATGGATTCCCGCTTTCGCGGGAATGACGTCTTGTTCGGCGTTGCCTTGCAAGGCCGCGAGCCGGCGTTCCGCCGAACGCAGTTCACTCGTTGCGTTGCGCCGGCTCAGCTCGAAATTGCGCGTCACGATCAGCTGAACGGCACGCCCGCCGAGCAGGCGCCGGCCGGTGCGCATGAATCGCCCGGTGTGGACGTGCGCCAAAAGCACAGCCTTGCCGAAAAAGTAGGCCGCCGCATAGAGCAGGCTGATTTCGCGCAGCGTGTCGAGGCTCGGCGGCGGCACCCACGCCAGACCCGCAACGTCGCGCGCGCTCAAGATGGCGAGCGCCGCATAGCCGAGCGCCACGATCAGCGGCAGGGGGAACATCGCCAGCGCGAGCCAGTCCTCGGCGTCGTCGGCCGCGGCGTCGAGCTGCGCCGCCGCGCGCTGCGCATCGCCGCGGAAAAAAGCGACGTTGACGACGCCGTCGGCGACGATCAGCGCCAGCGGCGGCAAGATCATTTTCCAGGTGCGCGGATCGGCGAGGACGGAAAAAATCTGCAGTTTCAGGACGAAGACGGCCAATGCCAGGCAGAGCGCCGCCAAAATCAGCAGCGAGAGGAGGAAAAACTTCACCGCCTGCCACGGCCCGCGGTATTCGCGGAAGGTGTCGCGCAGGATCCGCAGCACGAGAACGCGCACGCCTTCGAACAGAATCAGCACGACAAAGCCGTCCAGCCACTCGGGCGAGTCTTCCCACTGCGGCTGCAGGGCGAGCCGGACGAGCCCGGCCACCACGAGCGCGGGCACGAGCAAGGTCACCACCAGCGCCTGCCAGTCCGTTCGTGCCGTCATCGCCGACATCCCCGCCCCTATCGATGAATGTCAGGATAAATCCCGCCGGGCGCCATAGCGAGCGCCCCGCCGCCGGCTAACTTGCCGCTGATGGCGCAATGAACGAAAATGCTTGATTGAACAAGACATTCCAATGATCAATTCGACCCGCTATCCGCGCCTGGCCAAGATCGACTCGCCGACCGATCTGCGCAAATTCGACGAGGCCGAGCTGCCCGACATCGCCCGCGAGCTGCGCGAGTATCTGATCGAGCAGGTCGCCGGCGTCGGCGGCCATTTCGGCGCGGGCCTCGGCGTCGTCGAGCTGACGGTCGCCCTGCACTACCTCTACAACACGCCCGACGACCGGCTGGTCTGGGACGTGGGCCACCAGTGCTACCCGCACAAGATTCTGACCGGGCGCCGCGACCGCATCCACACGATCAAGCAAGCGGGCGGCCTCGCGCCGTTCCCGCGCCGCGACGAGAGCGTCTACGACACGTTCGGCGTCGGCCATTCCTCGACCTCGATCTCGGCCGCGATCGGCATGGCGGTCGCCGCGCAGCGCAAAGGCGAAGCGCGCAAAATCGTCGCGGTGATCGGCGACGGCGGCCTCACCGGCGGCATGGCCTACGAGGCGCTGCATCACGGCGGCGCGCTCGACACCGACGTGCTCGTCATCCTCAACGACAATCAAATGTCGATCAGCGAGAACGTCGGCGCGCTGCCGAAAATGCTCGCGCGCCTGATGACCAGCCGCACGCTCAACGCGATGCGCGAGCGCGCGAAAAACAGCATGCGCCCGCACAGCTTCCTCTGGCGTTTCTTCAAGCGCTGGGAAGAACATTTGAAGGGCATGTTCGTGCCGTCGACGCTGTTCGAGGAATTCGGCTTCCACTATTTCGGCCCGATCGACGGCCACGACCTGCCGCAGATGCTGCACGCGTTGAAGACGCTGAAGGACCTGAAAGGCCCGCAGCTGCTGCACGTGATCACGACCAAGGGCAAGGGCTACGCGCCGGCCGAGGCGCAGCAGATCGAATACCACGCGGTCGGCCCGTTCGACCCCGTGAAAGGCGTGGTGAAGAAGGCGCCCGGCAAGCAGACCTACACCGACGTGTTCGGCGACTGGCTCTGCGACCAGGCGCGCGCGGACGAGCGCCTGCTCGCGATCACGCCGGCGATGCGCGAGGGTTCCGGCCTCGTGCGCTACTCGAAGGAATTCCCGCAGCGCTATTTCGACGTCGGCATCGCCGAGCAGCACGCCGTGACGCTCGCCGCCGGCATGGCCTGCGAAGGCACCAAGCCGGTCGTCGCGATCTATTCGACGTTTCTGCAGCGCGCCTACGATCAGGCAATCCACGACGTCGCGATCCAGAACCTCGACGTCACCTTCGCAATCGACCGCGCCGGCGTCGTCGGCCCCGACGGCGCGACGCACGCGGGCAGTTTCGATCTCACCTATCTGCGCTGCATTCCGAACCTGATCGTCGCCGCGCCGAGCGATGAGAACGAATGCCGTCAATTGCTGACGACGGCCTTTCTGCACGAGGGTCCGTCCGCGGTGCGCTATCCGCGCGGCACCGGCCCGGGCGCGAAGCTCGATGCGGAACTGAAATCGCTGCCGATCGGCAAAGCGGAAGTGCGTCTGCGCGGCGCGAATCTCGCCATCCTCGCCTTCGGCAGTCCGCTGACCGCGGCGCTGCAAGCCGGCGGCGACCTCGGCGCCACGGTGGTCGACATGCGCTGGGTCAAGCCGCTCGACGAAGCATTGATTCTCGAGCTCGCACGCACGCACGGCGCGATCGTCACCGTCGAGGACAACGCCGTCGCCGGCGGCGCAGGCAGCGCGGTGGCGGAATTCTTGGCGGCGCAGAATCTGCAGGTTCCGCTGCTGCATCTCGGCTTGCCCGATGCCTATCTCGAACACGCCAGCCGCGAACAGCTGCTCGCCGAAGCCGGCATCGACGCGGCCGGCATCCGCGCGGCCGTCCGCGCGCGCTGGCCGCATCTCGCCAGCGTACCGAGCTCCCCGCGCGCTGCCGCTTCCTGAAGCGGCGGCACGTGTCGCGCCGACATCGTCAACAATGGGAAACGCTCGGCAGCGAGGATCCGTATTGGGCCGTGCTGACCGATCCCGCGAAGAAAAACGACCAGTGGGATCGCGAGGAATTCTTCCGCACCGGCGAGCTTGAAATCGCCTCGCTGCTGACGAGGATTGCCGATCTCGGCATGACGCTGAATTTCGACGTCGCGCTCGACTACGGCTGCGGCGTCGGCAGGCTGGCGCGCGCGTTGGCTGGACGCTTCGCGCGCGTCATCGGCGTGGATTTTTCGGCGGCGATGCTCGCGGAGGCGCAGGCCGCCAACGCGGCGATCGCCCATCTGCAGTTTCTGCCGAACCGCGGCGACGATCTGCCCGGCATCGACGACCGCTCGATCGACTTGATCTACAGCAACATCGTGCTGCAGCACGTACCGAGAAAAATACAGCGCGCGCTGCTCGTCGAATTTTGCCGCGCGCTCAAGCCAGGCGGCGTCCTGGTTTTCCAGACGCCCTCGCATCCGAATACGCAGACTCTGCACGGGTTTTTTCATCGTCTGTTCGGCAACGGCATCTTCAACGTCGCCCGGCGCCTGCGCTACGGCGCGCGGCGGGTGATGGAAATGCATACGCTGGAGAAGTCCGAAGTCCTGCGCCTCCTGCAGGACGAAGGCCTAGAGACGGTCCATGTCGAGCGCTTCGACACGGCCGGAATCGCCTTCGTCAGCTATCGCTATTTCGCCCGCAAACGCCGCGAAAGCTGAGCCGCGCATCGCCGCACCGTCCCGTCCGCGGGACAATCGCCGCGCCGCGCCCGCGGTGCTAGTATCGGCGCCACGCAGCGCAACCTTTCCGGAGGCACGCATGGCCACGCTCGATCTCAACGGCAAGCTCGTCGATGTGGATGCCGCAGCGGACACGCCGCTGTTGTGGGTGCTGCGCGATCACCTCGGCATGACCGGCACGAAATTCGGCTGCGGCATGGCGCTCTGCGGCGCATGCACCGTATATCTCGACGGCACGCCGACACGCTCGTGCATCACGCCGCTGGCCGCGCTCGCCGGGAAGAAAATCACCACGATCGAAGGCCTCGGCGGCAAAGTCGCGCAAGCGGTGCAGTCGGCGTGGGAACGCATCGACGTGCCGCAATGCGGCTACTGCCAGTCCGGCCAGGTGCTCGCGGCGACGGCGCTGCTCACCGCGAATCCGAAACCGAGCGACGCCGACATCGACACGGCGATGAGCGGCAACCTGTGCCGCTGCGGCACCTATCAGCGCATCCGCGCGGCGATCCATGACGCCGCCAAAAGCCTGGAGGCCTGAGCCATGAACGCCGTCATCTCGCGCCGCAAATTCCTCGAAACCTCGGTCCTGCTCGGCGGCGGCCTCGTCGTCGGCCTGGTGCTGCCTTCGCGCGGCGCGCTCGCGAAAGCGGCCGCGGCTGAAGCCCAGTCGGTGCAGGCCAACGCCTGGGTGCGCATCGCGCCCGACAATACGATCACGCTGATCTGCCATCGCAACGAGATGGGTCAGGATGTGCATACCTCGCTCGCCCTGCTCGTTGCCGAAGAGCTCGAAGTCGACGTCGACAAAGTGAAGATCGAGCAGGCGCAGGTCGACCCGGTCTACGTCAACGCGCTGCTCGGCGCGCAGATCACCGGCGGCAGCACGAGCGTGCGCGATGCGTGGACGAA
>DAIMZS010000039.1:8557-17650 GCA_036733825.1 Rudaea sp.
GCGCGCAGCGGCGTGCCGGCGGCGAAGGTGCGCATCTTTCCGCAGTTCATCGGCGGCGGTTTCGGCCGCCGGCTCGACATCGACTTCATCGGCCAGGCCGCGGCGATCGCCAAGGCCGTGCCCGGCACGCCGGTGAAAGTGATCTGGACGCGCGAGGACGACATCCGCAACGATTTCTACCGTCCGGCCAGCTATCACGCACTCAGCGGCGGTCTCGATGGACAAGGCAATCTCGCTGCATTCGACTACAAATTTGCCTCCGCCTCGGTGACCAATCGCATGTTTCCGGGCGTCACCAAGAACGGTCTCGATCCGCTGATGACCGAAGGCGCGATCGATCTCACCTACGATATTGCGCACGAACGCCAGCGCGTCGTGATCCAGGAATTCGGGCTGCGCGTCGGCTATTGGCGTTCGGTCAGCCACGCGCTCAATGCGTTCGCGATCGAAAGCTTCATCGACGAGCTCGCCCACGCCGCGGGCAAGGACCCGGTCGCGTTCCGCCTCGCCCTGCTCGGCAAGCAGCCGCGCCAGCAGGCGGTGCTCGAACGCGTCGCAAAGCAAGCGGGCTGGGGCCAGAAACTTGCCGCGGGCAAAGCGCAGGGCATCGCATCGATGGAAAGCTACGGCACGCATCAGGCCGTCGTCGCCGACATCTCGAAGACCGCGAACGGCGCGATCCGCATCGACAAGCTCACTTACGCCGTCGATCCCGGCATCGCGGTGCATCCGGACCAGGTGATCGCGCAAATCCAAGGCGGTGCGGTGTCGGGCCTGATCAACACGCTCGTCGCCAAGATCACGCTCAAGGACGGGCGCGTCGAGCAGAGCAACTTCCACAATTTCCTGCTGCCGCGCATGAACCAGATGCCGAAGATCGACGTCGTGCTGATCGAAAGCGGCGCCGATCCAGGCGGCATGGGCGAAGTCGGCGTGCCGCTGGTGGCTCCCGCGATCGCCAACGCCGTGTTCGCGCTGACCGGCCAGCGTGTGCGCAGTTTGCCGCTCGCGGATGCGAAACTGACGTTCGCCTGACCTTTACCGAGATGGTGTCGCCATTTGCCGTAGCGGAAAACATACCTCTTCGGCGATGCACGGGGCGACGTACCGATAAGGCTTTCTGCAGGAATGCCGAGATTGCGGTAGATTGCGGATCATCTCGATCGTAGGACCGCGCTTGGGCCAAAATCCTCATCGTCGAGCATCTGTGCAACCTCGGCGCGCTGCCGGACGAGGGGTTCGCCTTCAGCGCCACGCTCCGCCGAAATTCAAGGGCGCGGGCACGTTTCCGGTGCGGGCGATGGCGAAATTGCGCGCTGTGGCGGGAGCAGAGCCGTAGTGATCTCCCAACATCGTTCACGGACAGTTTGAACGAGGCACGACCTTGCGCTCGGTGACGGAGCCGGAAATGCCGGCGAATTCGCCCCCGGTGAATTGGTAGGACATCGTCATCGCATTACATGAAGTGAACATGATGTCCGCTGTGCCCACTGCGAAGCCCGCGGTCCGCGTCGTCTTATCAAACAAGCCGCCGATCACGGAATAGATCGGCACCTGCTTGATGCTTATGTCGCCCGGCGTGTATTCAGCCTGAAGCGTGAACCAGCGTTGGCTCGCTGCGCCCGTCTGCCCCTCCGATGAGGGAGCGTAGGTATACCACGCGGCAAACAGCGTACCCTGTGAGGGAACGACATCGAGAACTAGGCCCTGCCCGCTAGTCTGCGGGTCATACCATGCCCCAGAGTAGCGCACGTCCGAATATCCGAACGGAGCTGAGTGCACATTGTCTATCGGCGGCACATTTGTTTGACAGTTCAAGGCGCCGGTGAGGCGAACTTGCGCAACCTCACCACTTCTGCCGTCATTGAACCGATACACCAGTGTGGCATGGGTGCAATCGTGGAACGTCAAGGTAGCCGTCCCGTCGACGACCGCATCCGCCGTTGGCGGAGCGTTGAAATTACCGCCTGAGCTGCGATAGATCGTCAGCAAATACGACGATCCATGCGTCGCCGTCATCTTGCCTTGCAGTGTTCGCCATTGCGCGTTGCCGAGGTCGTCGAAGGTAAACCATCCGCCGAACAGTTCGCCCACACCCGAACCGCTGCGGTCCGGAAAAACCTCCAACAGTAGCCCTTGCCCGGAGGTGGCGGAGTTGTACCATGTGCCGGTCAACGCAAATTGATCGCCGGAGAACGCTACGGCAGAAGTCACCGTTTGCGTCAACGGCGGCGAGGGTTCGCCGAGTTCCAGTACGTTGTCGTCGCGCACGGTCAGTACATGCTCGCCCGGCGTATCGAAGCGAACCGAACAGCGCGCGGTGATCTGCGGAAGGATTTTCAGCGGCGTATTCGGAGTCTGCGCCGGACCGAGGATGTCGATCGGCACATGGCTGCACAGCACTGTCTCACCGTCATAGAAACTGAGCGTATTCGTCGGATCGACGCCGGTTTCCGCTGGTGTGCCGATCTTCGCATCAACAGTCGCCACGAGGTCTACGGACTGGCCGGCCTGTACTGAAGCCGAACTGCTGGATAGGCTCAATTGATATGCCGCGACTCGACTTCTGATGACATAGGAAGCTGGTTTGTTGTTCGCATCGCCTGAGTAGGTCACTCCAATCTGGGCCGCCCAGTCTCGTGCGCTCGCCTGAAAACGGCAGATTGCGAACGAGTTGATGACCGGAACGTTGTCGCACACCGTCACGGGCACCGAGCCGATCTTGAAGCCCAACGTGGTGATCGCCACGGTCCCCGTCGGATTTTTACCGTAGACGACTGCCTTGACCGTGACCGTTTTTCCATCGGCTGTCGCGGGATCGATATAAGCTGTGCCGCGGACCAGGCTCTCTATCGGGGTTTGGGTACAAGGGGCTGACCACGGAGTCACCGGAGCGACTTGATTGAGAGCGAGGTCGAGGGAAGTCGGTGGATCGTTGGCAGGCGTCAGATAATTCGGACAGAGGAATTCCTTGAAGCCGGCGTTCGTGGGCGGGATGGGCGGCTGGCCGGTAAGCTGGTTAACAGCTACGCCAAATTGCTGCAAGTTCAGCACGTCGGTAAGAGCGGGTACGGAACCCGTCAGGAAGTTGATGTCCGCAGAGAACGTCTGAAGATTCGGCAAGCCGGAAATCGACGTAGGCAACACGCCATCCAGCTGATTTTCCAATACCCAAAATTCCTTCAGTTGCATCAAACCGGAAAGGGGCGAAACACTCCCACTTAGTTGGTTGTCGTCCAAATAGAAGTATTGCAGGCTCGTCATCTTGTCGAGCGCGGGCAACGAGCCACTGAAGAAATTCGAGGACGCGCGCAGATAAGTCAACCTGGTCAAGTCGTCAAACGAGGGTAGTTGGCCATCCAACTGATTGTTGCTTACGTCAAGCGACTCCAGCCGATGCAGGCCGGTCAGTGCAGGCAGATGGCCGATCAGTTGTTGATTATCAAGATACAGCGTGGTCAATTCAGAGAGTCCGGCCAATTCGGGAATGGCGCCGCTGAAATGCTGACTGCCTAGGTAGACTTCTTGAAGATGCGACAGCGCTTTCAGTTCCGGAATCGCGCCGTAAAGATTGTTGAAGCCCAAGTGACCGTTGTTGGTCAGCTTGAGCGACTGCAGCTGCGACAATGCGGAGAGAGACGGCAGCGTTCCCGTCAGAGAAAGGCCGGTCAAATCGATCGCCACGACGTGGCTCTGCTCTGCGTCGCAAGTGATTCCGTACCAGGCGCACTCGGTGCCCGGTGGTCTATTCCAGTTGCCGCGCGGGATCGCCCAATACCATCCGTCGGTGTATGCATACAGGTTGGACAACGTCGTGCGTTCGGCCATAGGAATAGCCGCGGATACAGTGGCAATGGGATTCGCGACCAGGGCGGCAGCCCCCAGCAGATGGATGAGACGGCAGCAAGCATTGCGACAGCCCAGCCATGAGACGATGATCGAAACAAACCATTGAATGGAAAAAAATGCGATCCACTCACGCATGGCTGGGCTCCTTCGCTAAAGATTCAAAGACGGACTTGCGCCGTATTGACTTCAATGAGGCTGGTGATAGTAGACGTTGAAGCCCATTCCACCGAAACTGATCGGACCCGGAGAAGACAACACCTGCGGGCTGCTTAGGACACGTTGCTGCAGATCAAGCGACGTGACCGATCTGCCTGCAGTAATGGGCTTGCAATCGACTGCTCCGCCGGACCCTCCTCCTACAGATGTCACGACTCCGCCTGGAGTGACGACCAAATTGGTGGTCGCCGCCCAGCACGAATTTCTCATCTCCGCCGTGCCGTACTTGGCCAGCGGCAGGACGCCATTCCAGTTCGATGGAGCTTCGACAACCCATTCCGTGGTATTCCCAGGCTCCCGAACGCTATCGGTGTTGAAATGAACACACCAGCCCGTAGTGAAGTTGCAGACACCCAGCATCGCCTTGCCAACGGTCGCGTACGAGTAACTGGGCACCCACACGGATACGGCGCCTACTTCATCACCGGGATTGACGGAGATGTCGGTGATTTCGGTTCCGTCGAAAGTTCTCGGGGTGCCGTCATAGATTTGCCACCAGAAGTAGTAGATATCCGTTCCGTTAATATCGATGTATGAATCCGTTCCCGACTGGATCAATGGCAGCGTGCCGCCGAAGCCACCGCCAATTCCGGGCCAGACGGCAGCATCGTATTCAAACTTCGAGATGTTGTAGTCCGCATAGCCGGGACTGGGCAAGGTAACCTGCGGGACAAACCAGCCCGCCTGCACGTATTGCGCCGTGTTGGAAATTTGGTAGCCCGACCAATTGTTGCCTACGGCGCTATACGAACTATACGAAGTTGCCGCGTGAGAATTCGATATGCTGGCGTGGGTTTGGGTCGGTTTGCAGGTCATTGTCTCCAGCCATCTGACGTTTCGCCGCGCGGCCTGGGCGTAGAACGCCTCCCCGCCTTGGGGCATGTTGACCGTCACCGGGAAAAACTGCGTACCGGGCTGCGGTGTATACACCAAGGCGCCGTTGCAACCATTGGTGGCGTGAGGAACAGCATTTTCCATACTGGTGACAGCGGCCGAATCGGCGTAAGCCGTCGCCGCGCGGAGAAATGCTACGCAGATCAAACACCTTGTGGTGACTTTCATAAAACTCCCTTTTCACGAAATTAACCAATGGACGCGGTATCGATGCCGTGTACGACAGGCAGTAGCTCGTTGCCAAAGCATCGAGCGCATCTTCGCCATCTGTTGGATGCATGAACTGGAATTCTTCCGGACATAAAACGGACAACTTCCAGACATCCGCTAACCAATCGAGCTACGCGTCACAAATTTCTGCGCGCGATTGCCCTGTCACAGTGGCCAAGTCGCGATGCGAATCAGGACTATTGATATCCATGGTCCGCGATGATGCCGATGAACGAGTGTGACCATACGGCCGGTTGCCGGCTGCATTCGTCCCCAAAATGGCCCAAATCGGACGGGTCGCGTCGCAGCAGCTGCGCTATGCTGATTCGACAACACCCCGACTTCCAGAATCCATGGCTCACCGCGTCCAATTCGATTTCGCCATCGACTTCACCAACGGCGGCGGCATTCAAGGCCAGGATTTTCGTCTCGACATCGCCGGCGAAGACATCTCCGACCGCGAACTCGCCGATTACCTCGTCGCCGACATGCGCCTGCTCATGGTCGGCGCGGTGCGCATCCTCAACAAACGCATCCTCGCGGAACCGCACAAGCGCAGGCCAATCGACGACGCCGACGTCGATGCCAAATTCATCGACCTGTCGCACACGATCGAGCACGGTCTCGTCACCTACAAAGGCCTGCCGGCGCCGATCATCTGCGATTATCTGAGCCGCGACGCCTCTCGCGAAATTTACGCGCCCGGCACCGAGTTTCAGATTGGCAAGATCGAGATGGTGACGAACACCGGCACCTATCTCGACTGCCCGTTCCACCGCTACGCCGATGGCAAGGACCTCTCGCAGGTAGCCATCGAGGCGACGACGGATATCGACGCCATCCTCGTGCGCGCGCCGCACACGCCGGCGCAGGCGATCGGCGTGGACACATTCCGCAACAAGGAGATCCGCGGCCGCGCCGTGCTCGTGCACACCGGCTGGGACGCGCACTGGAACACGCCGCGCTACTACGAGGGCGGTCCGTTTCTGACCGCGGAGGCTGCGGTTTACCTGCGTGACTGCGGCGTCAAACTCGTCGGCATCGATGCGCACAATATCGACGATACGCACGGCCGCGAACGCCCGGTGCATACCATCCTGCTCGGCGCGGAAATCCTCATCGTCGAGCATCTGTGCAACCTTGGCGCGCTGCCGGACGAGGGCTTCGCCTTCAGCGCCACGCCGCCGAAATTCAAGGGCGCGGGCACGTTTCCGGTGCGGGCGATGGCGAAATTGCGGCGCGGATAAGCCGCTTCCCGCCGCCCGCCCCGGGCGGAGCCGGTATTCGATGGGCGTTTCATAGTAAAATTTTACGGTGCGCCGCCGATACTCCTCTGGCGCAACTACTCGCCTACATGATCAAAAACGTCGAATACCTACTCCCCGGCGGCCGTTCGGGCGTGCTGCTGATTCACGGCCTGACCGGCACCCCGACCGAAATGCGCTTCGTCGCCAAGGGCTTGCAGCGCCACGGCTTCACCGTCTACGGCATGCAGCTCGCCGGCCACTGCGGCAACGAAGCCGATCTGCTCGCGACCAATCGCAGCGACTGGTTCCAGAGCGTGCGCGAGGCCGCGGACAAGCTGCGCGCGCAGGTCGACCACCTGTTCGTCGCCGGCCTGTCGATGGGCGCTTTGCTCGCGCTGCGCCTCGCCGCCGAACGGCCGGAACAGGTCGAAGGCCTGGGCCTGTACGGCACCACGTTCCGCTACGACGGCTGGACGATTCCGTGGTACGGCAAGCTGTCGTTCCTGCTGCCGATGGCGGTCAGTCTCGGCATCGGCAAGCACGCCAAATTTCATGAGCAATTCCCGTACGGGATCAAGGACGAGCGCATCCGCCAGCGCATCGCCGGCGCGATGCTGAGCGGGCATAGCGACGAAGCCGGCCTGCCCGGCAATCCCTGGCCCTCCCTCGCCGAGTTCTATCGGCTGTCCTGGCGCGTGCGCAAGCTGCTGCCGAAGGTCGTCGCGCCGTGCCTGGTCATGCACGCGAAGGAGGACGACGTGGCCAGCCTGGCGAATGTGCGCCGCATCGAAAAAGAGGTCGCCGGCCCGGTGGAAACCGTGATTCTGGAAAAGAGCTACCACATGATCACCGTCGATCAGGAACGCGACATCGTGATCGATCGCACGGCGGCCTTTTTCCAGCGCATCGCCGACGGCAAGGCGGCGCGCTGATCGGCGCGCGTTCAGTCTGAACACCGCGCTTAGGCTATCATTCCCGCTTCCACGGAGACCTCCCATGAGCCCAGTCGATACCCAGGTCCAAGACACGATCTTCGGCATCATCGCCAAGGAAGCGAACATCGACGTGAGCAAGGTCACGCTCGATTCGACCTTGAAGGAACTCGAGATCGCCTCGCTCGATGCGGTGCAGATCATTTTCGAGATCGAAGATCACTTCAAAATCACCCTGCCCGACCGCGATCCGAACTTCGACACCGAATCGGTGCGCGGCCTGGTCGAGGCGGTGGAAAGGCTCGTCGCCGAGAAACCCGCGGGCGACACACCGGCAGCGCAAGGCTGATCGACGCCGAATTGCATCCGCTGTGAACAATCAACGCCGTGTCGCCATCACCGGCATGGGCGCGATCACCGCGCTCGGCCATACCGCACCCGCCACCTGGGCCGCGCTGACCGAAGGCCGCTCGGGCATCGGCCCGATCGAGACCATCTCGACCGAGCTGCTCAACGTCAAGATCGCCGCGGAAGTGCGCGGCTTCGATCCGGCGGCGCACATCGACAGCAAGCGCCTGCCGCTGCTCGACCGCGTTTCGCAATTCGCGCTGGTCGCGGCGCGCGAGGCCGTGGCGCAATCGGGTCTGGATTTCCGCGCCGAGGGCCGCGGCGAACGCACCGCCTGCCTCATCGGCAGCGGCATCGGCGGTGAAGGCAGCCACAACGAACAGTCGCGGCGCTTCTACGCCGACAAGAATCCGCGCCTGCATCCGCTGACGATCATCCGCGTCATGGCCAATGCGCCGGCCTGCCACGTCGGCATCGAATTCGGCCTGACCGGGCCCTCGTTCGCCGTGGTCAGCGCCTGCGCCTCGGCCAACCACGCGATGAGCCAGGCCGCGGACATGATCCGCAACGGCAAAGTCGATTTCGCCGTCACCGGCGGCACCGAAGCCTGCGTCACCGTCACCACGATGAAAGCCTGGGAGGCGATGCGCGTCACCGCCGACGACACCTGCCGGCCGTTCTGCAAGCAGCGCCGCGGCATGGTGCTCGGCGAAGGCTCGGGCATCTTCGTATTCGAGGAATACGAGCACGCGAAACGGCGCGGCGCGACCATTCTCGCCGAATTCGCCGGCAGCGGCATGACCGCGGATGCGGCCGACATGGTGTTTCCGTCCGAGATCACCGTCGCGCGCGCGATGCAGAACGCGCTCGCCGACGCCGGCCTCAATCCCGCCGACATCGACTACATCAACGCGCACGGCACGGCCACGCCGGCGAACGATCCGACCGAAACGAAGGCAATCCGCCGCGCGTTCGGCGAACACGCCGACACGCTCCCCGTCTCCTCGACCAAGTCGATGCACGGCCACGGGCTCGGCGCCGCCGGCGCGATCGAACTGATCGCCGCGATCGGCGCCCTGCGGCACGGCATCATTCCGCCGACCACGAACTTCATCGATCCCGATCCCGCCTGCGATCTCGACTATGTGCCGAACACCGCACGCGAGAAGACCGTGAACGCAGTGCTCAGCAACTCGTTCGCGTTCGGCGGACTCAACTCGGTGGTTGCGCTCAAGAAAGCGCGCTGACCGACCGCTGCCGGCGTCGGCGCTTGCTTCATGGCGAAAAAAATGGCCGATCTTTCGATCGGCCACTCGGTACGGAAAATAAACTCGCAGAACCGGCACGGTACGCGCCGAAGGCTTCTGCGTGAATTATTTGGTGGGCAGTACAGGGAT
>DAIMZS010000040.1:0-2844 GCA_036733825.1 Rudaea sp.
GCGAGTTCGTCGGCGGTCGGGCCGTCCTTGAGGAATTTCGCCCATTCGTCGGCGATCGCGGCTTCGACCTTGGCCGGATCGACGCCTTTCTTCACGTCGGCGCTCAGCACGAACTGGCTGGCGAGCGTGAACGTCTGCACTTCGACGGAGACGTCGTCGACGAGCTTGTCCTGATAGACCAGGCGCTGATACAGACGCGAGGTCTTGCCGCCGCCGAGCACATGTGCGGCGAGTTCGAGCAGCGGATTGTCCGGCGCGCCGAGCTGCGGCACGTTCCATTCGCGATAAATGCGCACCTGCGCGACGTGGTCGGACTGCGTGCCGCGCGTGGAGATATCACGTTCGGCCACCCAGGGCTGCTGGCGCGGCACCGGCGGGCCGGCGGGAATGTCGCCGAAGTATTTCTGCGCCTTTTCTTTGGCGACGGCCGGGGTGATGTCGCCGGCGAGCACGAGCGTGGTGTTCGCGGCGCCGTAGTAGTCGCGGAACCACTGCTTCACGTCGTCGAGCGAGGCGGCGTCGAGGTCTTCCATCGAGCCGATCGTGTCGTGCTGATAAGGATGATTGCCGGGGAATGCGTTGGAGAGAATGTTCTGGTCGACGCGGCCGTACGGCCGGTTCTCGCCCTGGCGCTTTTCGTTCTGCACGACGCCGCGCTGCGTGTCGAGTTCGGGCTTGCCGATCGCCGAAAGCAGATGGCCCATGCGGTCGGACTCCATCCACAGCGCCATGTCGAGCGCGGTCGTCGGCACGGTTTCGAAATAGTTGGTGCGGTCGAACCAGGTCGTGCCGTTCATGCCGGTCGCGCCGGCTTTCTCGAACGGGGCAAAGTAGGTGCCCTTGTGGTTTTCCGAACCGGAGAACATCAGGTGTTCGAACAGATGCGCGAAGCCGGTCTTGCCGGCCGGCTCGTCGGCGGAGCCGACGTGATACCAGATCGACACCGCGACGACGGGTGCCTTGTGGTCCTCGTGCACGACCACGGTCAGGCCATTGTCGAGCTGGAACTTGGTGAACGGGATATCGATCATCGGACTGGCCGTTGGGGTGGTCTGCGCAGGTTTCGCGTCTTTCGCCGGCGGAGCACTGGCACATCCGGCCGCGGCGACGGCGAGGGCCAGGGCGGCGGACTTGAACAGACCTGAACGAATGGGGGCAAGGGTCGAACGCGAAGATGCGGCAGGCATCGTTTCCTCCGGCGGGCGAAAAGTAAACGAGCCTAGCCGAGCGGGTGGGGCTGCGGCAATGGCCGGAAGTCAGGGCGTCCTTTCTCCCCGCCGGCCGGGCTATTTCCGGTGCCTGTTTCCATAAGGTACTGATTCAGAAGCGAAATTACCTGAACAAATACTGTACCGAAAAGTTAGATATTCGTTCAGGCTCGGGCGCGTATGATGCACCGCAACAAATTGCAGATCAGCGCGAATCGCCTCTTTCTATCCGGAACAAGCCTTTCGCCGCTGATCGGCAGCCCCGAGACAAATAAAGACAGAAAAGAAGAGAAAGGAGAAAAGCATGAACTTCGCTACTCAAATCAAATGCACCGTCGCCGCCATCGCGCTGTTCGCCGCGCTCGGCCTGGCCGCGCTGACCCGCGCCGAAACGGTCAGCAAGCCACTGGCGGACGAGGTGGTGCATGCCCGCGTCGAAGTCGATGCGCCGATGCCGGTCGATGCCGAGACGGGCAAGATCGCCCGCGTGCATGTCGGCGCGCCGGTGATGGTCGACGCCAACCCGAGCGCAGAAGACCTCGCCCGCGCGTCGCGCTGAGCGCATCGGTGCCGGTGCGCCGGCACGACATCGTTTTGTCGTAAATCTCGGCGAGCCTCGTGCTCGCCGAGTCGTTTTTGTGTCCGCGGATGACCGCCGCCGCGAGCTCGCCGGACACAAACTGTCCGCGGACACGCCTGTGTCCCTGCCACAAGTCATGCCGGACGGCGCTGCATGCACGCGCGCGCTGTGCCGGAAGTCACGATCGCGCGCTTTTTTGCAACCCCGCGGCCCGATCGCGCATCGAATCCTTCAAGAAAAACGCAAATTCCGACCGTTGGCACAGGGTTTGCTTTTTGGACAAATACCACAAATACCAAAGTATACGAAGGAGCACCCGTGAACCTTTCCACTCACATCCATCGCGGTTTCGTCGCGCTCGCGCTGTGCGCGGCAGTCAGTGCCTACGCGGCCACGCATACCGTTTCCTCGACGTCGGCGATCCCGGTCCTCGGCACGATCACGGTCACCGCGCCGAGCGAGGAGTCGGACGACAGCGTCGTCTACAGCGAAGTCCAGGGCAAGGCGCGGGTCACGGTCGGCGCGCCGATTACGCTCGGTCCGAAGCAGGCGCTGCCGCAGATCGCGATGCGTTGAGCGCAGGGATGCGCTATCGCGACGACGCTTGTCGCCGCTGCCGGCGACACGAAATAATCGCGGCATGTTGCATGTCGTTCTGTACCAGCCCGAGATTCCGCCGAACACCGGCAACGTCATTCGCCTTTGCGCGAATTCCGGCGCGCGCCTGCACCTGATCCGTCCGCTCGGTTTCGAGCTCGACGATGCGAAGTTGCGCCGCGCCGGCCTCGACTATCACGAATTCGCCGCGCTCGAAGTGCACGAGAGTCTCGACGCCTTCGTCGCGCAGGTCCGTCCCGATCGTCTGTTCGCACTCTCCACGCGTGGGCGCACGCTGTACACCGATGCCGACTTCGGCGAGAACGACGCGGTCGTGTTCGGCCCGGAAACGCGTGGGCTGCCGCAGAGTTTTCTCGACTCGCTGCCGGCGGAGCAGACTCTGCGCCTGCCGATGCGCCCGGACAACCGCAGCCTCAATTTGTCGAACGCGGTCGCCGT
>DAIMZS010000040.1:2944-8954 GCA_036733825.1 Rudaea sp.
AGCGATTCCGGCAATTCCATTTCCGGCAGGTAGCGCGCGTTGCGGCGCGTCGTCTGCATGGCCGCGAGCGCCTGCGCGTCGCGGCCCCACAGCGTGGTCGGCACGCCGTTGCGCGCGAGCACGGCGGCGAGCGCCGTGCCCCAGGATCCTGCTCCGAGTACCGCGACAGTGGGCTTATCGCTCATTTAAAAGGGCGGCCGTGAGCGGCCGCTTTCGAACGTTGCGATACGGGCGCAAATCTTACGCGTTGCCCGACAGACCCTGGCCTTCGGCCGCGCGGCGCTGCTGTTCGGCGTAGAGCGCGTCGAAGTTGATCGGCTGCAGCAGGAACGGGGGAAAACCGCCGTTCTGGACCAGATCCGAAATGGCCTGGCGTGCGTACGGGAACAGCACGTTCGGGCAATACGTGGCGAGCACGGCGTCGCGCGACGGCGCATCGAAGCCGACCACGCCGAACACGCCGGCCTGCTGCACTTCGGCGAGATAGGCGGTCTTCTCTTCGAGCTTGCAGGTCACCGTCACCGTGAGCACGACTTCGTAGACGTCCTGGCCGAGCGTGCCGACCTTGTGCTCGAGGTTGAGCTGCACCTGCGGCTGGCCCTGCTCCTGGAAGATGTGCGGCGCGGACGGGGCTTCGAACGAAGCGTCCTTGATGTAGACCTTCTGCAGCTGCAGTTGGGCGCCGGTGTCGCCGCCGTTCGCGGTGGGGGTGTTCTCTGCCATCTTGATTGCTCCAACAGTGTTGAATTTCTTTGCGACCGGGGCGGTCGCAAAGGTTGATTTCTTGCGATCCACGATGATCGCTACGAATTAAACCCGCGGATTATCCCATGCGCGCGCGGCGCGTGCACTGGCGGGGTTGCGTTCGCTCAGCGGCCCTTGGCCACGGGCAGGTTCGCCTCGCGCCATGCGGCGAGGCCGCCGCCGAGCCAGAACACCTGCTTGAAGCCGGCCTTGGTCAGCCGCGCCGCCGCCTGCGCCGACGTGGTGCCGTTGCGGCAGTAGACCGCGACGGGCCGCTCCTTCACCGGCGCCAAATCCTTGTTCTCCGGATCGAACTGGCTCATCTGCACGCTGCGCGCGCCGGGAATGTGCGACTTTTCGAAATCCGCCGCGGCGGACAGGTCCACGAGCAGCGGATTTTCGCGATTGATCAGCTGAGTGAGCGCCGCCGGCGTCAGCTCGCGATAGCCGCGGAAAAAGCGCGAGAACTCGTTGCCGATCAAGCTCGCCAGCACGACCAGGAACAGCATGGCGAGAACGAGATGATTGCCGATGAATTCCGGCAGGCGATGAAGGATTTCGGACATGAGGCGGAGCACGGCGCGAACAGCGGGCGCGGATTATCCGTCAGAGGCCGCCCTCAAGCCAAGTCAGGGCGACAGATATAACGGGCTCAGCGGCAGCTGAGTGCGCGTCCAGACGCCGCCGATCGCGCTCGGAAAAATCAGGTTCGTGGAAATTTGCGCGCCGTTGCCGCCGATCGTGTAGCTCAGACTGCCGACGTTCTGCTTGCCCGCGTTCGGATCGAGCCAGACGCAGCCCGGGCAGGCCGGGCGCGGCGCGACCATGTCGACCGCTACGCCGTCGACGTAGCCGTCGCGGCTGCCGACCACCCAGCGCGGCGCGCCGCCGGCGTCGTACAGATAAGTGAGATTGAACAGCAGCGGCGCGCCCGCGCCGCTGGCCGGCACGAGCTGGTCGTACAGCCCCCAGCCGCTCTGCTGCGGTGCATACCAGAGGCGCACTGTCGAGGGCTGTCCGCTGACCGCAGTAAACAACGCGCCGCCGCGGCTGCCCTGCAGGTTCCAGCTGTAGACGAACCGGTTCGCGTCGACCAGGGTGATCTGCGCACTGCCGACCGTGCTGCTTTCCGCCGGCCAGGTGTTCGGCGCGGACTGATGGCTCAGGTAGATCGGCGCATTGACCTGGTTGTTTTGCAGCGGCGCCTGCGCCACGTACCAGGTCGGTTCGCGCGCCGTGTCGCCTGTGAACCAGAGGCCGAAGAACGTCGAGCTGCCGTCGGCCTGCGGAATATTCGCCACGGTCATGCCGTTGCCGCCGCGGCGCGCGTCATAATAGCTGCCCGAGTCGAGTTGCAGCGGCATTGTTTGTGCGGGGCAGGCGGTCACGGCCTGGCAATCGGCGGCGATCGCGGTGTCGACAACCGGCGTCGCCGCGGCGGCGAAGCTGCGTCCGTCGGTCGTGCCGACCAGATCGATCTTGACCGGTGCGCCGCACTGGCTGCTCGCGTCGATCGCATAGTCGAGGTTGATCGTGGCGCTGGCGCCGGGCGCGAGCGCGGGCACGGCGACGGCCGGCGTTTCCAGCGCGAGCTGCGTCTGGCCGAGTGACGCCGCATTCGGCGCGAAGATGGCGTAGCCGGGCTGCGAAGCGATGTCGCCGTTGTTGATCAACGTCACCGGCACGCGCCAGCGCTGGCCGGGTTCGACCGCGGCCGCCGTGCCGCCGCAAAGCAACTGCGGCGCGGCGGATGTCGTCGCGGCCGGCACGACCTGCGGTGCTTGCACGATCAACGCCTTCGACGCCGTACCGATGCAGCCGGCACCGTCGGTGACCTGCACGCGCACATTGCCGGACCACGCCGCCGGCCAGACGGCTGCGATGCTCGCCTGGGCCGTATCGGTGTTGTCCGGCTGGCCGTCGTCGTCGACGTCGAACGCGTAGCGGTAGGGCGCTGTGCCGCCGCTCGCTGTCGCGCTCAGTGTGATTTTGTCGCCGGCAACGAGGGGATTGGCGCTGAGGTCGAGGCTCACGTTCGCCAGCGTGCACGCCGCCACGCCTTCGATCTGCGTCGCGCCGGTCGCGCCGGGATCGAGCCAGTCGACGAGCCGCGTCGCCGGCGTGCCGCCGCCCTGCCAAGCCGTGTTCAAGCGGCCGTATTCGTCGCTGCCGTCCGGGCGCTCGCACGAAGCTTCGCCGTTCGACAGCACGCCGCGCAGATGATGGTTGCCGTCGAGCAGGCCCGAGCCGGACGATCCCGGTTGCGTCGTGCCGAGGCTGTAGCTCGGCACGCGCCAGTGATGCGTGCCTTGGCCGGTGCTCGGGTCGTCGTTCGGCGCGACCGTGCCGTCGGTGAGGCTGATGCGCTTGGCGTCGGCCCAGGGATGATGGATGACAACGGCATTGTCGAACGAAGAATCGCTGAGGTCCCAGCCGTTGAAATACACGTTCGCCGCGGCCGGCGGCGTCGAGTTCAGGCGCAGCAGGCTGACGTCGGAATCGATATGCGTCGCGAGCAGCTGCGCGCCGCCGGTTTGCGCGATTGCCGAGGTGGTTGGCACGGGCTGGGCACTGGCGTCGCTGCCGGGCGGGCGGCAGACGGGGCTTTCGTATTTCCAATACAGAATCAAATTCGACGCGGCCCATTGCGTGGACACGCAGTGCGCCGCCGTGGCGAGCAGCGGCGCGCGGTCGCCGCGCGTGTTGTTGACGAGCTGGCCGCTGCAATACTCGTCGCCGAAAGCGAGTACGGCCACCGCGTTGATTTCGCGCCGCCACGCGTCGCCCTGCGGGCAGATCGTGTCGAGATTGCAGGCGCCGCTGCCAAGCCCCGGATTGCGCAGCGATTCCGGCGAGAGAATATCGCGGTAGCCGGCATGCACCGCGTCGAGTTCGAGATCGAGGTACGCCTTCATTGCTTGCGGCGCCAGCACTTCGATCGTGGCGTGATCGCCGTGGATCAGTGGCGTGGCGAAGGCGTGCGAGGTCGGATTGTCGGCGTCGGTGTACGGCCCGAGCGTCTGCGTCTCGCCGCGCACGACCATTTGCGCGCCCGGCGGCAAGAAGAAGCGGCGGAAACCGAAGGCGAGGCTGAGCGCATGATCGGCGGCGACCGGGATGCGCCACAGCGCCATGCCGTCGGGCAGATCGCGCCACTCGCCGCCGGCGGTATCGCCGCGCACGTAGCGCGCCTGCAGCGATCGCGTGACCGCATAGCGCGGCGCTTGCGTGCGCGGCCGGTTCGCATCGGCGGCGAGTTCCGCCGCGCGGTCCACGCCCGGCGCACGCAAGGTGAAGCGCGCGGCCGGCGCCACCAGCCCGTAGCGCACGCTCGGTACCGCGGCGTCCGGGGTTTGCGTGGGCGCCGCGTCGATTGAGGCGGCAAAGACGAGGAGAGGCAGGACGCTGAGCAGGCGAAAACGAAAAAACATGCGGCGAGGCGTCCTGCGGTCGGTCAGTGTTGGGTGATGTCCGGCAGCCCCGAGGTCAGCCACCAGCGCTTCTTCTTGTCATCGTAGCGCCAGCGCTGCCGGTCGATCACGCTGCGCACGGACTGCGTGTTGTTGTTGGTCACCACGATTTCGACGACCTGGCTGACCTCGTGCTCGCCGAGCGGCCGCGACGGCTGCGCGTTGTAGCCGCTGATGCGCACCTGCTGGTAGCGCTGCAGGTCGAGTTCGGTCAGCGGATGTTCCTTGAGCACGTCGGGGTCGACGAAGGCGAGGGCATCCTCGACGTTGCCCCAGCGGATCGTCGCAGCATAGCTCTCCAGCGTCGCGGTGAGCTGGTCGCCTTTCGAGTTCGGCGTGGCGCAGCCGGCGAAGAAACTCAGCGACATCAGCAGGGCAACGATACGCAGCATGGCGATCTCCGGCGACAGACGGCGGCCATTGTAATTCGCTGGAGCGGCAAGATGGTTCGGCGCCATCAAGGTTTGTTGCCGATCGCGACGAAGCGCGCGTCGAGCGTGCACGCGTCCGCCCCGTCGCCGCCCGGCGTGCGGCAGGCGATGCGCAGGCGGCCGCGGCCGCGCGTGGTCAGCGAAGCGAGAAACGCATCCCACGATTCCGCGTCGGCGAGCGTCGCCGTGGCGAGAAGATCGTCCCACACCGGGGCGAGATAGCGGATCGTCGAATCCTGCACGTAGACCTCGGCGTCGAGGCCGAGCGATTTCAGTTTCAACGCGATCAGCCCCCAGCCGGCGAGCGTCGCCAGGCTGGCGAGGCTGCCGCCGAACGCACACCCCTTGTCGTTCACGTTCGGCGCCAGCGGCGCGGCGAGGGTGAGCGAATCGCCGTCGTAGCCGCGCGGCGCGATCTGCATCGTGCGGGTCAGCGGAATCGCGGCGAGCAGGGAATCGAAATGCGCGTGGGCAAAGGCGAGGTCGAGTACGGGTTTCATCGCAGCTGAAAACGAAAACGGCCGAAATAGTGTGCGCAGGCGGGCTGCGCCGATCAAGCCCGCTTTGTAAGATAGAGCCCGTTAAAAATCTATTGCAGCCGCGGCGAAGTCATGGCGAAGAAGCGCGCGAACGCACAGACAAAGACGCAGCCCCTGGCCGGGGCGAGCGTGATCGTGACGCGGCCGTCCGCGTCCGCCTCGACGCTCAAGCGCCGCGTCGCGGCACTCGGCGGCGCCGCTGTGGCGCTGCCCGGCGTCGGCGTACGCGGCGCGGAAGACGCGGCGGCCGCGCGCATGGCTCTGCGCGAGGCGCGCAACGCGGATATCGCGATCTTCATCAGCCCCAACGCGGTGCGCCACGCGTTCGCCTTGCTGCCGGCGCTGCGCTTCGCGCGCGCGACGCAGGTTTGCGCGGTCGGCCGCGCGACCGCGCTTGCGCTCGCGCGGCGCGGCGTGTCCGGCGCGATCTGGCCCGCCGAGCGGCAGGACAGCGAAGGCCTGCTCGCGCTGCCGCTGTTCGCGCGCGTGTCGCGCCGGCGCATCGCGCTGATCGGCGCGCCGGGCGGCCGCGATGTGCTCGCGACGACGCTGCGCGCACGCCGCGCGCTGCTGCAAAGCATCCATGTATACCGGCGCACGCCGCCGCGCTGGAATCGCCGCCATTTCGACGCGCTCGAACGCGCCGCGTCGCCGTTGTTGACCCTGCTGTCGAGCGCCGAGGTGCTGACGCATCTGCAGCGCGGCTTGCCGCTGCCGCTGTTCGCCAAGCTCGCCGTCGGCGAATGCATCGTCAGCAGCCTGCGTCTGGCCGAGGCGGCGCGCGCGGCGGGATTCGCGCGCGTGCATATCGCCGCCTCCGCCGCTA
>DAIMZS010000040.1:9054-13206 GCA_036733825.1 Rudaea sp.
GGCGTGCACGCGGCGCCTCGTTTGGATAGCATGCGGATATGAGCGAGAACGACGCCAGCGAAACCGTCATCACCCCGCCGTCTGCGCCCGCGCCTTCGCCGGCGCCGCCTCCGCCGCGGCGCAGTGCGGGCGGTTTCGGCTGGCTGCTGCTGGTTCTGGTCGTCGCGGCGGCAGCCTACGGCTACTGGCGCCTGCGCGGCATCGAACAGGGCCATGAAGCGACGGTGCAGAACGAGGCATCCGCCACGCAGAAGCTGCGCGACGAAGTGGAGGCGCTGCGGCTCAGCGCGGACGGCGCGAAGCGCGAGGCGGAAACGCTGCGCACGCGCCTGGACGACACCGCGAAGATCAACGAATCGCTGCGCGGCCAGATACTCGGCCTGTCCGAACGCGCGCGCCTGTCCGAGGACGCGATCGCCAATCTCGCCGACAAGCGCTTGTCCGGACACGACGGGTTGCTGCTCAACGAAGCCGAACTGCTGCTCGTGCTCGCGCAGGAACGCTACACACTGTTCGCCGATCCGGCGCCCGCGCTCGCGGCCTATCGATTGGCCGACGCGGCGCTGGCGCAGGCCAATGACGCGGCGTTCGCTTCGGTGCGCCAGAGCATCGGTGCGGAGATCGGCGCGTTGAGCGCGCTCGAGACGGCCAATCCGTCCTCGCTGCAGGCCGCGCTCGCCGAATTGCGTCAGGCGTTGCCCCAACTTCCGCCGGCGCAGCACGCAGAGAATGCGGACGAGGCGAATTCGACCTCGCATTTCTCGCGCATTTTCGGCCAGTTCATCCGAATTCGCCGCGACGACGATGGCGGACGGTTCGCGCACAACGATCCGCTGTTTGCGCGCGCGCTGCTCGATGCGAATCTGCGCGACGCGCAGGCGGCGCTGCTGATCCGCGATGCGGCGCGCTGGCAGCAGGCGCTGAACGGTGCGAAGGCGCAGCTCGCACACGATTTCGACGGCGCCTCGCCCGAGGTGGCGAAGGCGCAGACGACGCTCGAATCGCTCGCCAAGACTGCGATCGCGCCCGCCGCGCCGAACGTGCTCGGCGCGGCGCTCAAGGAATTGCGCAATCTGCGTGCGACACACAGTCTGCAGACCGCGCCGGCGAAACCCGGTGCCCCGGCGGAAGGCCAGCCGTGAGATCGTGGACGGCCGTGCTGCTGTTGCTCGTCGTCGCCGTCGCGGCGGCGTGGGGTTGGCATGCGCTCGCGCTCGATCCGGGCGAAGTGCGTCTGCGCTTCGCCGGCTGGCGCATCGAAACGAGTTTCGTCTTCGGCGTGATCGCCGCGCTGTTGCTGTGGGCGATCCTGAGCCTGATCCTGCGCGCGCTGTTCTGGCCGCGGCGCGCGTTGCGCCGGCATGCGCTGCGGCGCGGCCACGAACGCATCGCGGACGGCCTCGTCGCCGCGGTCGAAGGCCGCCACACGCAAGCGGCGAAATCGCTCGAGCGCGCCGCGCATGTCGCCACCCTGCAGGCGCCGGCGCTGCTCGCGCGCGCACGCTCGGCGCAGGCGCAGGGCGACGACGCGCAGGCCGCGGCCGCGCTCGATGCAGCGAAAGAAGTGGCGCCCGCGGCGGCGCTCGCACTGCGCGCGCGCTTCCTGCTCGAACAGAATCGGAACGCGGAAGCGCTCGACTTGCTCAAGGGCGAAATGGCGAAGTCCTCGCTGCCGCCCGCGGCGCTGCGCAGCCTGATCGAAGCCGCCTCGCGCTGCGGCGACGCCGGCGCGGCGCTGGCCGGGTTGTCGGCGCTGGCGAAAATGCATTCCTTGTCCGCGGACGCGTTCGCCGAACTGGAAACGCAGACGCTGGCGAGCGCGCTGTCGAACGCGGTGAACGCCGATGCCCTGGCGGCGATGTGGTCGGGACTCGGCCGCGCACAGCGCCAGCGCGAACGCGTCGTGATCGCCTATGCCGGCCGCGCCGCCGCGCTCGGCCAGCCGCTCGCGGCGATGGGCGAGATCGAAGCGGCGCTGCGCCGCGACTGGTCGGAGAATCTCGTGCGCGCTTACGGTGAACTCGGCCCGGCCGAAGTCGCCGCGCGCCTGCGCCAGGCCGAAGGCTGGATCGCCGCGCAGCCGAACAGCGCCGGTTTGATGCTGACGCTCGGCCGGCTGTGCAATCAAAGCGGCCTGTGGGGCAAGGCGCGCGACTATCTCGGCCGCGGCCTCGCGATCGCGCCCGACGCGGCGCTGTGGGAGGCGCTCGGCGATGCCTGCGCGGGTCTCAGCGACAACGACGTTGCCCAGCGCGCGTACCGCAACGCGCTGCGCGTTGCGCGCGGGGAAAAAGCCGATTCGCTGCCGGACACGCTGCGCGGCGCGCTCGACACGCGTGCCAGCGTGGTCGAGCAGCGCAGCGAGCACGGCGTGCCGCGGCTCGTGCTGCCGCGGCAATAATTTGGTTTCCTTCTCCCATTGGGAGAAGGTGGCGCGAAGCGCCGGATGAGGGTCCGGTATCGTCGAGCGTTTTCCCGAAAACCGGACCCTCACCCGCCCTTCGGGCACCCTCTCCCGGTGGGAGAGGGGAGAGCAAAAGGATTGACCATGCCTTTGTGGAAGACCCAACCCGATCTCTCCCGGATCAAGCAGGCCAACGCGAACACGCTCATGGCGACGCTCGGCATCGAGATCACCGAGATCGGCGACGATTACGTGCGCGGCACGCTGCCGGTCGACGCGCGCACGCATCAGCCCTACGGCATCCTGCACGGCGGCGCCTCGGTCGCGCTTGCGGAAACGCTCGGCAGCTACGCGGCGATGCTGTGCTGCGACCCGCAGTTCTACGCGGTCGGTCTCGACATCAACGCCAATCACGTGCGCGCGGTGGCGAAAGGCATCGTCACCGGCACCGCACGGCCTCTGCACGTCGGCCGCTCGACCCAGGTGTGGGAAATCCGCGTCGAGGACGAAGAGGGCAAGCTCGTCTGCATTTCGCGCCTGACGATGGCGGTGGTGCCGAAGCAGGCGATTCCCTCCGCCTGAACGGCGGCCCGCGTTGTGCATCGCAGCGGTAGCGGCGCCGAGCGCGCTTGGCTACCATCGCGGACGATGAGCATCGTGCTGGAAAACTCCGACTTGCCCCGTCGCGACTGGCTGCGGCCGCTGCGTTATCTCGTGCGCGTGCCGCTGCTGATCGTGCACATTCTGATCGCGCCGCCGCTGGCGATCTTCGTGTTCTCGCCGCTCGGTACGCGCCTGTCGGTGCGTGGCGAGCGCCTTGACCATTGGGCCACGCGCTGGTGGTCCGGCGCGCTGATCCGCCGTTTCGGCTTCCGCATCCGCCGCATCGGCGAGCCGCTCGCGGGCGCGACGCTGTTCGTCGCCAATCACGTCTCGTGGATGGACATCGAACTGATGCACAGCCAGCGCATGATGAGCTTCGTCGCCAAGAGCGAGATCGCACGCTGGCCGTTCGTCGGCTGGCTGGCGACGCGCGCGGGCACGATCTACCACCAGCGCGGCTCGACGCATTCGCTCGGCGCGGTGATGCAGGTCGTCGTCGAGCGGCTCAACCAAGGCGCATCCGCCGGCATCTTTCCCGAAGGCGGCACCGGGCCGGGCGACAAGGTGCGAACCTTCCACGCGCGCATCTTCCAGGTCGCGGCCGACGCGCAGGTGCCGATCCAGCCGGTGGCGCTGTGCTACGGCAAGGACGGAAAAATGAATCTGAGCGTGCCATTCGGCGCGAAGGAAAGTTTTTTCGCCAATTTTCTGCGCCTGCTCGGCGGGCCGGGAACGGACGCGGAAGTGCATTTCCTCGAACCGCTCGCGGTCACCGACGAAGGCCGCCGGCAGATCGCCGAGGCGGCGCGCGCGCGCATCGCGGCGGCGCTCGGCTACGAGTAGCGCAGGCTCCATGAGCGCGCAATTGCATCCGTTCAAGCCGCGTCGCTGGCTGCGCAATCCGCATGTGCAGTCGGTGCTCGCCTCGAGCGGAGTGCGCCGGTTTTTCTTCCGCCATCGCGGCGCGCTGCTCGACCGTACCGCGAGCGAACACATTCTCGACTGCGGCGACGGCGTGCGCCTGCAGGGTTTCCACACGCGCCAGACCGTGCTTGCCGCGCCGCGCGCCCTCATCGTGCTGCTGCACGGCTGGGAAGGCAGCGTGCAGTCGACCTATGTACTCAATACCGGCGCGCGCTTCCTCG
>DAIMZS010000040.1:13306-17403 GCA_036733825.1 Rudaea sp.
GCGATGAACGCGATCGAGGCGGCGCCGGCGGTGTACGAATATTATTTTTTGCGCAAATGGCGCAGCTCGCTCAAACGCAAGCAGTCGCTGTTTCCGCAGGCGCCGCTGTTCGTCGGCGCGGAATTGCGCGGCAGTCTGCGCGAACTCACCCGCAGCCTCGTCCTGCGCCATACCGATTTCGGCACGCTGGAAAACTATCTCAACGGCTACGCGCTGACCGGCGACATCCTCTCCGCGCTCGACGTGCCGGCGACGATTCTCACTGCCGAGGACGATCCGATCATCCCGGTCGCCGATTTCCACTCGCTGAAATTGGCGCCGACGACCGAGCTCGACATCGTGCCGCACGGCGGCCACTGCGGCTTCATCCACGATGCGAGCCTGCACAGCTGGGCCGAGGATTTTCTCGTCGAGCGCCTGCACGCGCGCCTGCACGCTCCGGCCTGAATGCCGACGGGCGCTTTCCGAGCGCGCTTTTCAAATATCATGTCGGCCTATCCGCCACGTATTTTCACGCAATGACTCTCGAAGAAATCCTGCAACTGCATCGCAGCGGCGAACTCGACGCCGCCGAGCGCGCCTATCGCGACTACGTCGCCGCGCATCCGGACGAGGTCGATGCCTGGCATCTGCTCGGCGTCCTCCTGTACCGGCGCGGCGACAGCGCGGCGGCGATGGAGCCGCTGCGGCGTGCGGTGCAGCTCGCGCCCGATGTGGCGCGGCTGCATCTTTCGCTCGGTGGCGTGCTCATGCAGATCGGCGAGGAGGAAGCGGCGCGCGGCGCGTTCCTGCGCGCGCTTGAACTCGATCCGAATCTCGTCGAAGCACACAGCGTGCTCGGCCATCTGCAATTGCGCGACGGCGAGGTCGACGCCGCCGAGGACCGCTTCAAGACCGGCCGCCGCGCCACCGACCTGTTCGAGAACGAGGATCCGACCATTCTGCTCGGCCTCGGCAATGTGCATCTGGCGCGCGGCGACGGCGTGACCGCGTCGAAGTTCCTTTCACGCGCGGCCGAACTGCAGCCGGACGACGCCGCGATCCAGATGGCGCTCGGGCGCGCGTTCTTCGCCCAGGAAAGTTTCGCGTTCGCCGAGCAGGCGTTCTCCAACGCGCTGCGCCTGCGCCCCGAATTGAGCGTGGCCAAGCTGTTCCAATCGCGCGCGCGCATGCGCCAGAACAAGAACGAGGCGGCGCGCGACGGGTTCACCGCGCTGATCGCCGAAGGCAAGCAGGCGTTCGGCGCGAACGCGGGCCTCGGCGACATCGCGCGCAAGCTCGGGCAGACGGTCAAGGCGCTGAAGTTCTACAAACGCGCGCTCGAACTCGACCCCACCCACGCCGGCGCGATCAATGCTTGCGCCTGGTGCATGGAAAAGCTCGGCGATCCCGCCGCCGCCGTGGTTTATCTCAGCGAAGGCGTGCAGCGTTCGCCCGACGCCGACTCGCTGCGGCCGCAGCTCGCCGTGCTGCTCGACCGCCTCGGCCGGGGCGACGAAGCCGCGCAAGTGCGCGCCGCCCTCGGCCATTGACGCGACGATGAGCGCAACCGACGCCGAATTCGACGCGCAGCTGCAGCGCGCGCACACCGCCGCAGCCGCAGGCAGCTACGCGGAGGCGGACGTCGCGTTCGGTCGCGTGCTCGCGCTCGCCCCCGATCACGCCGAAGCGTTGAACTATCTCGCCCAGCGCGCGCTGCTCGACGGCCGCGCCGCCGAAGCCGTCGCGCTGCTCGAGCGCGCGACTGCGCGCGAGGCCGACAAGGCGGAATATTGGAAGAACCTCGGCTTTGCGCATCTGGCCTGCAACCAGTTGGAAGCCGCGGCAATGGCATTGAGCAAGGCAGTCAGCCTCGACCCGCGCGCCTTCCGCGCGCGCCTGTTCCTCGCCCAGATCCATGAAGGCGCCGGGCGCGTGCGCGAGGCGACGATGCAGTATTTCGGCGCGATCATCGCCGCACAGGCGCAGGGACTGTGGCTGAGCGAAGCGACCACGGCGCCGGCGATGCGCGAGCGCGTGCTCGCGGCGATGAACTTCGTCGACCGGCATCGCCGGCCGATGTTTGCCGAAGCGCTCGAGCCGCTGCGCGCGAAACACGGCGACGCGGCGCTGGCGCGCGTGATGCGCAGCCTCGATATTTATCTCGGCACCGAGGCGGCCGATTATCCCGATCCGCGCCAGCGGCCGAAATTTCTCTATTTCCCCGGCTTGCCGACGACGCCGTATTTCGATCGCGCGTTGTTTCCGTGGTACGCCGAACTCGAGAACAACGTCGATGTCATCCGTGCCGAGCTGCACGAGGTGCTGCGCGAAGAACGCGGCATCGCGCCGTTCCTCGGCACCAATGAACTCGATCGCGTCGGCGATCAGCTCGCCGGCGGGCAGGCGCCGCCGGCATGGGACGCCTTCTTCTTTTATCGCCACGGCGAGCGTTTCGACGAGCACTGCGCGCGCTGTCCGCGCACCGCGGCCATCCTCGATGCGCTGCCGCTCGTGCGCATCCGCGAGCATGCGCCGGAGATCTGCTTCTCGGTGCTCACGCCGGGCACGCACATCCTGCCGCACCGCGGCGTGACCAACACGCGCTTGGTCACACATCTGCCGCTGATCGTGCCGGAGAATTGCGCACTCGTCGTCGGCGGCGAAAAGCGCGAGTGGCGCGAAGGCGAATGTTTCACCTTCGACGACACGTTCGAGCACGAGGCGTGGAACCGCGGCGCGTCGACGCGCGTGGTCATGTTGATGGACTGCTGGAATCCGTACCTGACCGAAGTCGAGCGCGAGGCGCTGACCCTGCTCATCGGCGCGATAGGGGATTTCAATCGCGTGGCGGGCATCAACGACTGAGGTTTTGCTTTGAAGCCTCCCCCCTTCAAGGGGGAGGTTTGGTGGGGGATGGTGTTCGAATTTGGATGCGCCTCAAGCAACACCATCCCCACCAACCCTCCCCTTGAAGGGGGAGGGCTAAGAGCATAGCTGGGGCGTTTCTTACGGTTTTGGTGCATCATCAGCATTGAATGCTCCAAACTGGTGCTTGAATTTGTTGCTCTGCGCAATGCAGAGATATAACTCGATGTTCTTACAGGAATTTTTCGTTGAATTCTCGTTGGCACAACGATTGCTTTCCCTCGCTCACTCAAAATTTATCGTAAGGAGCCAAGCATGTCCGCTGCTGTTCAGAAGCTGATCCAAGACCATAACGTCGAATTCATCGACCTGCGTTTCGCCGACATGCTCGGCAAGCAGCATCACGTCACCTTCCCCGCCAAGGGCATCGACGAGAGCCTGTTCGAAGACGGCAAGATGTTCGACGGTTCGTCGATTTCGGGCTGGAAAGGCATCAACGACTCCGACATGGTGCTGATGCCCGATCCGGACAGCGCGATCCTCGATCCGTTCACCGAAGTGCCGACCCTGATCCTCACCTGCGACGTGCTCGAACCCTCGACGATGCAGGCCTACACGCGCTGCCCGCGTTCGGTGGCGAAGCGCGCCGAAGCCTTCCTCAAGTCCTCGGGCGTGGCCGACACGGCGTTCTTCGGTCCGGAGCCGGAGTTCTTCATCTTCGACTCGGTGCGCTACAAGAACGACATGCAGGGCGCGAGCTTCGAGATCCAGTCCGAAGAAGCGGCGTGGAGCACGAACGAGAAGTTCGACGGCAGCAACTCGGGCCATCGTCCGGGCATCAAGGGCGGCTACTTCCCGGTCGCGCCGGTCGATTCGCTGCAGGACCTGCGCAGCGAAATGTGCCAGATTCTCGAAGCCTGCGGCCTCACCGTCGAAGTGCATCACCATGAAGTCGCCACCGCCGGCCAGTGCGAGATCGGCACCAAGTTCAACACGCTGACGAAGAAGGCCGACGAGCTGCTCACGCTCAAATACGTGATCAAGAACGTCGCGCACCGCAACGGCAAGACGGCGACGTTCCTGCCGAAGCCGATCGTCGGCGACAATGGCTCGGGCATGCACGTGCACCAGTCGCTGGCCAAGGGCGGCACGAACCTGTTCGCGGGCGACCTCTACGGCGGCCTGTCGCAGACCGCGCTGTACTACATCGGCGGCATCTTCAAGCACGCGCGCGCGATCAACGCGTTCGC
>DAIMZS010000041.1:0-1494 GCA_036733825.1 Rudaea sp.
GTGCCGGCGCTGCGCGCGATCGGCATCGCGAATGTCGATCGGCTGATCGTCAGCCACGGCGACAACGATCACGCCGGCGGCGCAGCGGCCGTGCTGGCGGCATTTCCGCGTACGGCGGTGACGAGCGGAGAACCGTCGCGGCTGAAGGTGCCGGCGGCGCAATGCCTTGCCGGCGAGGCGTGGACATGGAATGGCGTCGCGTTCCGCATCGTGCATCCGAGCGAACCATTGGCGGCGAAGGGCAACGATCGCTGCTGCGTGCTCGAAATACGCACGGGCGACAGCGCGCTGCTGCTCACCGGCGATATCACCTCGGCCGTGGAAGCCGATGTCATTGCCGCGCTCGGTACCCCGGCGCCGCACACGTTGCTGAGCGCGCCGCACCACGGCAGCAAAACGTCGTCGAGCGCGGCATTCATCGATGCGCTGAAACCGGAGTTGGCACTGGTTTCCGCAGGCTACCGCAATCGCTTCCATCATCCGAACCCGGCCGTCGTCGCGCGTTACCGCGCGGCCGGCGCGACCCTGCTGGCGTCTCCGGACAGCGGCTTCGTCGATCTGCATTTTGCGCCGGACGCGGCGCCGCGCGTCATCGAGCGGGGCAGGGTCGACCGGCACCCGTACTGGCGCGAATGAGGCGGTCGGACTCGGAAACAGACAAAGACCGCGGAATCAGTGCAGGCCGTCACAAACGCGCAAAGCCGGCGCCATTCGCTGGTATGATTCGCGGCGAAATCGAAGCATCCCCGAGAGGAAAGTTGCGTGCTCGAAATACTGATGGCCGGCGGCTGGGCGATGGTGCCCATCCTGCTTTGTTCGGCGATTGCGATCGCGATCATCCTCGAACGCTTCTGGACTCTGCGCCGCAGTTCGGTGATTCCGCCCGGCCTCACGGTCCAGGTGCGCGAATGGGCGCGCAACAGCCAGCTCGATCCGCAGCATGTGGAAACCCTGCGTGAGAATTCGCCGCTCGGCGAGATTCTCGCCGCCGCGCTGAGCGTGCGCATGCGCTCGCGCGAGATCATGAAGGAGCGCGTCGAGGACACCGGCCGCCATGTCGTGCATCGACTCGAGCGCTTTCTCAACACGCTCGGCACGATCGCGCTGATCTCGCCGCTGCTCGGCTTGCTCGGCACGGTGTTCGGTCTGATCGAGATGTTCTTCGCCGTGATGGTGTCCGGCGTCGGCGATCCGTTGAAGATGGCCGGCGGCATCGGCCAGGCGCTGGTGTGCACCGCCGCGGGCCTGTGCGTGGCGATTCCGGCGTACTTCTTCCACCGCTATTTCCGCGGCCTGGTCACCGACTACGTGGTCGACATGGAGAAGGACGTGATCGTGCTGATGGACGAGCTCGCCGCGCATTCGGAAACCGCCGCCGCGCGCCAGCTGCGCGCACGCAGCGCGGCGGCGCCGCTGCAGGAAACCGCTTAAGATGCGGCTCGGCGCCACCCGCCACGACGATTTCGAGATCAACGTCATCTCGCTGATCGACGT
>DAIMZS010000041.1:1594-17211 GCA_036733825.1 Rudaea sp.
CTGACCGACTACTGCATGGCGCGCGTCGCCCGCGGCGTCGTGCATCGCCTGCGCAACGAGACATTCGCGCATTATCTGCGTTTGCCGACCGCGCAGTTCGGCGCGGAATCGTCGGGGCAGATGATCTCGCGCCTCACATTTACCGTCGAACAGGTCGCCTCGGCGTGCACGGATTCGCTCAAGGTGCTCGTCCTGCATTCGCTGTACGTCATCTTCTACACCATGCAGATGCTGAGTTTGAATGCGCGCCTGACCGTGGCGCTGTTCGTGCTCGCGCCGCTGATCGCGCTGATCGTGCGCGCGGTCAGCCGGCGCTACCGGCGCATCGGCCCGCGCATTCAGCAGTCGATGGGCACGGTCACCGGCACGATCGACGAAGCGGTCAACGGCCAGCGCGAAGTGAAGATCTACGGCGGCCAGGAATACGAGCGCGGCCGCTTCGCCGAGGTGACCGACGAGAATCGCCGGCTCAACCTCAAGATCGCCGCGACGAACGCCGCATCCACGGCGCTCGTGCAGGTCGTCGCCGCGTTCGCGATCGCGATGGTGATCTTCATCGCGACGCGGCCGGGCATCATTCTGCACACGACCTCGGGCGAGTTCATGTCGGTGATCACCGGCATGAGCATCATGCTGACCTCGCTCAAGCAACTGACCACGGTGCAGGCGAACGTGCAGCGCGGCATCGTCGCGGCGGAAGACCTGTTCCGCCTGATCGACACGCCCGGCGAAAGCGACAGCGGCACGCAGCCGCTCGATCGCTGTCGCGGCAATGTCGAGCTGCGCGGCGTGTCATTTCGTTACGACGGCCAGCAGGCGGCGGCGCTCGACCGCGTCGATCTCGTCTGCGCGCCGGGCACGGTCACCGCGCTGGTCGGCCGTTCGGGCAGCGGCAAGTCGAGCCTGGTCAGTCTGCTGCCGCGCTTCTACGAACCCGATGCCGGCGAGATTCGTCTTGACGGCCATGCGCTCGCCGACTACCGCCTTGCCGACCTGCGCGCGCAGATCGCCTGGGTCGGACAGCACGTGGTGCTGTTCAACGACACCATCGCACGCAACATCGCCTACGGCGCGCTGGCCGGCGCCTCGCGCGAGGCAATCGAAGCGGCGGCGCGTGCGGCCAACGCGATGGAGTTCATCGAACGCCTGCCGCTTGGCCTGGATTCGCCGGTGGGCGAGGGCGGCGCGCAGCTGTCGGGCGGCCAGCGCCAGCGCATCGCGATCGCGCGCGCGATCCTCAAAGATGCGCCGATTCTGATTCTCGACGAGGCGACCAGCGCGCTCGACACCGAATCCGAACGCCTGATCCAGGACGCGCTCAAGCGGCTGATGACGCGGCGCACCGTGCTCGTGATCGCGCATCGCCTGTCGACGATCGAACATGCCGACCAGATCGCCGTGCTCGAGGAAGGGCGCATCGTCGAACGCGGCACGCATGCCGAGCTGATCGCGCGCAACGGCCGTTACGCGGCGCTGCATCGGCTGCAGTTTCATGAGCCGGCGGTCGCATCGTCAGTGGAAACATGATCGCGAGCGCCGACTTTTCTGCGGTGGTGTAGGCTGGTCGCGGCATGGCACTGACCGAGCAACTTACGGAAATTTGGTACGACGGCGCACCGCCGCCGCTTTGGCTGCGCGCGCTGGTACCGGTCTATCGCGGATTGCGTGCGCTGCACCGCGCGCCGTGGGCATTCGGATGGAAACAGCCGCAGCGGCTGCCCGTACCCGTGATCGTCGTCGGCAACCTCACCGTCGGCGGCACGGGAAAAACGCCGCTCGTGATTGCGCTCGTCGATGCTTTGCGCGCGCGCGGATTTCGGCCCGGCGTGATCAGCCGCGGTTATGGCGGCGGAGACGGTGCGCCGAGGCTGCTCGATGCCGGCGGCGACGCCGCGCTCGCCGGCGACGAGCCGGTGTTGATTCGCGAAGCGACGGGCGTGCCGGTCGCCGTCGGCCGCGACCGCGCCACCGCTGCGCGGCTTTTGCTGGCGCACCACGACTGCGATGTCCTCGTCGCCGACGACGGTTTGCAGCACTATCCGCTTTTCCGCGACGTGGAAATTTGCGTGATCGACGGCGAGCGGCGCTTCGGCAACGGCCGCCTGCTGCCGGCCGGACCGCTGCGCGAGCCGCTGTCGCGCCTGGCCTCGGTCGATTTCCGCGTGTGCAATGGCGGCGCCGCCGAATCGGGTGAAATACCGATGACGCTCGGCGGCGACGTTGCGGTGTCGTTGGAGAATTCCGCCCTGCATGCGCCTTTGCACGACTTTGCCGGCAAGCGCGTCCACGCCGTCGCCGGCATCGGCAATCCGGCGCGGTTTTTCGCCAAGCTGCGCGATGCCGGCATCGATGTCGTCGCCCATGCTTTTCCCGATCATCATCCCTACGTCGCCGCCGATCTCGATTTCGGCGATGGACTGCCGGTGCTGATGACCGCAAAAGACGCAGTGAAGTGCCGCACGTTCCATGGCAAGAATTTCTGGCAGATTCCGGTGCGGGCGACGCTGCCGGACGCCTTTTTCGATGCCGTCTGCGCGCGCGTCGCGGATTTCAGAAATCGCTAACAAATTTTCCGTTGACAATCCTTTCCTGCGCGACTACCTTGCGCGCAACTTTCTTACCGAGGACGTCCGTCCGTGGACCCTTGCAGTAGATTCTCCACTGCAGCCAACCCGATCTTTCCACGCGGATAGTTCCCCTCGCGGCGCTATCCCGTAGCGGATAGTGCGCCGGCATCCTCGCCCTTCGCGGGCACCCGTCGCCGATCTGTCACGAAGTCCGGGCAAGCTGCTCGATTTTGTGCGATTTGTACGATGGGAAGCCCCTCATGCTGAAATTCTCGATCGCCGCGATGCTGATCGGCGGCAACGGCCGCAACGGCGCGCGCAACGAAGCGGCGACGCGTATCGCCGCGGAACTCCTGGCCCTCTCGCATCTGAATGCGGACGAGGCGCTGAACAAGCTCAATCCCGGCAGCCAGCCGCTCAATCCGGAGCAGGTGGCCGAACGGCTCGAACACTACGGGCCGAACGTCGTCGCGCAGGAGAAGAAAAAGCCTTTCCTGCTCGAAATCGGCGAGCGCTTCATCACCAATCCGATCAACATCCTGCTGACCGCGCTGGCGCTGATCACCTGGTTCACGGGCGAGGAGGCGAGCGACAAAATCGGCGCGGTGATCATGTTCGCCATGGTCGTGATGGCCGTGTTCGTCGCGTATTTCCAGGAAGCGCGCTCGAGCAACGCGGTCGAGCAGCTGCGCAAGATGGTCAGCAACACGGCGACGGCCAAGCGCGAGATCGAGGAGCCGGCGCACGGCGAGGATGAGGACGCACCGCCGCTGCGCGTGGTGAAGAAACTCGAAGTGCCGATCGACGGCCTCGTGCCGGGCGATCTCGTGTTCCTGTCCGCCGGCGACATGGTGCCGGCCGACTTGCGCCTGATCAGCGCGAAGGACTTGTTCGTCAACCAGTCCGCGCTCACCGGCGAGTCGATGCCGGTGGAGAAATTCGCCACGGCCGACGCGCAGGCGAAGACCGCGCTCGAAGCCAAGTCGCTGTGCTTCATGGGCTCGAACGTCGTCTCGGGCAGCGCGATGGCGGTCGTCGCCGCGACCGGCGCGAACACCTATTTCGGCGCGCTCGCGGGCTCGCTGGTCGGCCAACGCGTGCAGACGAGCTTCGACAAGGGCGTGTCGCGCTTCGCCTGGCTGATGATCCGCTTCATGGCGGTGATGGTGCCGATCGTGTTCCTGATCAACGGCATCACCAAAGGCAGCTGGTTCGAGGCGTTCATGTTCGCCGTCGCCGTGGCGGTCGGCCTGACGCCGGAAATGCTGCCGATGATCGTCGCGATCAACCTCGCCAAGGGCGCGCTGAAGATGGCGAAGAAAGACGTCATCGTCAAACGCCTCAACGCGATCCAGAACTTCGGCGCGATCGACGTGCTGTGCACCGACAAGACCGGCACGCTCACGCAGGACCGCGTCATCCTCGAGCGCCACGTCGACATCTACGGCGACGAGAACGCGCGCGTGCTCGAATACGCCTGGCTCAACAGCTATCACCAGACCGGCCTGCGCAACCTGCTCGACGAGGCCGTGCTCGACGCGGTGGACGCCGATGCCGTGCAGCATCTGCACGCCGAATACACGCTGGTCGACGAGGTGCCGTTCGATTTCACCCGCCGGCGCATGTCGGTGATCGTGAAGTCGAACAGCACAGGCAAGCACTACATCATTTCTAAAGGCGCCGTCGCCGAGATGCTGGCCGTCTGCACGAGCCTCGCGCATGAGGACGACTACAAGGCGATGACGCCGCAGCACTTGTCCGAGGTCAAGGGCGTGGCGCACGAGATGAACGAGGACGGCTTCCGCGCGCTCGCGCTCGGCATGCGCGAAATCGAGGCGAAGGCGGCCTACTCGCGCGAGGACGAGAAGGACCTGACGATGATGGGCTTCGTCGCCTTCCTCGATCCGCCGAAGGACTCGGCCGCGGACGCGATCCAGGCGCTCAATGCGAACGGCGTGGCGGTGAAGATTCTCACCGGCGACAATGACACGGTGACGCGCAACGTCTGCCGCCAGGTCGGCATCCAGGTCGACAAGTGGCTGACCGGGCCGAAGATCGAGGCGATGAGCGATGAGGAGCTGGTGCTCGCCACTCGCGACACGCCGGTGTTCGCACGCCTGAATCCGCAGCAGAAAGTGCGCGTGATCGAAGCGCTGCACCGCGACGGCCACGTCGTCGGCTTTCTCGGCGACGGCATCAACGACGGCCCGGCGCTGCGCGCGGCCGACGTCGGTATTTCGGTCGACACCGCGGTCGATATCGCCAAGGAATCGGCCGACATCATCCTGCTCGAAAAGAGCCTGCTCGTGCTCGAGGAAGGCGTGCTCGAAGGCCGCAAGGTGTTCGGCAACATCTTGAAGTACATCAAGATGACCGCCTCGTCGAACTTCGGCAACATGTTCTCGATGATCGGCGCCTCGGTGCTGCTGCCGTTCCTGCCGATGCTGCCGGTACAGATTCTGCTCAACAATCTGCTCTACGATTTCTCGCAGACGGCGGTGGCCTCGGACGACGTCGACCAGGAATATCTGGCCAAGCCGCGCCAGTGGGACCTGAAAGGCATCGCGCGCTTTATGGTCGGCATCGGCCCGATTTCGTCGATCTTCGACTACGTGACGTTCGCCGTGCTCTGGTTCGTGATCGGCGCGAACACGACAGCGCATGCCAGCCTGTTTCAAACCGGCTGGTTCATCGAATCGCTGCTGTCGCAGACTTTGATCGTGCACGTGATCCGCACGGGCAGGATTCCGATCCTGCAGAGCCGCGCGAGTCTGCCGCTGACCGTGTCCGGCGTGGTCATCTGCCTGGTCGGCATTCTGCTGACGGCGCTGCCGATGGGCGCGTGGTTCGGCTTCTCGCCGCTGCCGACGATCTGGTGGCCGATCCTCGCCGCGATCCTGGTCGCGTACATGCTGCTGACCCAGGCGGTGAAGGGCTGGATGGTGAAGCGCTTCGGCCTGCTCTGAGGCCGGAGCGTCTGGCGTCATCGGATGACGGCTTGGCGCGATCGGATTTTTCTTGCTAGGGTCGAGTTCCTATAGTTTGCTCCGCGGCGGTGCGCCGAATGCAAACGAGGAATTCGCAATGTCCCAAGTCTGGTTGATTACCGATGCAGCCCGCGGCCTCGGCCGCACCCTGGCCGAAGCGGTGCTGCGGGTGGGCGGGCGCGTCGTCGCGGGCGCGCGCGACCCCGGCCGGCTGGCTGCTCTGGTCGCCCGCCATGCAACGCACATGCGCGCCGTTGGCGTCGATCTGGCGGACGAAGCCAGCATTTACGCCGCGGTCGACGAAGCGCTGACCGCGTTCGGCCGAATCGACGTAGTGGTCGGTCTCGACGGCGGGGCGGACGCCGCGGCCGATGTGGAAATGGACGACGCGGCTCTGCGCGCGCAATTGGAAACGGATTTCTTCGGCTCGGCCGCGCTGGCTCATGCCGTGCTGCCGGTCCTGCGCGAGCAGCGCGGCGGGCGCTTCGTGCAGATTCTCGCCGATCACGCGGCGGACTCGGCCGCGCGCCGCGCCGCCCAGGCGGCGCTCAGGAGCTATCTCGAAGCGTTGGCCGCGACCGCGGCGCGCGACGGCGTCGACATCGACGTCGTCGGCCCCGGCGCGATGCTGGCGCAGACGATCGGGCGCAACGCATCGTCCGCCCGCGTACTGAGATTTGCAGCCCGGCCGGAGGCGGCGTAAGCAGTCATGAGCGCCGATCTGATCCCGCTTTCCAAGGTCTCGCGCCTGCGCATGCGCGAGCTGGGCATCGACGAGGCGCGCGTGCTGCGCCTCGCCGGCATTTCGCCGGAGGTCTACCGCTCGCCGCGGCCGCGTTTCAGCACGCGCCAGTTTTTCGCGCTGTGGCAGGCGATCGGCGAGGCAAGCGAGGATCCCGCGCTCGGCCTGCGCATGGGCGAGCACCGCTCGGCCGAACACGTCGAAGTCATCCTGATGGTCGCGATGTACTCGGCGAATTTCCACGAGGCGATGGAAAAGATCGCGCGCTACAAACGCCTGGTCTGTCCGGAGGAGATCACGGTCGAATACCGCGGCGCTGAGGCGATTGCGCACTATCGCTGGACAGCGGCGGAGAACTACGCGCCGGCGACCTTGACCGACACGATGTTCGCCTCCGCGCTGGACCTGGTCCGCCGCGGCACCGGCCACGCCACGATCACGCCGCGCCGGGTGGAGTTCATCCGGCGCAAACCGTCGGCGGAATGCGCGGCGATGTACGAGGCGTACTTCGGCTGCCCCGTACGTTTCGGCGCGGCGCGCGATCTGCTCGTCTGGAACCTCGCGACGATGCACGAGCCGTTCCTCGCCCACAACGAAGACCTGATCGATCTGCTCCTGCCCGGGCTCGAAGCCGCGCTGCGCGACTACGCGCGCGCGCAGTCGCTGAGCGAACAGGTCGGCGCGATCCTCGGCCGCAGCATGCACGGCGAGCGCCCGAGCGTGGAGGCGGTGGCCAAGCAGCTGCACATCAGTCCGCGCACCCTGCAGCGCCGCCTCGCCGAGGAGGGCACGAGCTATCAGCAGCAGCTTGATCTCGTGCGCCAGCAGACGGCGCGGCACCTGCTCACTTCGACCGACATGGAGGCGGGCGAAATCGCCTTCTTTCTCGGCTTCGAGGAAATCAATTCGTTCACCCGCGCCTTCCATCACTGGGAAGGCACGACGCCGAACCGCTGGCGCGAGACGGCGCGAGTGACCTAGCAGCTTAGGCGGAACGAAAGCGCAGATTGGCACGCGACAGCTGCGCGACCGAGGTGCAGCCCATCAGCCGCATATCGCGTTCGAGTTCGACGCGCATCAGTTCGAGCGCGCGTTCGACGCCGGCCTCGCCGGCCGCCGCGAGCGGAAACAGATAGTAGCGGCCGAGGCCGACCGCCTTCGCGCCGAGCGAGAGCGCCTTGAGCACATGCGTGCCGCGCTGCACGCCGCCGTCGATCATCACGTCGATGCGGTTGCCGACCGCGTCGACGATTTCGGCGAGTTGGTCGAACGCCGAACGCGAACCGTCGAGCTGGCGGCCGCCGTGGTTCGACAGCACGATGCCGGTGCAACCAATATCGACCGCACGCTTCGCGTCGGCGACCGACATGATGCCCTTGAGGCAGAACTGGCCGGACCAGTGTTTGACCATCTGCGCGACGTCGTCCCAGTTCATCGACGGATCGAGCAGCTCGGTGAAGTACTTGCTGATCGACATCGCGCCGCCGCCCATGTCGATGTGCTCGTCGAGCTGCGGCAGGCGGAAGCGTTCGTGGGCGAGATAATTGATGCCCCACACGGGCTTGAGCGCGAACTGGGCCATTCCGGCGAGCGTCAGCTTGAACGGAATCGAGAACCCCGTGCGCTTGTCGCGTTCGCGGTTGCCGCCGGTGATGCTGTCGACGGTCAGCATCATCACCTCGATGCCGGCCGCGCGCGCGCGCTCCATCATCGCGCGATTGAGGCCGCGGTCCTTGTGGAAATAGAACTGATAGCACTGCGGCCCGCCGCCGCAACGCCGCCGCGCGTCCTCGAGGCTGACCGTGCCGAGCGAAGACACTCCGAACAGCGTGCCGTATTTGCCCGCCACCGCGGCGACGGCGTGTTCGCCCCGATGATGGAACAGCCGCTGCAAGGCCGTCGGCGAGCAGTACACCGGCAGCGCGAGTTTCTGCCCCATCACGGTGACTGACAGATCCACCTCGCCGACGCCGCGCAGCACGTTCGGCACGAGATCGCACTCTTCGAAACTCGCCGTGTTGCGCCGATAGGTGACCTCGTCCTCCGCCGCGCCGTCGATGTAGTTGAAGATCGGCCCGGGCAGCCGGCGCCGCGCCATGCGGCGGAAATCGTGGAAGTTGTGGCAATCGCTCAGGCGCATGCGGGATGTTCCGGGGGAATGGCGGATTATTCACGAGGACATACCTGCGCGTCGATGTTGCTGATTCGGCGATGGTGTCTCAGTCTGAAATCAGGACCGTTCGTCCTGAGGTATCGAAGGACGAACCGCACGCCAAGATTGCCGTTCGTGGTCCGATACGCGCAGCGTACCCTGTGCTGAGCCTGCCGAAGCATTACCACGAACGGAAAGCAAATTTCGAACTGAGACATGAGGGTTCATTTTCACGCGCGCAGCGCAGGAAACGCATCGAGAACGTCGAGCACGCGCCCGCAATGCTCGGCGCTGTAGCCGGGCAGGGCGTTGGCGATCTTGCGGAACTCGTGGCTGCGCAGGATCGCGAGCACGCGATCGAGCACCTGCGTCTCGTAGATCGCGCGCGGACAGAGGAAGAAATAACGTTCGACCAGCACCGGCAGATAATCGAGGCCGAAGCGCTGCGCCGGCGTTTCCAGGCCGAAGCCGGCGTCGGCCATGTCGCTGGCGATATAGGCGGCGACGGCGGCGTGGGTGTATTCGACGTTGTCGTAGCCGTTGATCGCGCGGCCGTCGATCTTCGCCTTCGCCAGCAGCAGGTCGAGCAGGGCGCGCGTGGCGGAGTCGTGCTGGCGGTTGACGAAGCGCACGCCGCGGCGCGCCAGGTCGCAGATGCCGCGGATCTTCTTCGGATTCCCGCGCGCGACCATGATGCCCTGGTGGCGCGTCACGAGGTCGACCACGACGAAGCCGCCTTGTTTCAAATAGGGCGCATAGAGCCTGAGCATCGGCGCCTCGAACTCGCCGATCGGCAGATGCAGGCCGGCGAGGTCGCAGCTGTCGCGCATCAGCGACGCAAGCACGTCCATGCTGCTTCGGTACTTGAGATCGGCGGCGATCTGCCGGCGGTTGAGGAAACGGTGCAGCGATTCGACCGCGAAACCGTGCGTGGCATGGATGCGCAGGATGCGTTCGCTCGGCACGAACGCGTGCTCGAACTCGACCTCGATCTCCGACGACAGACTGTCGAGTAGCGGCGACAGACGCGCGGCGATGCGCTTGTCCGCCCAGACCAGTTTCTCGCCGAGCGCGGTCAGCTGTGCGCCGCTGCCGCGCTTGGAATCGATCAGCGCGGCGCCGAGCGTCTTCTCGCCGGCGCGCAGCATGCCCCAGGCATAACGATAGGAAATGTTCGCGCGCGCGCAGGCGCGGGCGAGGCTGCCGGTTTCGTGGATGCCGACGAGCAGCTCGACCAGGCGCAGCAGCGCCGGCTCGCCGCTCGGCGCCTGCACCTGCCATTGCGGTTTGATCGTGACCTTGTACATGTCGCGCTGCCCGTTTCAAAATAGGCTTTTTAAAGCATATTCTGTCATCGATCGCTCGGCTATGGTGCAAAAGCACGACGGACGAACGCAGTCGCGCCGCACACACGACAAGCCGATAAAAAAACGGCACTACGGGAGGGAAGATGGCAAGCGCAACAGACGTCATTCCGAGCGGTGCGGTCGGCCTCCTCGACAAGGAGCGTACGGTCGCGGCAGAAGGCTACAACCGCTGGCTCGTCCCGCCGGCGGCGCTGTGCATTCATTTGTGCATCGGCATGGCGTACGGGTTTTCGGTGTTCTGGCTGCCGCTGTCGAAGGCGCTGGGGATCGGCAAGCCCGTGGCGTGCGCGGCGGGCACCGGCTGGTTCAACGAACTGTTCGTCACGAACTGCGATTGGTCGGTGTCGGCGCTCGCCTTTACCTTCACGTTGTTCATCGTGTTTCTCGGCCTCGCTGCGGCGGTGTGGGGCGGTTGGCTCGAGCATGTCGGCCCACGCAAAGCCGGATTCGTCTCGGCGTGTTGCTGGGCCGGCGGGTTCCTCCTCGGCGCGCTCGGCATCTACATCCACCAGCTTTGGCTGATCTGGCTCGGCACGGGCGTGATTGGCGGCATCGGCCTGGGCCTCGGCTACATCTCGCCGGTGTCGACGCTGATCAAATGGTTTCCCGACCGCCGCGGCATGGCTACCGGCATGGCGATCATGGGCTTCGGCGGCGGCGCGATGATCGGCGCGCCGCTGGCGGACAAGCTGATGAAGTACTTCGCCACGCCGACCTCGGTCGGCGTCTGGGAAACCTTCGTCGCGATGGGCGCCATCTACTTCGTCGTCATGCTGATCGGCGCGTTCGGCTACCGCATTCCGCCGACGGGCTGGGCGCCGGCGGGTTGGACGCCGCCTGCGGCCGACGCGAGCAAGGCAATGATCACGCACGGTCACGTGCACGTGAATCAGGCGTGGAAGACGCCGCAGTTCTGGTGCATCTGGGCCGTGCTCTGCCTCAACGTCAGCGCCGGCATCGGCGTGCTGGCGATGGCCTCGCCGATGCTGCAGGAAGTGTTCGGCGGCAAGCTGATCAACGTCGCCGCCGGATTCAACGATCTCGACGCGGCGCAAAAAGGCGCGATCGCGGCGATCGCCGCCGGCTTCACTGGCTTGCTCAGCCTGTTCAATATCGCCGGTCGGTTCTTCTGGGCTTCGGTATCGGATTATCTCGGCCGCAAGAGCACGTACTTCGTCTTCTTCGTGCTCGGCATCCTGTTGTACGCCGCGGTGCCGACGTTGGGGCACGCCGGGCAGGTGGTTCTGTTCGTCGCCGCGTTCTGCGTTATCCTGACCATGTACGGCGGCGGCTTCGCCACGGTGCCGGCGTATCTCGCCGACATGTTCGGCACACAGATGGTCGGCGCGATCCACGGGCGCCTGCTCACCGCCTGGTCCGTCGCCGGCGTCATCGGACCGCTGCTGATCACCTATTTCCGCGACGCCCAGCTCGCTGCGGGCGTGCCGCGCAGCCAGGTGTACGACACGACGATGTACGTGCTCGCCGGATTGCTTGTCGTCGGACTGGTCTGTAATGCGCTGGTACGGCCGGTCGCGGCAAAATGGTTCATGCGCGAGGACGAACTCGCCGCCGAACGCAAACGCGCGCACGACGTCGCCTTGGCGAACGCGGCCGGCCCGGCGCGCAGCACCGGAGCGCTGACGCCGATCGGCTGGGTCTATGCCGCGTGGATCGCGATCGGCATTCCCGTGGCGTGGGGTGTATGGATCACGCTGCAGAAGGTGGCGGCGTTGTTTTGAGAGTGGGCGTTGAAGAAAGTACGCGAGCCATGAAGCCAGCAAGAATCGATGTGACATTGGAGAGCGGCCCGCGCCGGCAGCCGGATCTGCCCGCGCCGATGCGCGAGGCGGTGATGCAGGCCGTCGCGGCGAACCGCGACAAGCCCGGCGCGCTGCTGCCGATCCTGCATGCCGTGCAGGACGCGCTCGGCTACGTGCCGCCGGAGTCGCTGCCGCTGATCGCGCACGAACTCAACCTGACCCGCGCCGAGGTGTACGGCGTCGTCACGTTCTACCATCACTTCCGCAGCACGCCGCCGGGCCGCCGCGTCGTGCAGGTCTGCCGCGCGGAAGCCTGCCAGGCGCTCGGTGCGCGTGCACTCGAGGCGCATGCGAAGCGCACCCTCGGCATCGATTTCCACGAGACGACGAGCGACGGGGCGATCACGCTGGAGCCGGTGTACTGCCTTGGCAACTGCGGCTGTGGGCCATCGGTGTTGGTCGGCGACGACGAACTGCATGCGCGGGTGACGCCTGCCGCGTTCGATGAACTCGTCAGAACGGCGAGGGCGGCGACATGAGCGGCGTGAAAGTATTCGTTCCGCGCGACGCGACGGCGCTGGCGCTCGGCGCCGACGCTGTCGCGCGTGCAATCGCGGACACGGCGCATGCGCGCGGCGTCGATGTCGATCTGGTGCGCAACGGCTCGCGCGGCATGTTCTGGCTCGAACCGCTGGTCGAGGTGGCGACCTCGACCGGGCGTGTCGCGTACGGCCCGGTCAAGGCCGCGGACGTCGCCGGTCTGTTCGATGCGGATTTCCTGCACGGCGGCGCGCACGCGCTGCGCCACGGTGCGGTCGAAGATATCGTCTGGTTCAAGCAGCAGGAACGCCTCTGTTTCGCGCGCGTCGGCGTCACCGATCCGCTCAGCGTGGCGGACTATGTCGCGCACGGCGGCTATCGCGGCCTGCACAATGCGCTGGCGATGGGCGGCGCCGACGTCGTCAAGGCGGTGACCGACTCGGGCCTGCGCGGCCGCGGTGGCGCGGCGTTTCCGACCGGCATCAAATGGCGCACTGTTTTGGATGCGCCGAACGGCGCATCCGCCGTGCTCGGTGCGGAAGGCGCGCAAAAATACATTGTCTGCAATGCGGACGAAGGCGATTCGGGCACGTTCTCCGACCGCATGCTGATGGAAGGCGATCCGCTGTGCCTGATCGAAGGCATGACGATCGCCGGCGTCGCGGTCGGCGCGACGCAGGGCTACATCTATCTGCGCAGCGAATATCCGCACGCGCACCGCGCGCTGAACGCGGCGATCGCGAACGCTTACGCCGCGGGTTGGCTCGGCGCGGACATCGGCGGCAGCGGCAAGCGCTTTGATCTGGAAGTGCGCCTCGGCGCCGGCGCTTACATCTGCGGCGAAGAAACCTCGCTGCTCGACAGCCTCGAAGGCAAGCGCGGCCAGGTGCGCTTCAAGCCACCGCTGCCGGCGATCAAAGGCCTGTTCGGCCAGCCGACGATCATCAACAACGTCATCTCGTTCGCTTCGGTGCCGATCATTCTCGACCGCGGCGCCGGCTTCTATCGCGACTACGGTGTCGGCCGCTCGCGCGGCACCTTGCCGATCCAGCTCGCCGGGAACCTCAAGCGCACCGGCCTGGTCGAAAAAGCGTTCGGCGTGACCTTGCGCGAGTTGCTCTACGACTACGGCGGCGGCTCGTATTCCGGCCGGCCGATCCGCGCGGTGCAGGTCGGCGGTCCGCTTGGTGCGTATCTACCCGAATCGCAGTTCGACACCGTGCTCGACTACGAAGCTTTCGCCGCCGCCGGCGCGATGCTCGGCCACGGCGGCATCGTCGCCTTCGACGACACGGTGGATATGCTCGAACAGGCGCGCTACGCGATGGAATTCTGTGCGGTCGAATCCTGCGGCAAATGCACGCCGTGCCGGATCGGGTCCACGCGGGGCGTCGAGGTGATCGACCGCATCCGTGCGAACGTCGATCGCGAGAAGAATTTCGCGCTGCTCGACGACTTGTGCCACACCATGCGCAATGGCTCGTTGTGTGCGCTCGGCGGGTTGACGCCGGATCCGGTAATTAGCGCGCTGAAATATTTTCCACAGGATTTCGAGATGCGCGGCGGAGCTGCTTAGCTGTTCCTTCTCCCTTTGGGAGAAGGTGGCGCGAAGCGCCGGATGAGGGTCCGGTATTTGCGCGGCGCTACATTGAACCCGAACCCTCATCCGCCCCTTCGGGGCACCTTCTCCCGAAGGGAGAAGGACAGAGCTGGAGCAGCAAATGTTGTCCATCGTCGAACTCGATTTCGGTACGCCCAAGTCCAAGGCCGCGCAGCAGGTTGCGCTGACGATCGACGGGCGCGAGGTCCGCGTGCCCGCCGGCACCTCGGTGCTGCGCGCGGCGGCGGAAGCGGGCATTCGCATTCCGAAACTCTGTGCGACCGAGTTGCTCGACGCGTTCGGATCCTGCCGGCTGTGCCTGGTCGAAATCGAAGGGCGCCGCGGCTATCCCGCGTCCTGCACGACGCCGGTCGAGGCCGGCATGAAAGTCACGACGCAATCCGCGCAGCTGCAGAAAATCCGCCACGGCGTGATGGAACTGTATCTGTCCGACTATGCGCCAAGTAACGACGTGTTGCCGACCGAGATGCGGCAGATGGTCGACGCTGTCGGCGTCACCGAGGTGCGCTACGGTTTCGACGGCGCAAACCATCGGCAGGCGCCGAAGGACGAGAGCAATCCGTATTTCACGTTCGATCCGGCCGCGTGCATCGTCTGCTCGCGCTGCGTGCGCGCGTGCGACGAGCAGCAGGGCACGCTCGCGCTCGCCGTGGAAGGCCGCGGCTTCGCTTCGCGCATCGTCGCGAGCCAGGACGAGGGCTTCATGCAATCCGAATGCGTCTCGTGCGGCGCCTGCGTGCAGGCGTGCCCGACCACGGCGCTGACGGAAAAGTCGCTGCTAGCCAAAGGCCCGGCCGAGGTCAGCACGATCACGACCTGCGCCTACTGCGGCGTCGGCTGCTCGTTCCGCGTCGAGACGCGCGGCGAAGAAGTGGTGCGCATGGTGCCGAACAAGGACGGCCACGCCAACCACGGCCATTCCTGCGTGAAAGGCCGCTTTGCGATCGGCTACGCGACGCATCCCGATCGCATCCTCAAACCGATGATCCGCGCGAAGATCAGCGATCCGTGGCGTGAAGTGTCGTGGGAAGAGGCGATCGGGCACGCGGCCGCCGAATTCAAGCGCATTCAGGCGAAGTACGGCCGCGATTCGATCGGCGGCATCACCTCGAGCCGCTGCACGAACGAGGAAACCTATCTCGTGCAGAAACTCGTGCGCGCCGGCTTCGGCAACAACAACGTCGACACCTGCGCGCGCGTCTGCCATTCGCCGACGGGCTATGGGCTGAAGCAGACGCTCGGTGAATCCGCCGGCACGCAGGATTTCGACTCGGTCATGCAGGCCGATGTGATCTTCGTCATCGGCGCAAACCCGACCGACGGCCATCCGGTGTTCGCCTCGCAGATGAAGCGGCGCCTGCGCCAGGGCGCGAAGCTGATCGTCGCCGATCCGCGCCGCATCGATATCGTGCGCACGCCGCACGTGCAGGCGGACTATCACCTCAAGCTCAAGCCGGGCACCAATGTCGCGCTGTTGACCTCGCTCGCGCATGTGCTCGTCAGTGAAGAACTGGTCAACGAAGAATTCGTGCGTGAACGCTGCGAAGCCGACGCGTTCGCGAAGTGGCGCGCGTTCGTCGGCGAGGAACGCAACTCGCCCGAGACGATGGAAAGCGTCACCGGCGTGCCCGCCGCAACGGTGCGCGCCGCCGCGCGTCTGTACGCGACCGGCGGCAACGCGGCGATCTACTACGGCCTCGGCGTGACCGAGCATTCGCAGGGTTCGACCGCGGTAATGGGCATTGCGAATCTGGCGATGGCGACCGGCAACATCGGCCGCGAAGGCGTCGGCGTCAATCCGCTGCGTGGGCAGAACAACGTGCAGGGTTCCTGCGACATGGGTTCGTTCCCGCACGAGTTTCCCGGCTACCGGCATGT
>DAIMZS010000042.1:0-1347 GCA_036733825.1 Rudaea sp.
CAGCTGCCGCTGCGCTACGACGCGGCGGCGCTTGCCGCCGAAGTCGCGGCGATACCCGAATCGGAATGGCGCCCGCATCCGCAGGGATTTCCGGGCAACTCGGCGCTGCCGCTCGTCGCGGTCGACGGCGATCCGGATAACGACGGGCTGGTCGGGCCGATGCGGTCGACGCCGCTGCTCGAACGGTTTACTTATCTTCGCCAGGTGCTCTCCTCGCTCGGCGTGGTGCTCGGGCGCACGCGCCTGATGCGTCTGTCGGGGCAGGCCGAAGTCACGGCGCATATCGATCAGGCCTACTACTGGGCCGAGCGCATGCGCGTGCACGTGCCGATCGTCACCCAACCCGGCGTGCGTTTTTATTGCGGCGACGCCGAGATCAACATGGCCGCTGGCGAGTGCTGGATTTTCGATACCTGGCGTCTGCATCGCGTGCTCAATCAGGGCAAAGAGGTGCGCATTCATCTGGTCGCCGACACGGTCGGCGGCGATCGCTTCTGGGAGCACATGGCGCGTTCGCGCCCCCACCATGTGAACTCGCCCGACTGGCAGGCCGAACTCGTCGCACCGCAGCCGCAGGCCTCCGCGGACTTGCAGTTCGAGACGGTGAATTCGCCGACGGTGATGTCGCCGTGGGAGCTGCATTCGCATCTGTCGTTTCTGTTCGGCCAGTTGCATCCGAAACAGCCGGCGATACCGCAGGCGCAACAGACGACGCGGCATTTCATGCGCCGCTGGCAGTCGTTGTGGTCGCGTTACGGCGATGCGCCGGAAGGGCGCGCGGATTTCCGCCGGCTGCTCGACGAGTTCATCGGCGAGATGCGCCGGTTTCGCGGCGAGCTGCTTCTCGTCAATGATCTCGAATTCCACAAAGTTTTGATGACGATGGTGCTCGGCTCGGCGCTGATCGACGAGTCGACGCCGGTGATTTTCGGCGAACCGCGCGACGCGCCCGCGCGCAGGCGCGCGGAACGCGACGCCGAGTTCGACCGGCCGGTGTTCATCGTCTCGCCGCCGCGCTCGGGCTCGACCTTCTTGTTTGAAACGCTCACGCGCGCAAAGGAGGTCTACACGGTCGGCGACGAAAGCCACAGTCTGATCGAAGGCATCGGCGTACTGCATCCGCGCGCGCGTGGCTTCGCCTCCAATCGTCTCGACGTCGACGCCGCCGGCAGCGATGTGGTCAAGGACCTGCGCACACGCTTTCGCAACGCCCTGCGCGACCGCGACGGTGCGCCGCCAGCTCGATGGCCGCTGCGCCTGCTCGAAAAGACGCCGAAGAATTCGCTGCGCATTCCGTTCCTCGCGAAAGTGTTTCCCGAGGCGCAATTCATTTATCTGCATCGCGAC
>DAIMZS010000042.1:1447-16173 GCA_036733825.1 Rudaea sp.
AAAGTGGCGCAAGTACGAGAACGAAATCGCGTCGGTGCTGCCCGGCCTGCGCGACACGATCGCGCGCAGCGACGCCTTCGCCGTGCGCTGAATCAGGGCACATGCACCGGCTGCACGCTTTGCGGCACAATGGGTGCCTGGACGAGCACTGCCACATAACGAGGAGAGGCCGATGAATGCGATTCCGACTCCGCGGCCGGGACGCCGGCGTTACTGGCTGCGCGGTTTGATGATTCTCGTCGCACTCTATGTGCTCATCGTGCTCGCGCTGATGTGGTGGTGGAGCTACGAGCCGGCGCAGTTCGACGTGGTCAAGTCCGCGCAGGAGCGCTCGGCCCAGCACAACCAGCCGACGGTTGCCGGCAGCGTCGTCACCGCAACGCTGATCGTCAGCGCGGAGACTTTGCTCGACAAGCGCGGCGGCTATCTTTCCAACGACAAGTTTCCGCCGGGCGTGCTGATGGACAACGTGCCGAATTGGGAATTCGGCGTGCTGACCGCGACGCGCGACCTCGCGCGCGAGATGCGCAACAAGTTCGCGCGTTCGCAGTCGCAGTCGGAGGAGGACGCCGATCTGAAAGAGGCCGATCCGCTGTTCTCCTCGCCGAACGACCGCTGGCTGCTGCCGAGTTCGGAGGGCCAGTACCGCAAGGCGATCGGACACGTCGACGGTTATTTCGTGCGCCTCGGCAAGAACGATCCGAACGGCGCGCAGTTCTATGCGCGCGCCGACAGCCTCGCCGATTATCTCGACCTCGTTTCCACGCGCCTGGGTTCGCTCTCGCAGCGGCTGTCGGCGAGCGTCGGCCAGCTGCAGTTGCAGGGCGAGACGCCGGCGGGCACCGCGCTGATGCAGAACGCGCAAGGCCAGCAGGTGGTGAAGACGCCGTGGAACAAGATCGACGATATCTTCTACGAGTCGCGCGGCTACACCTGGGCGCTGCTCGAACAGCTCAAGGCGATCGAGGTCGACTTCGGCCCGGTGCTCGAGCGCAAAGGCGCGATGGTAAGCTTGAAGCAGGTGATCCGCGAACTCGAAGAATCGCAGAAGCCGGTGTGGAGCCCGGTGATCCTCAACGGCAGCCCGTTCGGCTTCTTCGCCAATCATTCACTCGTGATGGCCAACTACGTTTCGCGCGCGAACGCGGCGATCATCGATTTGAAGAATCTGCTCAATCGCGGCTGAGCTCAGCTTCAGCCCTCCCCTTCAAGGGGAGGGTTGGGTGGGGATGGTGTAGGTTTGCGTCTCAGTGAGAAAATGGGGCGTGCGGTAACACCATCCCCCTCCCGGCCTCCCCCTTGAAGGGGGAGGAGAAGTGCGGTGCCTGCATCACCCATCCAAGCCGCCTCGATAATCCACTTGCATGAACCGAATCCTTTCCGACTGGCGCCTGCACTGGTTTCTGATCCTGCTGCCGGTCGCGCTGTTGCTGCCGGCGCTGCCGATCGACGAGACGCGCTATCTCTCGGTGGCCTGGGAGCTGCGCAACTCGCCGAGCTGGCTGCTGCTGCATCTCAACGGCGAGCTGTATTCGCACAAGGGGCCGCTGCTGTTCTGGCTGATCAACTTTGCCTGGACGCTGGCGGGGCTGAACGTCTGGATCGTGCGCCTGGGTGTGCTCGTCATTTCCTTGGTTTCGGTGCTGTTGTTCGAGCGCCTCGTCCGGCGCCTGGATCCGGCCGATGCTGCGAACGGCGAATTGGCGGTGCGCGCGGCGCAGCTTTTTGCTGGCATGCTGTTCTTCGCCGTGTTCGCCAGCGCGATCATGTTCGACGTCGTGCTTGCGGCTTGCGTGCTGTTCGCGCTGCACGGACTGATCGATTTCGACGAGCGGCGCTGGGGCCGCGGCGTCGCGGTCTTCGCGCTCGGCCTGAGCCTCGGCCTGCTCAACAAAGGTCCGGTGATGCTGCTCGACGCGGGGCTGATCGGCCTGCTCGGTCCTTGGTGGAGCGCCACCGCGCGCCGCGTGCCGCTGCGCTGGTACGCGGCGGTGCTCGCCGGCGTGCTCGCCAGCGCGGCGGTCGGCGTGGTCTACATGGTGTCGGCCGGCGGCTGGAGCTACGTCAGCGACGTCGTCTTCCATCAGACCGCCGCGCGCATGACGCAGAGCTTCGCCCACGCGCGGCCGCTGTGGTGGTATTTCATGGTGCTGCCTTTCATGATCCTGCCGTGGACGCTGAGCCTGCGCGCGCCGTGGAGCGCCTGGCGCGACAACATCGCGGCGAGCAAAGCCGCGCGTTTCGCCGTCAGCTGGTTCCTGCCGGCGTTCGTGCTGTTCTGTTTCGCGAGCGGCAAGCAGCCGCATTATCTGCTGCCGCTGCTGCCCGGACTCGCCTTGTACTTCGCGCTCGTGCTGCGCGACCGCGCGGCGCGCGTGCGCGGGCGCGCGTTCGGCGTGCTGCTCGTGCTCGTCGGCGTATTTTTGTTTGCCGCGCCGTGGCTCGCGCAACACGCGGCGGATGTGCCGGGACTCAACGCACTGGTGCGCAACGGCAGTTTCTCGCCCGCCGAGCAACTCGTGCTCAGCGGCATCTCGCCGGTTTGGGGCGCGCTGATCGTCGCGCTCGGCGTGTTCCTGCTCGCTCACCCGCGCGCACATGCGCAGCTGCGCGCGGTGGCGCTGTCCGGCGTTGCCGCGGCGTCGATCGGCATGCTGACGATTGCGCAGGCGGTCGGGCCGACGCTCGATGTCAGCGCGACCGCGAACCGCATCCGCGCAGCGCAGGATGCGGGCCGGCCGATCGTGCATCTCGGCTGGCATCACGGCCTGTTCGAATTTCCGGGACGGCTCACCCGGCCGTTCGAGGCGATCAATCTCGGCGAGCTTTACGCCTGGTGCGCGGCGCATCCCGACGGCGAAGTCGTGACGATCTACAGCAAATACGGCGTGCCGGTGAAGCCGGAGATGGAAATACCGTGGCGGCTCGGCAACATCCTCATCTGGCGTGCGGCCGATCTCTGCCACGGCCCGCACATCGGCGCGCCGGCGAAGAGCCAGGAAGACGATCGCGGGGAGGACTGAGCGCGCCGCGCGCGGGTGAAGATCAGAACTTCGGCTTGTCCGGCGAGGATTCGTGGCGCTTCACGCCCGCGGTGATTTCCTGTTTGGCCGCGTCGGCGCCGTGCCAGCCTTCGACCTTGACCCACTTGCCCTTCTCGAGATCCTTGTAGTGCTCGAAGAAATGGCCGATGCGCTCGAGCCAGTTGCTGGAGACCTGGCCGATATCTTCGATGTGGCCGTAGCCGGCGAACACTTTGGCGATCGGGACGACGACGAGCTTTTCGTCGGCGCCGGCCTCGTCGGTCATCTTGAGCATGCCGACCGGGCGGCAGCGGATCACCGAACCCGGCACGAGCGGCAGCGGGAGGATGACGAGCGCGTCGAGCGGATCGCCGTCGCCGCCGAGCGTGCGCGGCACGTAGCCGTAATTGCACGGATAGCGCATCGGCGTGGACAGCACGCGGTCGACGAAGATCGCGCCCGAGGCCTTGTCCACTTCATATTTCACCGGTTCGGCGTCTTTCGGAATCTCGATGACGACGTTGATTTCGTTCGGCACGTCCTTGCCGCTGGATACGAGGTCGAGGCCCATGTGCGCTCCTGGGAATTCTGACTAGCGAGGGGTGCGCAGGATACGCGAAATGATGCACTGCCGCATCCGTTGGCGGGCTCTGACACCCCGTGCCGGAGCCGGATCGTTTCGCCGCGGTTGCGGGACAGGAACACGTCCTTGGTTTCTGCACAGAAATTTTGGGTCGGTTTAACCGTTTCCGGGTACTTTAGGCAAACGCCTGCAACCTGCGAGGAAATACGATGAAGGTCCGGTCGAGGTGGCTTTGCGTATTGCCATGGGCAGCGTTATGGGCGGGGACAGCCGCCCAGGCGGCGATCCCGGCGTCCGAGCGCCAGGCCCTGCTCAATTTCTATAACAGCACGGGCGGGCCCGGCTGGATCCACAACGGCGGCTGGAGCGACGGCAGCGGCGGCAACGGCGCGGTCGGCACGGAATGCGGCAGCAGCGGTGTCCCTTCCTGGTACGGCGTGGGCTGCGATAGCGGCGGTAATCACGTTGTGAGCATCTATCTGCCGCAAAACGGGCTCGTCGGCACGCTGCCGGATTTGTCCGCGTTGACGTACCTGCAAACTTTCGACGTCGCCGACAACAACAATTGTTACAGCAGCGGCGATACCAACTGCGGCTTGGGCGGCGCGATTCCTTCACTCAGCGCGTTATCCAGTCTGCAAGGCTTCAGCATCGAAGGCGACCAGTTCAGCGGCCCGATCCCCTCGTTGAACGGGCTGATCCAGCTGCAGGGCTTCGACGTCGCAGGCAACGAACTCACGGGATCGATCCCGAGTTTAAACAGCGTGGCCAACCTGCAGGGCTTCAATGCGTCGAACAACCAGTTGACCGGTGGCCTGCCCGCGTTGAGCGGCTTGACCAACCTCGCCGTGTTCGACGTGCACGGCAACCAGCTCAGCGGCGCGATTCCCCCGCTGTCGCGCCTCACGAATTTGCAGGCGTTCTACGTGTTCGACAACCAATTGAGCGGCTCGATTCCCGCGTTGAACGGGCTTGCGGCGCTGCAGTTCTTCAACGCCGGCGGCAATCAGTTGTCCGGTTCGATTCCCGCGCTCGCTGGCCTGACCCATCTCGCCACATTCGCCGTGCACGGCAACCAGCTCAGCGGCGCGATGCCGGCGCTGTACGGACTGACCGCGCTCACCGGCATCGACGTCGGCGGCAACCAGCTGACCGGCAACGTGCCCGTCGTACCGAATCCCGACAACCTGCAGGCCGGTGCTTCGGTGCTCTGCGGCAACGCGTTCACCGCCACGCCCGACGCGAACTGGGACGCGGCCACCGGAACCACGCCCTGGTACAGCGCCTGCGGCTTGAGCGCGACGACGATCAACCTCGATCAGCACGGCCTGACCGGCACCTGGTGGAATCCGCAGACCAGCGGCCAAGGCTTCGTGTTCAACCTGTATCCGGACAATGTCGCCGCGGGACACGGCACCGTCGCCGCCGGCTGGTATACGTTCGATGTTGCGGGCGGCAGCGGCGGTCAGCGCTGGTACGTGCTGCAGGGCGATGTCTACAGCAACAGCGCCTCGGCCTCGGTCGGCATCTTCACCGCCATCGACGGCAACCTCAACGCCGGCCCGAGCCCGACCCGCAGCCAAGTCGGCACCGCGACGCTGAGCTTCAGCGACTGTTCGACCGGCACTTTGGTTTACGCCTTCAACGACGGCCGCACGGGTTCGATTCCGCTGTCGCGCCTCACCGCGAACACGACCTGCGGCAATAGCGGCGACAACGGCAGCGCAGCGGCGAACTATCTGCTCGCCGGCGCCTGGTACGACCCGAACACGAGCGGGCAGGGCCTGTACATCGACATCAGCCCCGGCATCACGACCTTGTTTGGGTCCTGGTATACCTTCTATCCGTCGAACTTCACCGCGTCCTCGCCGCGCCAGGAATGGTTCGTCTTCCAGAGCAGCACCTTCGCCGCGAACGCGACCTCGGCGAGCAACGTGCCGCTCGCGCAGGCCAGCGGCGGCAGCTTCGGCATCGGCGGCGGGGTCAATCGTGCGACGGTCGGCTCGGTGAATCTCAGCTTCCAGAGCTGCACTGCGGCGACGCTCACCTACACGATCTCGCCGAACGCGCTCAATACGCAGTCGGCGAGCGGAACGATCAATCTCGTGCGGCTCGGCCCGGCGCCGGCGGGGTGCAGTCTATGAACGCTCTGTCTCGCGCGGCCACTTATCGCAAGGTACGCATCATGATCACACGAACCGGCTGGATGACCTTGGGCCTGAGCCTCGCCTGCGCGGCGCATGCCGCGGGAACGACCCAGCCCGGCGCGCGCATCGCGGCGAAGATCGACGAGACGCGACTGGCGACGCTCGCCGGCAACGTGCGTCCCGAAGCGAGGGCCGCGAACGACCGCGGCGCGGTCGCCGACACGATGCCGCTCGCGCACATGCAACTCCTGCTGCAGCGCGCGCCCGAGCAAGAGCGCGTGCTCGCGAGCGCGATCGATGCGCTGCACGATCCGAAATCGTCGACATACCATCAGTGGCTGAACGCCGAGCAATTCGGCGCGCAGTACGGCGTCGCCCAGGCCGACATCGCTAAGGTGACGAACTGGCTCACCACGCGCGGCTTCAAGGTCCATCGCGTCTACGCCAATGCATTGACGATCGATTTCTCCGGCACGGCCGGCGCGGTGCGCGATGCGTTCCACACCGAAATCCATCGGCTCTCGGTGAAGGGCGAGCGGCATTTCGCGAACATGAGCGATCCGCAGATTCCGGCGGCGCTCGCGCCGGTGGTCAAGGGCATCGTTTCGCTCAACGACTTCCGTCCGCACGCGATGGTGAAGCGCGCGCAGAAGATGAAATTCCAGCGCCAAGACGCCGCGTCGGGCGGCGGCACCAACCTGGCGCCGGCCGATCTCGCGACGATCTACAACTTCAATCCGATCTTCGCCTCGGGCAACACCGGGCAGGGACAGACGATCGCGGTGGTCGAGAACACCGACGTCTACAGCGCGCAGGACTGGACCACATTCCGCAGCCAGCTGGGCTTGTCCGGCTATACGTCAGGCAGCCTCGTGCAGATGCAACCGGGCCCGGTCAAGGCCGGCGACAGCAATTGCGCCGATCCCGGCATCAGCGGCAACGCGATCGAAGCGGAGGTGGACGCGGAATGGGCCAGCGCCGCCGCGCCGAGCGCGAAGATCATCGTCGCCGCCTGCGCCGACACGAGTACCGTCTTCGGCGGACTCATCGCGCTGCAGAACTTGGTCGATTCGAACACGCCGCCGCCGATCATCAGCATGAGCTACGGCGAATGCGAAGCCGGCCTCGGCTCCGCGGGCAATGCCGCTTACACCGCGGCCTATCAGCAGGCCGTCGCCGAAGGCGTGTCGGTGTTCGTCTCCGCCGGCGACGACGGCGCGGCGAGCTGCGATGCCGGCCAGAACGGCGCGTACAACGGCATCAGCGTCAACGGATTCGCCTCGACGCCGTACAACGTCGCGGTGGGCGGCACCGATTTCTCCGATGTCTCCGCGAACACGACGTCGTCGTACTGGAACAGCAACGGTGCGGCGCTGTCCTACATTCCGGAAGTTCCGTGGAACGATTCGTGCGCCGGCTCGACGCTCCTGGGCTATCTCGGCAAAACCATCGCGTATGGCAGTGCCGGCTTCTGCAGCAACTCCGTCACCTACGAGTTCACGCTGAACACGACGCTCGCCGGCAGCGGCGGCCCGAGCAATTGCGTGTCCGGCACACCGGCGCTGACCAGCGGCTACATTTCCGGCCCGGGCACCTGCCGCGGCGTGTCGAAGCCGTCGTGGCAAGCCGGCGTCGTCGGCCTGCCGAGCGACGGCGTGCGCGATCTGCCCGACATTTCCCTGTTCGCCTCGAACGGGTTCTGGGGGCACGCCTATGTCGAGTGCTACAGCGACATCGCCAACGGCGGCAGTCCCTGCACCGGCGCGCCCGACAACTGGACGCTGCTCGGCGGCACCTCGATTTCCGCACCGATCCTCGCCGGCGTGCAGGCGTTGATCAATCAGAAGACCGGCGCGATGCAGGGCAATCCGAACTACGTCTACTACCGCCTCGCGGCAACGGAATACGGCAGCGGCGGCAGTTCGAGCTGCAATTCGAGCAACGGCAGCAGCGTCGGCGCGGCGTGCATCTTCTACGACGTGACCCAGGGCGACATCGTCGTCAATTGCTTCGGCTTCGATTGCTACGGCGCGACGGGTACGACGTCGAGCTTCTATTACGGCGTGCTGTCGACGTCGAGCTCGACGAACTCGCCGGCCTATCGCGCGACGACGGGCTGGGATTTCGCCACCGGCATCGGCACGGTGAACGTCGCCAATCTGGTCAACGCCTGGGGCAACTGATGCGGATCCGCCGCGCCGAAAGTGCGGCCTGTGTCGAAAAATCATTACGTTTCCCGTTGACAGAGGCAATTCCGCGGGCGTAATTAGCGCGGGGTGTTCGTCGAGACCGATGAATCTGCACAAGGGGGAGCCGTGAGGACACTGCACAGTTCGCAATTCGTATGGCGCAGTTTGGCGCTGGCCGGCCTGATCGCCGGTGCCATTCCGTCCGAGTCGGCCATCGCCGCGTGTACGCCGATCAATCCGACCAACGGCGCCACCGTGACCTGCTCGGGGGCGGCCAATCCGCTCGCGCCTTCGTATGCGTCCGGCGCCGACAACCTCACCATCAACGTACAGCTCGGCGGCTCGGTCGGCGTGCTGCTCGGTCTGGGTGGCACGGCGATGTCGCTGACCGGCAACGGCACGACGCTCAACAACTCCGGCACCATCGATCCCTCGCTGCTCGGCCTGCTCAGCCTGCTGTCGTCGGGCGCGGTGATCGGCAATCCGAATCTCGGTGCGTCGATCCCGGGCAGCACGGTCAGCGTGACCAACCAGAGCACGGGCACCTTGAGAGGCACCACTGGTTTGCTCGGCCTGAACCTCCCCGACCTGACCGGCATGGCGCTGGCCGTGCGCAACGGCGCCGGCGGCACCAGCACGATCGGCAACGCCGGCACCGTCGGCTCGAGCGCCTTGCTCGGCGTCAGTCTGCTGGCCGCGGATGCGCCGGTGGTCGCCGCCTACGGCAAAGCGCAGATCAGCTTCACCAATACCGGCTTCATCACCGGCCGCACCGCCTTCGAGGCGTCGGCTGCCGGCAACAGCTTCGTCAACGCCAGCACGATCAGCGGCAGCGTATCGCTGGGCACGAACAGCACGAACACGTTCGTCGCCGTGTCCGGCTCGAGCGTCAACAAGGGCGGCAGTCTCGGCGGCAATCCGCTTGGTGTGCTCGGCATCAATATGGTCTTTGCGCCGACCGGACAGGTCGACGGCGGTGCGGGCGGCAATAATACGCTGGTGCTGCAGAACGCCGTCGCCGGGCCGGGCTCGGGCACGGGCGGTCCGCTGACGGCGGCGCCCGCGTCCACCTACGTCAACTTCCAGCATCTGATCGTGAACAGCGGCACCTGGAACTTGCAGGGCGCGCTGGTCAGCGGCGATGCTCTGCTCAATGGCGGCTTGGTCAACTTCGACAACGACGCCAACTTCGGCAGTGCCCAGATCACCGCCGACGGCGGCGCGATCGCCGCCGTCACGAGCGGGCAGACGCTGAACAAGGCGATCACCGTGAACGCCGGCGGCCTCACCGCGTCGGGCAGCAACAATTTCACGATCGCGGGCGTGCTGTCCGGCGCCGGCGCCGTGGGCAAGAACGGCGCGGGCACGCTGACCCTCGCCGCCGCCGACGCGTACGCCGGCGGCACCGCCATCGACGCCGGCACGATCGCACTCGGCGCGAGCGGTTCGCTGCCGGCCGTCGGCCTGGTCAGTTTGAACGGCCCCGGCGCCGTGCTCGATATTTCCGGCGCCGGCGCCAACCAGACGATCGGCGCGCTCGCCGGCGATGCCGGCAGCACGCTGGCGCTCGGCGCGCGCACGCTCACGCTCGGCGACGATACCAACACCACTTTCCTCGGCACGATCGGCGGCACGGGCGGCCTCGTCAAGCAAGGCACCGGCGTGTTCACCGTGGGCGGCGCGAACATGTTTACCGGCGGCGTGGCGATCAACGCCGGCGCGCTGGCGATCGGGCCTGGCGGCAGCCTTGCGGCAAGCAGCGCGATTGCGTTGAATGGTGCCGCGAGCGTCTTCGACGTGTCCGGTGCGTCCGCCGATCCGACCATCGGTGCTCTGTCCGGCGTCGCCGGCAGCCAAGTCATGTTGGGCGCGCACACGCTCACGCTCGGCAATGCCGCCAACCAGATATTCGCCGGATCGATCAGCGGCGTCGGCGGCGGCATCGTCAAGCAAGGCGCCGGCACGCTCACGCTGAGCGGAACGAGCAACTACTCCGGCACGACGAACATCAATGCGGGCAAGGTCCTCGCGGCCGGCAGCGATGCGCTCGGCACGGGCGCCGTCGCGGTCAGCGGCGGGACGCTCGCGGGATCGGCGATTCTGTCGAACAGCGTCGCGTTGAGCGCCGGCAGCGTCGTGCCCGGCGATGGCGTCGCGGTGAACCAGACGCTGGCGGTCGCCAGCTATACGCAAACGGCCGGGACCCTCGTGATCAATGCGGACGGCGCGTCCGCGCAGAACGCCAAACTCGCCGTGCAGGGAACGGCCGAGCTCGGCGGCACGCTGCAGATCCACTTCGCCACGGCGCCGACGCCGGGGCAGGTCTATTCGGTGATTTCCGCCGGCGCGCTCAACGGCACGTTTGCGAACATTACCTCTTCGTCCTTGCCGGCCGGATTCGTGCTCGTGCCGATCTACTCCGCGGCCGGCGTGCAGATCCGCGTCGTCGGTCCGGCGACGCACTTCGGCGTTGCCGCACCGGCGAACGCCACGGCGGGAACCGCGTTTGCATTTACGGTGACCGCGTTCGATCAGGCCGGCAACATGGTCACCGGTTACGCCGGTACGGTGCATTTCTCCTCAAGCGACGGCAGCACCGTCTTGCCGGCCGACGCCGTATTGATCAACGGCGTGGGCACGTTCAATGCGACGCTGAAGACGGCAGGCACCCAGACGCTGAGCGCGACCGACACGGCGACGAGCTCGATTACCGGCGCGGCCAACATCAGCGTCGCTGCGGCGGCGGCCACGCACTTCGGCGTTTCCGCGCCGGCCAGCGCGAACGCAGGTTCCGCGTTGACGTTCACCGTGACCGCGCTCGATGCGTACGGCAACACGGCGACGAGCTACGCCGGCACAGCGCACTTCACCTCCAGCGACGCGGCGGCGGTGCTGCCCGCGAATGCGGCGCTGAGCAACGGCGTCGGCAGTTTCAGCGCGACGCTGAAGACCGCAGGCAGCCAGACGCTGACCGCGACCGACACGGCGACGAGCTCGATCACCGGCACCTCAGCCGCGATCAACGTCGCCGCCGGCGCCGCCACGCACTTCAGCGTCTCCGCGCCGGCGAACGCGACCGCGGGAACGGCGTTCGGATTCACCGTGGTCGCCCTCGACGCCAGCGGCAACACGGTCACGAGCTACGCCGGCAGCGTGCATTTTTCCTCGAGCGACAGTCAGACCGTGCTGCCCGCGGACGCCACGCTGAGCAACGGCACCGGCACGTTCAGCGCGACACTGAAGACCGCAGGCAGCCAGACTCTGACCGCGGCCGACGCGGCGACGCCTTCGATCACCGGCACGGCGAGCATCAACGTCGCCGCCGGCGCGGCGACGCACTTGCGCGTATCCGCGCCGGTGAGCGTGAGTTCCGCAACCGCGTTCACGTTCACCGTAACCGCGCTCGATGCGAACGACAACACCGCGACGAGCTACGCCGGCAGCGTGCATTTTGCGACGAGCGACGGCAGCGCGACGCTGCCAGCCGACACCGCGTTGAGCAACGGCGCCGGCACGTTCAGCGCGACGTTGCAGACCGTGGGCAGCCAAACGCTGACCGCCACCGACACGGCGACGACTTCGATCACGGGCAGCGCCACCATCGCGGTCGCCGAAGCCGCGACGTCGATGACTCTGACCGCCTCGCCGAATCCGGCCGGCGCGGGACAGACAGTGACGTTGACCGCGACCGTCAGCAGCATCGCGCCCGCCGGCGCGAGCGTGCCGGCCTCGTCCGCCGCGCGCGCCATCGCGGCGGCCATGCCTGCGGCGACGCCGACCGGCAGCGTGCAGTTCTTCGACGGCGCGACGAGCCTCGGCAGTGCCGCCCTCGACGGCAATGGCGTGGCGGTGATGACGCTGACGTCGCCGACACCGGGTTCGCACGCGCTCAGCGCGGTTTACGCGGGCACGAGCGGGTTCGCCTCCGCGTCGGCGCAGCTCACCCTTGTCGTTAATACGCCGCCCGTGGCCGCGCCGGCGCTGTCGATGTGGATGCTGGTGCTGCTCGCGGCGGCGCTCGCCGCCGCCGGCATCTTTCACCGCTCGGCGCTCACGACTCGCGGCTGGCCGCCAGGTATTTGATCAGGAACCGTCCATAACCGCCGGAGACGAGCGCGGCGATGTCGATCAGCAAACCCGGCACCCAGATGCCGCGCGGATAGGCGAGGTAGGATCCCGTCCACTCCGGCTTGAACTTGTCCTTGTAGCGGCGCACGCCCTGATAGTTGTACAGATTGTTGCCGTAGCGGAACGCGAGCGAGGCGAGGCGTTCGTTGATGCGCGCGTACGGGTTGTCGCCGACGCGCGACAGCGGCGCCATGCCGAGGCTGAATTGCTTGTGCCCTTGCGCCTGTGACCAGAGCATGACCTTGGCGAAGAGAAAATCCATCGTGCTGCGCGGCGCGTCATTGACGTGGCGCATCAGGTCGACGCTCGCCGTGCCGTTCGGCCCGTACGGCGGCACGATATTGGCGAAGGCGATGAGCTGGCCCGCGCGGCGCACGAGCGCGAGCGGGCTCCAGTCGAGATAGTCGCCGTCGAAGCGGCCGAGCGAGAATCCTTTTTCGGCGGCGCCCTTGTCGGCAAGCCAGGCGTCGGAGACTTCGCGCACCTCGGCGATCAGCGCGGAATCGTGCGGCGGATCGACGATCTCGAACGTGAGCTGCTCCTTGGTCGAGCGGTTCACCGCCTGGCGCAGATCTTCCCAGCGCTTGCCGGCGAGCGAGAATTCGTCGAGCTGGACGATCGCCAGCTCGCCGAGCTTGAACAGATCGAAGCCGGCGTCGTGATAATGCGCGAGATCGGGTTCGAGCACTTCGTAGAACACCGGCACGCGGTCCTGCGTGTCGGCGTGGCGGCGGAATTCGAGGATCGCGCGGTCGATCTCGTTCTGCGGACCGCACGGCGAGCCGAGCGCGACGAGGCGGTTGCGCACGCTGCCGTACGCGACGACGCAGCGATGTTCGGCCGCCCAGAACAGATGCTTGTCGCGCATGAAAGAGAGGTGCGCGAATTCGCCGCCGCCGTGCGCTTCGTACACCGCGCGCGCCTGTTCGAGATCGCCGCGGTTCGGCAGCGAGAGTTCCGGGCGGCGCACCGCGAAGAACTGCCAGATCAAATAAACGACCACGCCGAGCGCGGCCGCGGCGAGGCCGCGGCCGATGCGCGAGGTGTGTTCGCCGAAGCCGAAATAGAACAGGTCGAACGAATCGTCGCCGAGCACCTGCGCTGCGCCGATCGCGAAGAACACGAGCACGCAGACGGCGAGGCCGGCGTACCAGCCCGCCGATGTCATCGCGCTCAGCGTCATCGCGCGCCGCGTGAACGCGCGCTTGCGCACGCGCAGCAGCAGCGCGACGGCGAGCAGAAACAGCGCTTCGCCGAAATGCAGGCCCTTGGTCACCGCGAGCCCCGCGCTGATCAGCAGCAGCCAGATCGTCACGCGATAGGCGACGCGCAGGCGGCCGTCGATGCCGCGCGCGAGGCCGAGCAGCAGCACGCCGGTCAACACCGAAAACCAGCTCGCGCTTTCCACGAACAGAATCGGCAGATGTTCGCGCACGACATTGACGTGTTCGATCACCGAGGGCATCGCCGCCGAACCGAGCAGCAGCGCACCGGCGAGAAACGTCAGGATCGCCACCAGGCGCGTGCCGAGATCGGCGAGCAGCACCGCCGGCAAGCCGAGCAGGCCGAACAGCGGATGGCTGCCGAGCCGCGCGCGCAGCCGCGCGAGCGCCTGCGAATTCTGCGTGAACATCTCCGAACCGACGTAGAGCCCGGCGAGCAGCGGCAGCAGGTAGTAGGCGATGCGGAACAGCAGCAGGCCGGAGAGGATCACCGGCGGATCGTAGCCGGCTTCCTTGAGCGCGATCAGAATCAACCCGTCGAACACGCCGAGCCCGCCGGGCACCTGGCTGGCGAGGCCGAGCACCGAGGCGCCCGCGAACGCACCGAGCAGCAGCCCGCCCTTCACGTGCGCGCCCGAGATGTACAGGCACGCCCACAGCACGGCGGCGGCGAGCACCCAGTCGATCAGCGATACGAGGGTCAGTTCGATCTTCAGCCGCAGCGGCGGCAAACCGAGATCGTGCGGCAGCCAGCGCATCAGGCGCCGCTTCGTCGTCAGGAAAAAGTACAGCGGCAGATACAACGCGGCCGCGGCGAGGACGAGATAGGCCACCGTGCGCTCGGTCGTGCCGGCGGTCAGCGGCAGCGACTGCGTCGCCAAGGTGAGCACGACGAGCACCGACAAACCGAGCGGCAGCGATAACGCCTGCATGCCGATCAGCGCGGCCGCGCGCGGCAGGTGCACCTTGTGCGACGTCAGTCCCATCAGGCGGATGCCCGCGCCCATCGCGCCGGACAGATTGAGCGTGTTCGCCAGGCTGTTGGCGACGAACGACAGGCGCAGATAGTCGCGCCAGTGCAGTCCGAGGCCGAGCCAATGTCCGATTAGGCTGTCGACGAGCCCGGTGAACGCCACCGCGAACAGCGCGAGCGCGGCGATGCCGAGCGCCGGCAGCGTGGGCACGTCGAGCAGGGTGCGTTGAATCTCCGGCAGATCGAACTGATGACCGACCTCGCGCCAAAGCAACCAGCCGGTAATCCCGAGAAACACGACAGGCACGAGCCAGCGCAGCCGCGAAAGCAGGCCTTGCGGTGCGGGGTGATGTGTCGGGGTGGTGGATTCAGTCATGTCTTGGGGTGGGTGGTGCGGGGCGCATTATCGCAGGCATTGATGTCTTGTTGGTTCTTGATCTTTTTTCTTTCGCTCGTCGTT
>DAIMZS010000043.1:0-7972 GCA_036733825.1 Rudaea sp.
TCGGCTTTCGACTTGAAGCGCGAGATCACTTCCACGCGCACGGGCCAATCGGCGTAGCGGTCGCGGAAGTTCTGGTAGTGCTGCTGCGCGAGCAGGGTGGTCGGCGCGAGCATCGCGACTTGCTTGCCCGCGATCGCGGCGACGAACGCGGCGCGCAGCGCAACTTCGGTTTTGCCGAAGCCGACGTCGCCGCAGACGACGCGGTCCATGGATTTGCCCGAGGCGAGATCGGCGATCACCGCTTCGATCGCGCGCAATTGGTCCGGCGTTTCCTCGAACGGGAACGCGGCGGCGAATTGTTCATAGAGATTGCGGTCGTAGACGAACGCCGTGCCGCCGCGCGCCTCGCGCTGCGCGTACAGCGCGAGCAGTTCGGCGGCGACGTCGCGCACTTTCTGCGCGGCCTTGCGTTTGGCTTTTTCCCAGGCTTCGCCGCCGAGCGCGTGCAGCGGCGCCAGTTCCGGCGCGGCGCCCGAATAGCGCGACACCAGATGCAGCTGCGCGACCGGCACGTAGAGCTTGTCGCCCTTGGCGTACTCGATACAGAGAAATTCGCCGCCGGCGCCGCCGACGTCGAGCTTGAGCAGGCCCTGGTAACGGCCGACGCCGTGATCGGCGTGCACGATCGGCGCGCCGATCGTCAGTTCCGACAGGTCGCGCAGGATCGCTTCCGGTTCGCGCACCGCATGCTTGCGCCGGCGCGTCACGCGCGCGCGTTCGCCGTAGAGCTGGCGGTCGGTGAGAACGGTGAGCGCGGGCTCGGTCAGGGCGAAGCCGTCATCGAGTGGGGCGACGGTGATGGCGAAACGCACTCCCTCTCCTCCGACAGCTTCATCGTCGGGGGAGAGGGCTGGGGTGAGGGGGCGCTCTTGCCTCTCGCCTTCAGGAACAGAATCAAGAGCCCCCCTCACCCAACCCTCTCCCCCGCGCTGCGAGGGAGAGGGCTTCAAAGCAGCGAACTCGCTCCACGAAGCGACGACCTTCGGCCGCAACTCCATCCCGATCAACTGCTCGACCAGCGCCTCACGCCGCCCCGGCGAATCCGCCGCGATCAGCACGCGGCCCGGATAGGCATCGAGGAATCGCTTCAACTCCTGCGCCGGCTCTTCACCACGCTGATTGAGCGGCACGTTCGGCGCGGGCTGCGTGCCGAGATCGACGGCGTGTTCGCTCGCGCCCTTGGCGACGATCTCCACGCGCAGGCTGCGGTTGAGCCGCTCGCGCAGTTCCTGCGGCGGCAGGTACAGCTCGGCGACCGGCAGGATCGGCCGTTCGATATCGTGCGCGCGGCTGTCGTAGCGCGTCAGCGCTTGCTGCCAGAACGTCTCGGCGGCATCGAGCGCGTTTTCGGCGAGGACGAACACCGACTCGGCGCTCAAGTAATCGAACAGCGTTTCGGTGCGCTCGAAGAACAGCGGCAGGTAATACTCGATGCCGGCCGGAGTCGTGCCTTCCTTGATGTCCTGATAAATCGGGCAATGACGCGGATCGATCGGAAAGCGCTCGCGCAAGGTGTTGCGGAACGCCTTCACCGATTCCTCGGTCAGCGGAAATTCGCGCGCCGGCAGAAGATTGACCCGGTCGACTTTGTGCGCCGAGCGCTGCGTTTCCGGGTCGAAAGTGCGGATCGATTCGATCTCGCGGTCGAACAGCTCGATGCGGTACGGCTCGCGCGTGCCCATCGGAAAAATGTCGAGCAGGGCGCCGCGCACGGCGAAATCGCCCGGCTCCAGTACCTGCGGCACGTTGCGGTAGCCCGCGGCTTCGAGACGGCGCTGCTCGTTGGCGAGATCGAGCGTCTGCTTCAGCGCGAGGACGAGGCTCGATCCGCCGATGAAGCTGCGCGGCGCGAGGCGCTGCATCAGCGTCGACATCGGCACCACGAGCACGCCGCGCTTCGTCGTCGGCAGGCGATACAGCGTGGCGATGCGGGTCGAGACGATTTCCGGATGCGGCGGGAAAAGATCGTAGGGCAGCGTTTCCCAGTCGGGGAAATGCAGCACGTCGATCGAATCGCCCGCCAGCGCGCGCAAATCGGTTTCGAGCGTGTGCGCGGCGTGCGTGTCGCGCGTCACGGCGACGACGACGCCGGCGTGCGCGCGCGCGGCCGCCGCGATCGCCAGCGCGAGCGCGCTGCCGTGCGGCGCGTTCCAGTAGCGGCGCTGCTTGACGTCGTGCGGAAGCGGGGGATGCAGCAACAAAGATTCGGACATGTTCCAAAACCATCAAACAACGACACCGCCGAAGCGCTCGTCACGCCCGGCGGGAGGTGAATTGTAGCGCGTGCGTCGCGGGTTTATCCGAACAACAGCTGCTGGCGCACCGGCGCGAAGCTGCGGCGGTGCTGTTCGCAGGGGCCCAGACGTTCGAGCGCCGCGCGGTGGGCGGGAGTGGGGTAGCCCTTGTGCACGGCGAAGCCGTAGCCGGGATACACCGCGTCAAGCTCGCACATGCGCGCATCGCGCGCGACCTTGGCGAGGATCGAGGCGGCGCTGATCGAAGGCTCGAGCGCGTCGCCGTCGACGATGGCGCGGCCGGCGCAGGGCAGGTCGCGCGGCAGTTTGTTGCCGTCGATCAATGCCAGCTGCGGCGCAAGCCCGAGGGCGCGCAACGCGCGCGACATGCCGGTGAGGCTGGCGTAAAGGATGTTCAATTCGTCGATCTCGGCGACGCCGACTTCGACCACGCTGAAGGCGAGCGCGCAGGCGCGGATCTCGACGGCGAGCGTTTCGCGGCGCGCGGGCGTGAGTACTTTGGAATCCGCGAGGCCCACGATCGGCCGTGCCGGATCGAGAATCACCGCGGCAACGACCACGGGCCCCGCCAGCGGCCCGCGGCCCGCTTCGTCGACGCCGGCGATGAGATGCGCCTCAATCATGCGACCTGGCCTTAGCCCTCCCCTCCAAGGGGAGTGGGTGGGGATGGTGTTGCTTCGCGCGCCAATCAATACGAACACCATCCTCCTCCCGGTCTCCCTCTTGAAGGGGGAGGAGAAGTGCGGCGTCGTCGCAAACGTTCATTCGTGCAGGACTCCCAACTGATAGAAAATATAGTTCTGATAGGAGTCGAGCACGTTCGTCTTCTTGCAGTTCAGATAGAAACCGTCGCAGCGCTCGCGCATCAGCGCGTTGGCTTGGAAGAAAGTGTCCTTCTTCACGCCGGCAATGTCGAGTATCAGCGACGGTGCGAAGCTCAGGTCCATTTCGCGCTCGCCGTACTGGCGCACGGGTTTGTAGTTGGTCTTGAGCATGTAGTAGGTGATGAAGTTCGCGTCGCCGTCGGCGTCCGGGAGGTTCTTGTCGAGCGCGCGCATTGCGCCGTCGAACGAAGGCTGATGGTCGCCGAAGTGGAACAGCAGCACGGGGCGGTCCGCGTCGAGCAGTTTCTTCTCGAGCGCCGCCATCGCGATGTCCGAACCTTCGAGCCGCTGCAGGTAGTTGGTGAAGTTGAGGTTCATCCATTCGTCGAGCGCCTTCGGCACGAACTTGCCCGGGAACAGCGGCCTGTCGTACGGCGGCGGAAGCTTTTTCAGCGCAATCATGTGCGGTCCGTGCTGGCGCAGGGTCAGCATCATCACGAACAGCGGCTGCTTGCCGTAGATTTGCTTTTCTTTGTCGTAGATCTGGTTGAACACCTGAAACAGATCGTTGTCCGAGGATTCCCACGACAGGCCGTAATCTTTGCCGTCGTAGAACGCGTCGAAGCCGTAGTTCTTGTAGGCATTGCGCGCGTTGATGAAATCGCCGGACATCGGATAAATCGCGATCGCACGATAGCCGGCCTCGTGCAGCACGCGCGGCAGGGTGAAGTTGACGCGCGGAGCGAGATTGTACGGGGCGTAGAGCCCGGCGTCGCCGAAGCTCAGGTGATTCAGGCCCGTCATCAGCGAGAATTCGCTGGTCCAGGTGCCGCCGCCCCAGACATGCACGGTCAGCGGACCGTGCGCGCGCGTGCGGCCGTCGGACACGAACATCTTGCGCTTGCACACGTCGGCGCGCGTGCAGGCCTTGATCATCGCCGGATCGAACGTGCTCTCTTCGAGCACGGCGACGATGTCGGGCAATTCGGTTCTTTCCATCGGCCGCGGCGCGGCGGAGCCGCATCCGGGTATGGTTTTCGTGCACGCGGGCGGGTTGTCCGACGCGCCTTGCGTCCAGGCGAGGCCGCCTTCTTCGTCCGCGGTGAACGGCGGGATCACGACCTGGGTTTGATAAAACGAGGTGACGAAGTCGGTGATGTAGCTCTTGTCGTTCATCGCCTGCCACATGCCTTTCTCGAACACCGCGGCGAACGGGCCGCGCGGCCAGGCGGCGAGCGCAATGATCGCCAGCGCCGCGAGCACGCCGGCAACGCGCGCGTAGCGCCGGCGCGGCGGAGCGAGGCGTTCGAGCAGCGTCGGCCTGCCCCAGCGCCAGGCGAGGATCAGCAGGCCCGGAATCGCAACGAGCGCACAGGCGACAGCGAGCAGGATCGGCGGATAGTGAAGGGCGACGTCGAGCAGATCGCGATTGACGAAATAGACGAGGTCGGGCGCCATCAGCGGCGTCGTCAAATAGTGGAACTTCATCGCGCTGGCGATGAGGATGCCGCCGAAGATCACCGTGGGCAGAATGAAAGCGAACAGAAGCCGACGCGTGAGAAAGGCGATGAAGGCGACGTTCGCGAGGATCAGCGTCGCCGAAAACGCACGTTCGATCCACGTCGCTTCGCTGAGCGGACCGAAGATGATCAGCAGGCCGAACGCGACGAGTGCGATGAGAAAGAGCAGTTTGCTTCGGCGCGGAAGCGAGGCGAATCCGGATTTTGTCGTCGAGTCGGGTGTCGGCACCGCGCAACGTTACGGGCGGCGCGCACGGGCGTCAACGACCGCCGTTGCTGTGCCGCGATAGCAGTGAACGAGGATTCAGCTCGGTTCGTTCGCGGCGCCGAGCAGGCCGGCCACCGCGGCGGCGGCGTTGTGCTCGGCGTCGCCGCGCAGCGAGGCGTGCAGGCGGACGAATTCCTCCAGCGTGGCCGCCGGCAGCGCGCGTGCGCGCAGCATCGGCGCGAGTGCGGCGGCCAGCGCCGGCGGCGTGCAATCGTCCTGCATCAGTTCGGGGACGACAGTGTGCCCGGCGAGGATGTTCGGCAGCGAATACACCGATGTCTTCAGCATCCCGAGCGTTTTCACGATGCGATACGTCATCGGCGCGATGCGATAGGCGACCACCATCGGCCGCTTCGCCAGCATCGCTTCGAGCGCGGCGGTGCCCGAGGCGAGCAGGATCGCGTCGGCGGCGATCATGGCGAGCTGCGAATGCGGAATCGAGAATCGGGCATCGGCGGAAAGAACCGTCGCGGCCGCGTTCTGGTCGGCCGACGAGCGGATCAACTCGCTGATCGCCGTTTCGCAGGCGGCGTTTGCGGCGGGGATGACCACGTGAAGCTGTGGAAATTCGCGCCGCAGCAATGCTGCGGCGTCGAGAAAATCGCGCCCGAGCCGCGCGATCTCGCCGAGCCGGCTGCCGGGCAGCACGGCGAGCACGAGCGCGTCGCCGGGCAGGCCGAGTTCGCGGCGCGCGGCGAGTTTATCCGGGTGCAGCGCGAAGGTTTCGGCGAGGGGATGACCGACGAAGCGCGCATCGACATGGTGGCGCGCGTAGATCGGCGGCTCCATCGGAAACAGGCAGAGCACGCGGTCGGCGCTGCGGCCGATTTTTTCGGCACGGTTCTCGCGCCAGGCCCAGATCGAAGGGCTGACGTAGTGCGCAGTGCGGATGCCGGCGCGTTTGAGTCTCGATTCGAGGCCGAGATTGAAATCCGGCGCGTCGATGCCGATGAACACGTCGGGCCGTTCCTGCAACGTGCGCCGGAACACCTCGCGGCGCAGGGCGAGCAGCGAGGGCAGATGCTTGAGCACCTCGACCAGACCCATCACGGAAAGGCGATCGAGCGGGTGCCAGATCTCCATGCCCGCATCGCGCATGCGCGGGCCGCCGATGCCGGCAAAACGCGCGTCGGGAAATCGCGTCTTGAGCTCGGCGATCAGGTTCGCGCCGAGCAGATCGCCCGAGGCTTCGCCGGCAACGAGAACGAAGCTTTTACAGTCCTCTCCCCCAAACGGTTTCACCGTTTGGGGGAGAGGGTGGGGTGAGGGAGGCTCTATGCTCATCGAGCGCATTGTAGAGGTGAAAAGCGCCCCCTCACCCAACCCTCTCCCCCGACGAAGCCGGGGGAGAGGGCTTTGAGCTAACGCGCCAACGGCCTTTGTCCGCGCTCGATGAATTCGAGCATCGTGCGCACATCGGGCTCGGATTCGGCCGCGCCGGCGAGCGTCGCGCGCGCTTCGTCGAGCGGCGATTTCGACAGGTACAGCGCGCGGTAGGCGCGCTTGATCGCGGCGATGCGCTCGGCGGAAAAACCGCGGCGCTTCAAACCTTCGGAGTTGATGCCGCGCGGCCGGCCGTAATCGGCGGCCATCATCACGAACGGCGGCACGTCGCCATTGATCATGCAGTTCATGCCGACGAACGCGTGCGCGCCGACGCGGCAGAACTGATGCACGCCGGCAAAACCGGAGAGGATCGCGTAGTCGCCCACTTCGACATGGCCGGCGAGCGTGGCGTTGTTGGAGAAGATCGTATGGTTGCCGACGATGCAGTCGTGTGCGATGTGCACGTAGGCCATGATCCAGTTGTGATCGCCGATGCGCGTGGCGCCGCCGCCGTCGCCGGTGCCGCGGTTGATGGTGACGAATTCGCGGATCAGGTTGTCGTCGCCGATGATCAGCTCGCTGCGCTCGCCGTGGTATTTCTTGTCCTGCGGATCGCCGCCGACCGAAGCGAACGAAGCGATGCGGTTGTTGCGGCCGATCCGCGTCGGACCCTGGATGACGACATGCGGCGCGATCTGCGTGCCGTCGCCGATTTCGACATCGGGCCCGACCACGCTGTACGCGCCGATGCTGACGTTCGCGCCGAGCTTCGCGCCGGCGTCGACTTGAGCGGTGGCGTGGATCATCAGTCCGTCTTCTCCGCGCACATCATTTCGGCTTCGGCGACCGGCTTGCCGTTGACCGAGGCGCGGCCGTGGAAGATCGCCATGCTGCGGATCATGCGTTTGAGTTCGATGTCGAGCGTGAGCTGGTCGCCCGGCTTGACGATCTGGCTGAACTTGGCCTTGTCCACCTTGACCAGAAAATACAGCGGATGCGCGCCCGGCGCGTATTGCGAAGACAGGTGCACGAGCACGCCCGAAGCCTGCGCGAGCGCTTCGATGATCAGCACGCCCGGCATCACCGGATAACCGGGAAAGTGGCCCTGAAAGAACGGCTCGTTCATCGTCACGTTCTTGATCGCGGTCAGCGTTTTGCCCGCTTCGAACGCGAGCACGCGGTCGACGAGCAGGAACGGATAACGATGCGGCAACATCTTGGCGATGTCGTGCGCCTCGATCGGCAGGGTGGGCGGGGTCTTCATCTCGTTCATTGTGGTGCGTCCTTCTCCAGCGCTTGTACGCGCCGGGTCAATTCATCCAAATGCTTGAAGCGCGCGGCATTGCGGCGCCAGGCGCGATTATCCTGGATCGGGGTGCCCGAGGAATACTCCCCGGGCTCGTGGATCGAGTGGGTGACGAGCGCCATCGAGGTGATCGTCACTTTGTCGGCGATTTCCAGATGGCCGAGCACCCCGGCGCCGCCGCCGATCAGGCAGTAGCGGCCGATCTTCGCGCTGCCAGCCACGGCCGAGCAGCCGGCCATGGCCGTGTGCGCGCCGATGCGCACGTTGTGGGCGACCTGGATCTGGTTGTCGAGGCGCACGTCTTCCTCGAGCACGGTGTCTTCGAGCGCGCCGCGATCGATCGTGGTGTTCGCGCCGATTTCGCAATCGTCGCCGATGACGACGCCGCCGAGCTGCGGCACCTTGATCCAGTGGTCTTTGTCGAAAGCGAGGCCGAAGCCGTCCGCGCCGATCACCGCGCCCGGATGCACGAG
>DAIMZS010000043.1:8072-16062 GCA_036733825.1 Rudaea sp.
GCGGCGGGCAGGCGCTCGAACAAGGCGGCGATTTTGGCGAAGGCGACGTAAGGGTCTTTGGCAATCAGCGCGGCGCGGGAGAAGTGTTCCGCATCGTCGGCGCGCAGGATCACCGCGGCGGCCTGGGTCGTCGCCAGTTCGCTGCGATAGCGCGGATTGGCGAGGAAGCCGAGCTGAGCCGGCGTCGCCGCAGCCAGCGTCGCCACGCCGGCCACGGACACGCCGCCGTCGCCGCGCAGGTCCAGCGCGAAGCGCCGGGCGAGGTCCGCCAGGGTCAGGGGCGCGGGCGCGTCGCTCACGGTTTCGCGGTGCCTGGATTGAGTTCTTTCAGACGCTGCAGGACCGCGTCGGTGATGTCCACGCGCGGGCTGGCGTAGAGCACGGCCTGGCTGCCGACGACCATGTCGTAGCCCTGCGTGCGTGCGTATTCGATCGCGGTGTCGTTGATCAGGCGCAGGTTGCGGTTGACCTCTTCGGCGCCGCGGTTGTTGTATTCGGCGCGCGTCTCCTCGCGCCGGCGCTTGTTGTCGCGCTCGGTCGCGTCGATCTCGCGCTTGAGCGCCTCGGCGTTTTCCTTGGTCATGATTGCGCTGTCGCGTTCGTAGCGCTGCTTGAGCGCGGCCAGCTTGGCGTCGTCGGCATTGATCTGGGCGTTCTGCTTGGCGAATTCGCGTTCCAGTTTCGCCTTGGATTCGAGGAATTGCGGGGCGGTGTCGATCAGGCGCTTGACGTCGATGTAGCCGATGCGCGCTGCGGCGGCCGACGCCGGAACCGGCGTTTGCGCCTGGACGACGGCGGCTGCGGTCAGGATGAGCGCCAGGATCAGCGCACCCTTGCTGCAACGTCCGATCGAACCGCCGGGTTGAATCACGAGTCGGGTTCTCCGCTTGCACGCCGACGCCGCGGGCGACCCGCGGGCGTCGACTCCGTCGATTTCCCATCTTAACCCGAGACCGCGCGTTTCGTCGCCCCGGTCGTCGCGCGACCAGTGGACTGGTTTGAAACCTGCTGCTCCGCTCGTGGTGAGGTATCGAACCACGAGCGGCAACCTGGCGTGAAGTTCGCCCTTCGATACCTCAGGGCGAACGGGTCCTGATTGCCAACGCGCACTACCGTCGACGAGCGGAATGGCGCAGCTGATTTTTAGAAGGTGCCGCCGAAGTTGAACTGCAGCGTCTCGGAAATATCGCCCGGTTTCTTGATGATCGGGCGGCCGAGGTTGATGACGATCGGGCCGACCGGCGCCTGCCAGTGCAGCGACAGGCCGGTCGACGCGCGCATGCCGTCCGGGCCGGTCCAGGAGAAGTCGCTGAAGTTCTTGTAGACGTTGCCGACGTCGACGTACCAGGACAGGCGCGTGGCGGTGTCGTCCTTGATGAACGGCAGCGGGATGATCAGCTCGGCCGAGCCGGTCGTCTTGAACGCGCCGCCGAGCGGCTGCAGGCAGTAGTCGGCCTGCGAAAACGAGGTGCACCCCTGGTACAGGGTGCGCGTCGCGTTCGAGCCCAGCGTGTTGTCGCGGAAGTTGCGCACGTCGGCGACGCCACCGGCGTAGTAGTTCGCGAAGAACGGCAGCCCGAGGCTGCTGTACTTGCCATAGGCATCGCCGTAGCCGATGTTGACCGTGCCTTCGAAGACGAAGCCGTGCGTGATCGGGAAATACTGCTGGTAACGGTAGTTGATGCGGTAGTACTCGACCGTCGAGCCCGGCAGGGCGACTTCGATGCCGAGCGACTGCACCGAACCGTGGGTCGGGTTGAAATACTTGTTGCGCGTATCGTGCGTCCAGCCGGCCGAGAAGCTCACCTGGTGGAAGGTGTAGTGGCCGATCTCGTTGAGGTAGTCGACGATCTGCGACGGCGAATAGTAAGTACGGTAGGTGAGATAGTTGCCGAACGGGTCGGTCTGGTAGACCGGATTGCCGTTGGAGTCGTAGATCAGGTTGCCGTTCGCGTCGCGCGCCTGCAGGAGCGAGTCGTAGAACGTGCGGATTTTGGTCTTGCTCGCGCCGAGCGAGGCGCTGACCGAATCGCTTTCGCCGATCGGAATGCCGGTGTTGATCGCGAACGACGCGGTGTCATTGGTGTAGTTGGCGATATTGGCGTTGCCGAAATCGCTCTTCGTGTAGCGCATCGAGTAGCCCAGACCGATACCGCTGTCGGTCAGATAGGGCTGGAAATAGCTCAGGCCGTACGAGGTCTGGTAGTAGCTCTTCGAAGCCGACACGCTGGCCGAATCGCCCGAACCCAAGAAGTTGTTCTCCGATACCGACACGGACAGGATCAGCTTGTCGAGCTGCGAGTAGCCGACGCCGAAGGTGAAGCTGCCGGAGTTGGTTTCCTCGACCTTCACCTTGACGTCGATCTGGTCGTCCGTGCCCGGCACGCGCGGCGTGGTGATGTCGACCTTTTTGAAATAGCCCAGGCGCTGCAGGCGGATCTTCGAACGGTCGATCGCGGCCTGCGAGTACCACGCGCCTTCGAGCTGGCGCATTTCGCGGCGCATGACCTCGTCTTCGGTGCGGCCGTTGCCGGCGAATTCGATGCGGCGCACGTAGACGCGCTTGCCCGGATTGATGAAGAAATTGATGCCGACCGTGAGCTTGTCCTTGTCCGGCGTCGGGATCGGCGTGACCTGAGCGAACGCATAGCCGATGTTGGCGAGCACCGCGGTCATCTGCTCGGACGCCTTCTGCACCTTTTGCCGCGAGAACACGTCGCCCGGCTTGAAGTCGATGAACTTGCGCATTTCCTCCTCGCTGACGACGAGGGTGCCGGAGAGCTGCACGTCGGAAATCTTGTAGATCTGACCCTCGGTCATCGACGCGGTCAGATACATGTCGCGTTTGTCCGGGCTGATCGACACTTCGGTCGAATCCAGGCTGTAGTCGAGATAGCCGCGGTCGAGATAGAACGACTGCAGCTTCTCCAGGTCGCCGGTCAGCTTTTCGCGCGAGTACTGGTCGTCGCGCGAATACCAGGAGGTCCAGTTCGTCGTGTCGGACTCGAAATCGCTGCGGATCTCGCCGGAGCCGTAGGTCTTGTTGCCGACGAGATCGATGCTCTTGATCTTCGCCACCTTGCCTTCGGCGATGATGATCGACAGCTCGACGCGGTTGCGGTCGAGGTTGATCACGGTCGGCTTGATCGTAACGTTGTACTTGCCGCGGTTGTAGTACTGGCGCGTCAGTTCCTGGGTCACGCGGTCGAGCGAGAGGCGGTCGAACGGCTCGCCTTCGGCGAGGCCGATGTCCTTCAGGCCCTTGAGCAGGTCTTCTTCCTTGAGGTCCTTGTTGCCCTTGAGCTGGATCTTCGAGATCGCCGGGCGCTCTTTCACGCTGATGACGAGGATGTTGCCCTGGCGGCCGAGCTGGACGTCGGTGAAGAAGCCGGTCTTGTACAGCGCGCGCACCGCCTGCTGGGCGCGCTCGGTCGTCACCGTGTCGCCTTTTTCAACCGGCAGATAGGTGAATACGGTACCCGCGGAAATGCGCTGGAGTCCGTCGATGCGGATATCCGAGGCGACGAAAGGATCGATGGCGTGGGCTTTGGCGGTGAGGCAGGCGAACAAAACTAGGGCGGCGATACGCTTCATCGTCAATCCGGGGGTATGTGCAACGCAAGATTTTAACGGAAAAGACGGGGGCTGAGGGCCGCGAGCCGGGAACGGAAGCGCGACACGCCTTCCCGACCCCGGTTCTCGACCCCTAGTCCACGTCCTACGATGCGAACTGGCGCGCTATGTCGTTATAAAACGCCAGACTCATCAGGGTGACCAACAACGCAAGGCCGACATATTGTCCGGCGATCAGTGTACGTTCGCTGACCGGACTGCCTTTGATCCACTCCGCCAACGTGAACACGATGTGCCCGCCGTCGAGAATCGGGATCGGCAGCAGATTGAGGATGCCCAGGCTCAGGCTGATCACCGCAAGGAACGACAGGAACCAGGCCAGCCCCTGATTCGCCGAGGCGTTCGCGACCTGGGCGATCGAAATGACGCTGGAGAGATTCTTGACCGATGCCTCGCCCACGATCATGCCGCGGATCATGCCGAGCATGGAGCTGATCTGCCGGCCGGTCTCGTTGAACGCGGCGGGAATCGCGGCGATCGGGCCGAAGCGTTCGAGCGCGTCCTTCGTCGCCGGCGCCTGCACGTAGCTGATGCCGATGCGCGGCTTCTCCTTGCCGTCGACAACGGTTTTTTCCGCGTTGAGCTGAAGCGGCACGCGGCCGCCGTCACGCTCGACCACGATCTGCAGGTTCGGTGACTTTTCCGTCTGCGCGACGAGGGCCGCGGCGAAACTGTCCCTGCTCTCGGTCGGCACGCCGTTGATCTCGACGATGCGGTCGCCGACACGCATGCCGGCGCGTTCGGCCGGCTGGCCCGGCGTGACTTCGGCGACCATCGCCGGCATCGATTTCGGATACAGGCCGATCTTCTCGACCGCGGCCTGATTGTCCGGCGCGCCCGGCGGCAGCTGGCTCAGCGCCAGGGTCACGCTGCGCGGCTGGCCGCTGGCGCCGGCGACCTGGATCGGGACGTCGCGATGCAGCGCGGCCGCTTCGTACACGGCCAGCATCGCATTGCTCATCGAATCGACCTTCTCGCCGCCGACCGCGAGGATGCGGTCGCCGCTTGCGAGGCCGGCTTCCGCGGCGAGCCCCTTCGGCGGGCCGATGACCGGCTGGTAGTCCGGCCGGCCGATCACGAACATCGCCCAGAACGCGATCACGGTGAACACGATATTGAATGCCGGACCGGCCGCGGCGATGGCGATGCGCTGCCAGGGCGGTTTGCGGTTGACCGCGCCTTCGAGCGACTGCGCCGACACCGCACCGTCGACTTCCGCTTCGTCGAGGAATTTCACGTAGCCGCCGAGCGGGATCGCGGCGATCGCCCATTCGGTGCCGTCGCGGTAGAACGACCAGATCGGCTTGCCGAAGCCGATCGAGAAGCGCAGCACGCGCACGCCGCAGCGCCGCGCGACCCAGTAGTGGCCGAATTCGTGGAAGGTCACCAGCACGCCGAGGGTGACGGCGAGCCAGAAAATGGAACCGAAAAACTCACTCATAAAGCTCTCAAGCTCAAGATTAGGTCCGCAGATAAACGCGGATGGACGCGGATAAAAGCCGAGATTTGTTCTTAAATCTGCGTTCATCCGCGTTTATCTGCGGACGAAAACGCTTCTCAACAGAATCCTTGCCGCATCTTACGTTGAGCCATCTGGCGTGCCGTTAAATCCACGTGAATAAGATGCTCGACCCCGGCCACCGGTTCAGCCGATATTGCGTCGAGCGTGGCCTCGATCAACTCGGGGATGGCCAGGAACGGCAGGTTGCCCTCGAGGAAGGCGGCGACGGCGATCTCGTTGGCCGCATTGAGCACGGTCGGTGCCGTTCCGCCGGCCGCCAGGGCTTGATAAGCCAGGTCGAGGCAGCGGAACGTGCCGCGGTCGGGCGCCTCGAACTGCAGCGCGCCGGCGCGGATCAGGTCGAGCGGCGCCACGCCCGCGTCGATACGCTGCGGACAGGCGAGCGCGTGCGCGAGCGCGGTGCGCATGTCCGGATTGCCGAGCTGGGCGAGCACCGAACCGTCGGCGTATTCGACCAGCGAATGCACCAGGCTTTGCGGATGCACGACGACTTCGATCTGCGCCGGTGCGGCGCCGAACAGCCAGTGCGCCTCGATGACTTCGAGTCCCTTGTTCATCAGCGTCGAGGAATCGACCGAGATCTTGCGGCCCATGGCCCATTTTGGATGCGCGCAGGCCTGATCCGGCGTGATCGCGGCGAGATCGGCGCGCTTGCGTCCGCGGAACGGCCCGCCCGAGGCGGTCAGCAGAATGCGGCGCACGCCGGCCGCGCCGAGTTCGGGGCGGCCGCCGGGCAGGCACTGGAAGATCGCGTTGTGCTCGGAATCGATCGGAATCAGTTCGGCGCCGCCGGCCCGCACGGCATCGAGCAGCAGGGCGCCGGCCATGACCACCGATTCCTTGTTCGCGAGCAGCAGGCGCTTGCCCGCGCGCGCGGCGGCCAGGGTGGATTCCAGCCCGGCCGCACCGACGATGGCGGCGACGACTGTGTCGCACATCTCACCCGACACCGCCTCGTTGAGCGCGGCCGTGCCGCCCGCGGCGCGCGTCGGCAGCCCGGCGGCAGCGAGCTCGTCGCGCAGCGAGGTCTCGAGCGCCGCATCGGCGATCACGGCCAGATCGGGCTGGAAGCGCACGCACAGCGCGACGAGTTCGTCGACTTTGCGGTGCGCGGCGAGCACGCTCGCGCGAAATTCCTGCGGATGGCGCGCGATCACGTCGAGCGCGCTCGCACCGATCGAGCCGGTGGCGCCGAGTATTGCGACTTTTCTCATAGTCCCAGCAGCGCCTTGCCGAGCGCAAAGAACGGCAGTGCGGCGAACACGCCGTCGAGGCGGTCGCAGACGCCGCCGTGGCCGGGGAACAGCGTGCCGGAATCCTTCACGCCGGCGTGGCGTTTGATCAGGCTCTCGAACAGGTCGCCGACAACCGAAAACGCCACGCTGATCAGCGCCACGATCACGAGCAGCACCAGGGTTACGCCGCGCACGCCGAGCAGCCAGCCGCCGATCGCGGCGATGATGCCCGAGCCGACCAGGGCGCCGTAGAGCCCGGCCCAGGTCTTGCCGGGGCTGATCTGCGGGGCGAGCTTGGTCGTGCCCCAGCGGCTGCCGGCGAAATAGGCGAAGGTGTCGGCGCACCAGACCAGCAGCAGCGCGTACAGCGCCCAGGTGTGCGGAATGACTTGCGTCTGGTGGATGCGCATCAAGCCGGCGAAGGCCGGCAGAATCGCGAGCGCGCCGGCGGCGAGCTTCAGCGCCGTGTGTTCGCGCGTCACGGAGGCGGCGAACGAAAAGCTGCGCAGCCAGAAGATCGCGCCGATCCAGGCGCAGCAGCCGAGCACGATGAAGGTCCACCACAAGACCACGCTCGAGGTGAAGTACAGCGCCAGCATCGCGAGCACGCCGGCGGCGACGGCGACGGCGCGCCAAGGCCGTTCGCGCATGCCCGATAGGCGCGTCCACTCCCACATGCCGATGCCGCACAAGGTGCCGATGATGGCGACGAAGGCCGGCGTCGGCACGAACAGCATCAGCGCGATCGCGAAGGGCGTGATCAGCAGTGCCGTGATGATCCGTTGTTTCATAGATTCGACGATCGTCCCTCGGCGCGGAGATCACGGCGCGGCGGTTGGTGGCCGCATTTTCCGGTGCGTGATTCCGCGGTCATGTTTTTGTCCCCACCTGGGCGCTCGTTTTACCATAACGGCGCTCACGTCCGGCGAAATCGGCGATCGCGGCGTCCAGACAGGCGGCGTCGAAATCGGGCCAGAGCACGTCGGAAAAGTAGAGTTCGGCGTAGGCGATCTGCCAGAGTAGGAAGTTGCTCACGCGCTTCTCGCCGCCGGTGCGGATGAAGAGATCGAGCGGCGGCAGCTCGGCGAGGGAGAAGTAGCCGGCCAGGCGCGCCTCATCGATCTGCGCGGGATCGACCTCACCGCGCAGCGCGGCCTCGGCCATGCGGCGCGCGGCCTGCGCGATATCCCAGCGGCCACCGTAGTTCACCGCGATATTCAGCGCGAGCTTGGTATTTCCGGCGGTCTTGTCCATCGCCGCCCGCATGCGCTCACGCAGCGCGGGCGCGAACGCGGCCAGCTCGCCGATGAAGCGGATGCGCACGCCGTAGCCGTGCAATTCGCCGACTTCGCGGTCGAGCGCCTTGAGGAAAAGTTCCATCAGCGCGCCGACTTCGTCCTGCGGCCGTTTCCAATTTTCCGACGAGAACGCGAACAGAGTCAGTGCCTCGACGCCCCGGCGCAGGCAGGCTTCGATGACGGCGCGCACCGCTTTCTGCCCGGCATGATGGCCGAACGTGCGCGGGCGGTGGCGCCGTTTGGCCCAGCGGCCGTTGCCGTCCATGACGATGGCGATATGGCGTGGGGGTTGGGTTGTGGAG
>DAIMZS010000044.1:0-8289 GCA_036733825.1 Rudaea sp.
AATTTCTCGGCGGCGGCGGGACTGATCAGCGACGGCGGCCGGCGCATGCAGGTGCAGCCGGTCGGCGAATGGCAAAGCGTCGACGAGATCCGCCGCCTGATGCTCGACATGAGCGGCGTGCGCCTGGGCGACGTGGCCGACGTCGGACTGCAGCCGGCGCGCGCCGATTATCGGTTGCTGCTCGACGAACACCCCGGCGTGGTGCTCGTGTTGCAAAAAGAGCGCGCGGCGAACATCGTCGACGTCAGCCGCGCGGCGCGCGCCGAGCTCCACGCCATCCTGGCGTCGAGCGACCTGCAGGGCATCCGCGTCGCCACGCTGTGGGACGCGGGACAGGCGATCACCGCAAGCCTTCGCCAGCTCGGCCAGGCCGGCCTCGAGGGCACGCTCCTGTCGATCTTCGTGCTGTTTTTCTTCCTGCGCGATTGGCCGTCGACGATGATGGTGTCGCTGTCGATTCCGATCTGCTTCATCATCACGTTGGGCTGCATGCAGATGTTCGGCATCACGCTCAATCTTCTGTCGATGATGGGCCTGCTGCTCGCGGTCGGCATGCTCGTCGACAACGCCGTGGTGGTGGTCGAAAGCATCTATCACTTCCGCGAGCGCTATCCCGACCGGCCATGGTATTGCGCGGTGCAGGGTACGCAGATCGTCGGGATCGCGATCGCGGCCGGCACCCTGTCGAGCGTGATCGTGTTCCTGCCGCTCGTGTTCGGCGAGTCCAACGAATTCAAGGTGCAGCTTTTCCAGATCGCAGTGTCGATGGCCATCGCGCATCTGTCGTCGTGGCTGGTCGCGATCAGCCTGGTGCCCATGCTGTCGGCCAAGCTGCCGCCGCCGAAGTTCATCGGCCGCAACGGTCTGGTCGCGCGCATGCTCGTGCGCTACGGCGCATGGGTTGCGTGGACACTGGGCCACCGTCGTTGGACGATGCTCGGCCTGCTGTTGCTGATGCTCGCCAGCGCGGTGCCGATCGGCGCGACCAAGGTCGACATGAACGGCGACAGCGAACCGTCGATGCTGCACCTGTACTACCGCCTCAACGGCCTGTATACGCTCGAGGAAATGTATCGCGGCATCGCGCAGGTGGAAAGCTATCTGGCTGCGCACCGCGACGTCTATCACATCCGCACCGTATACACGTCGTTCAACGAAGCCGGCCAAGCGAGCACCGATATCTATCTCGACACCGGGCACGGCGAGAAATTCGACGCCAAGAAAATTCAACAGGCCATGCGCGAGGGCCTGCCGAAGCTCGCGATCGGCGAGGTGCTTTTCAGCGGCGACAACGGCCGCAGCGACGGCGGAAACTCGATAGGCATCACGCTGACGGGCGATTCGCGCGTGGTGCTGCAGGATCTCGCGCGCAACATCGTGCCGCTTCTGCAGCAGCAGCCGAGCCTTCGCGACGTTCGCACCTCGACGGGCAGCAGCAATCAGGAGATCGCCGTGCGCGTGGACCGCGAGAGAGCCAAGACGTACGGGTTTTCCGCAAACGACATCGCGCGCTATATCGCGATCGCGCTGCGCGGCCAGCAGCTCAAGGACTTTCACGGCGGCGACGCGCAGGTGCCGGTGTGGCTGCGGTTCGCCCAGGCCGACACGCGCAGCCTCGACGATCTCGCCGGCTTCAAGGTGCGCAATGCCGAGGGTGCGGAAGTGCCGCTGATGGCGATGGTCCAGGCGCAGTCGACGCAGGCGCCCGCCACGATCGAGCGCACCAATCGGCAGACCTCGCTCGGCATCGTCGCCAACCGCGCCGACGGCAAGACCAGCGACGACGCGCGCCACGACATCGAACGCGCGATGAGCGGGATGACGCTGCCGGCGGGGTATCGCTGGAGTTTCGGCGAGAGTTTCGATCGCGGTGAAGAAGGTACGCGCACGATGTTTTTCAACGTGCTCGTGGCGCTCGTGCTCGTCTACGTAGTGATGTGCGCGATGTTCGAGTCGCTCATCTATCCGGCCGCGATCCTCACCACGTTCGTGTTTTCCATTCTCGGCATCTACTGGTTTTTCTGGATCACCGGCACCGTCTTTACCTTCATGTCGTTCATCGGCGTGCTGATCCTGATGGGTGTCGTCGTCAACAACGGCATCGTCATGATCGTGCACATCAACCAGCTGCGCCACGACGGACTGGCGCGGCGCGATGCGCTGATCCAAGGCGCAAAAGACCGCCTGCGGCCGATTCTCATGACCATGGGAACGGCGATCCTCGGCATGGTGCCGCTGTGTTTCGAGGGCGCGAGCCTGGGCGGCGACGGCCCGCAGTACTACCCGATGGCGCGCGCGATCGTCGGCGGCCTGATGTTTTCCACGCTGGTGAGCCTGCTCGTGCTGCCGACGATCTACTCGCTGCTCGACGACATGAGCCGCTGGAGCAAACGCGTCCTCGCCGACGCGCGGGCACGGCGCCTGCCGCAACTGCGCGCGCAGACGCCCTAGTGTTGGATCAGAGATTGAGCGTGTAGAGCCAAGTCTCGGTGAGCTGTTGCTTGCCCGAGCGCAGGTACACGCGCAGTTCGATCGGCGCGCCGGCGCCCGCAGCTAGATCGAAATACACACGCCAGTGGCCGAGAACACCGTCGGGGATCGCCTCGACTTCGTGGTAGATGATTTCGCCGCGCGAAACCCAGATCGAGTCCTCGGGTGGCGTTGCCGGGGCAAAACGGGTGAGCGTCGCACCGAGGAATTCGATGACGAATCTCGTCGAGACTTCTCCGCCCGATTTTCCGCCGCGCCCCAGGCGAGTAGAAATGCAGCGAGCGAGCGCCGGGGCGGGCTCTTCGGACGCCCAGAGCATGCGGTAGCGCAAACGATAACTCGCGCCGGCACGGGCCGGCTCTTGCGGTACCCACATGGCCACGATGTTGTCGTTGCTCTCCACCTCGGTCGGAATCTCGATCAGCTGTACGGCGCCCAGACCCCAGTGGTCGATCGGCTCGACCCACACGCTGGGTCTGCGCTCGTAGTGCACGCCGTCGAGATAGTGATCGAAATTGCGGTCGCGTTGCAGCAGCCCGTAGCCCTTGGGATTCCTGTCGAGGAACACCGAGGCCGTGGTGTGCGGCGGATTGATCAGCGGCCGCCAAATGCGCTCGCCTCCCCCATTCCACAGAGCCAGTCCGTCGGAGTCGTGCACCTCGGGACGCCAGTCGATCGCCTCGGGCTTGGTCGTCTCCGAGTACCAATACATGGAAGTGAGCGGCGCCAGGCCGAGACGATCGACGTCCTTGCGCAGGAAGAGCGCCGCCTCGACCTCCATGCGCACGCTGCGTTCATACCGCAGCCGAAAACGGTACGCGCCCGCGATGCTCGGCCCTTCGAGCAGCGCGCAGACCGTCAACTCGCCGTCATCGCGCGTCGGAGCCTCGAAGTAGAAGCGTGTGAATACGGGAAATTCCTCATCGCGACCGGCCACTGCCGTGTTCACCGCGACTCCGCGCGCCGAGACGCCGTACTGGGACAACTCGCCGATCGCGCGGAAGTACGACGCGCCCAGAAATGCGACCCAGTCGCGGTCCTGCCAGTCCAATGCGCCCGTGCCGGCCAGACGGCTATCATGGGCGAAGAACCCCGCGAAGCCCACGTCCGCGGGCAGATCACGCGCGGGGCTGTCGGCGGGCATGTCGAATGCCGCGCGATCGAAGACGATCTCGCGCGCCTGCCCCTCCTGCGCGAGGAACATGCGCACCGGCACGCGGAAGAAGCGCGCGACGTGAAAGAACTCGATCGGGTATGGGCCAGGCCCATGCAGAAAAAGCGCTTTGTCGTTCTTGTAGCGGATCACCCAGTGCGCCTCGTAATCGATGCGCTGCAGAATGTTTGCCGGCGGCGCGGGCGGTGGTACGTAATCTGCCGCGGCCAACTTCCGCGCGGTTTCCACGAGTCCCTCATACGAGTAGGGCTGCGCCTCGCGTGCCTGCAGTGTTCCCAACGCATCGACGGGTGGTGTCGGTGCCGCCGTGCCTGCCTTCGCCTGCGTGCGCGCAGCGATGCCGCGTGCTTTGGCAGCAGCCAATGCGGCGGCAATTGCGAGAAGAACCTTCCTACGCTGGATCATGCGGATATCGCCAGATGATGTGCGAGCCGCACGAACGATACCGTTGTTGCGCTCCGCCAGCCAGTCGCTTGTCGCTGCAAAACCGTGACATCTTCCTGCGTTGTCCATCGACCTTCAGGCCAGGTAACGTGTCTTCGATCACCTTTTTGACGTGAGCGAATTCGGTCGATCCGAATTGCATTGAAACTGTAGCAGCGTTGGAGTAAAAGTAGCGCTCCTGAAAATGTAAACGTTTCCACACGGACACTTTTGCATGAATGCCGCCTCCTTCTTTGATGAGATTGGATGGGACCGGATCGAAGCCGAAGTCCCCCTGGCAGGCGCGCCGACTGCTCTTCATCCGCATACACGAATCCCTCATTGAACTCCCTCAATGAGGAGTGCTACCCGTTGAAGTTGATGATTCATCAATGACCAGGATGCAAATGATCGAGGACGAAGGGGCATCGGCAACCGTACGGTTGCGCAAGACCGCGTGCTTGATCGCCGCTCGCGAAAAGCAAATGGCGCGGCTTGAGGACGAATTCCGGAAACTGTTGATTCAAAGCGCGGAAATCGCGGTCGACGGCCACGACCTTCCCGACATCGTCGAGACGATCGACGAGCCACAGGAGAAAACGCAATTCGGCGATCGGACCGGCAACGTTTGGTACAAGTGGGCGGCGTTCGCCGCCGCAGTGGCGGTGTTGGCTCTGATATTCGTTCCGTTTCCGCTGTTTGTCTCCGCCTTGGGCAAAGTTCTCCCGTCGCGCAGCGTCGCCATAGATGCGCCGTCGCGCGGCGCAGAGTCCGTGATACTGCTGGCCTTCGATGAAAGCCAGGCGATCGGCGTGAAGCCTGGAATGCCGGCGACCGTGCGCTTCGGGTCGTTGCCGGATCACGCTTTTCGCGGCACGGTGGAAAGCGTGGGCGGCTTGTCTGCCAACGAGCCCCAGGACGGATCACCGGCTGCACAGCCGCAAGACGCCGGCCATGTCGCGCCGTTCAACTTGGGCGTCGTGTATGTCGGAATCCGCCTCGATGAGCGTCCGCCTGAAAACGTTTACGGCACGGACGCCAACACGCAAATCTGTTACGGGCGATTCCAACTCGGCAAATGGATCATGCGGACGCTGGCGGGATGATGAAAACCGGTCAAGCCCATCCCTGGTATCTGCGGCCGTCCTTCTTTCTCGGCATGATGGTGGCGAGCGCCGCAATTTTCACCGGCGTATTCGGCTACTACTCGTGGCGTGCCACTACCGGCGGCTACGCGCAGGTGCTGCTCTGGTTGTGCCTCCTGCCCCTGCTCTTCAACAACGCCTGGATGCTATGGCATTCGGTGTATTACTTCTTTCTGAAGGACGGCATCGTCTTCGCGGAAAAACCGCTGGTCAGGATCCCGAAGACGGCGATTGTCTATTTCGTCCGCAAGGAGTCGACCGGTCTTTTCGAACGCCTGGAATATACGTACCGAAATAATTTCCTGCCCAACGTTCATCTGTGGATCGTGAGCGGCGAGGCGCCGGAGCGCTACATAGATTACGAGCGCGACGTGCTCCGCCGACTGCGCGAGATCTTCGGCGAGCGGCGCGTCCACTGGCTGCATAGCGAGGATCCCGCGTTGAAGAAACGCGAGATGATGGAGCTGTGGCTGGAGAAGTACAAAGACGAATACAAATACTTCTTCGCCTGCGACGCCGACACCATGGCTCCGAAGAACACCGTGCTGCGACTGCTGCGCAAGGCGGAGCACCCGGACAACCGCGACATCGGCTGCTTCCAAGCGAACACGCAGGTGGGCAGCGCCTGCACCTACTTCGCGGACAACAACCGCAACGCCGTGGCCATACTGATGGAGCTGTACCTGAAGGTCAGGCAGGTCGTGTTCGGCGAGGTGCTCTCCTTCGGCCACAATTACTTGGGCCTCTGCTCGGTGATGAAGGGCCTCGACATCCCCGAGGGCGTGTTGAGCCACGACATTTGGGACACCGTCTACCTTCGCCGGCGCGGATATCGCACCGTGTTCTGCCAGGACGTCATCGCCTACGAGGAAAGTCCCTCGAACTACGTGGAAGAGCGGCGCCGCAACATCCGCTGGATGAAGGGCGATCTTGAAACTTTCTTTCTCTTGTTCGAACCGGGCATCCCCCTCCGAACGCGGTTTCTGGTCTACCTGAATCTGCACGGCTATATCTCGTGCATTGCGTTGTTCTCGCTGTTCAACATCATCACGTTCACCAACGTGGGCGGCTACTCCCCCGGCAGCCTCGCCTTGATGACGCAGCTCTTGTTGGGCTATAGCGTACTCGTGATTATTTTGACGCACCGTCTGGTCGTCGCGCGGTGCTGGAACGATGTGAAGGAGATCTACAAAGAGGTCGTCGTCACGACGTTGGTGGCCGGAAACAACATTCTCTACGTCATGGTGGATTTGGTTCTGGTGATGACCAACCGCCAGGGCTGGAACCTGTGGGACGCCATGCTCAAGAATCCCAGGCAAGGCGTGTCGTGGTGGCAGGCGGCCGGCGCGCTCTGGCCGGGCACGGTCGTCGGATTGGCCTGGATTGCCTGGCTGATGGCGCATGGGGAAATCTCCAAGCTGATCTGGAGCAGCCCGATCGTACTTGCCTTCGCACTGTCGATTCCGACGACCTACTTCACCTCCAAACAGATGCGGCACCGGCGCGCGGGCAGCACGTTCTCCGTGAATTGGCAGCACCAGCAATGAACCACGAGACGCCGACAATCGCGGTTCTGCTGTGCGCGGGTCTGGGTACTCGTCTCAAGAACTTTACCGACGGACCGAAAGCGATGGTCGACATCGCAGGTTATCCGTTGCTGCACTATCAACTCCGGCAGCTCAAGCGCTGCGGGATCCACGACGCCTGGATCAATCTTCACCACCGCTCCGAGGCGATAGTGAAGCACTTCGGCGACGGCCGCGATTGGGGAGTTCGGATCCGCTATTGGCCCGAACGTCAGCTGCGCGGAACGGCGGGTGCGCTGTCGCCGATGCGGCGTGAGCTCAAGTCGACGTTTCTGGTGGTCTACGGCGACGTGCTCCATCGGCTCGATTATCGACGCTTCCTGGCGGCGCACCGCATGCGCAGAGTCACGGCGACGCTGGGTGTTTACCGCGTGCCCGATCCTTGGAACTGCGGCGTGATCGACATCGGCCGCGACGGGAAGATTCAGGGGTTCGTCGAAAAGCCGCAGACGCAGACCCGTGCATCGCCTTGGGTGAACAGCGGCGTCTACGCCCTCGAGCCCGAGGTGTTGCGCTGGGTTCCGTCGCGCCGCCCGGTGGATTTCGGCCGCGACGTTTTTCCGCAGATGCTGAGCGCGGGAGAATCGTTGAGTGCTTACCGCGTCCGCTCGACGATGATCGATGTGGGGATTCCCGAGAAATACCGCACGGCGCAGACACTCGCTGCACAAGGGGCGTGGCAGCCATGATCATCTCCAAGGCACCCGTTCGCGTCAGTTTCGGCGGAGGCGGAACCGACCTGCCCGCCTACTTCCGAGAACACGGCGGCGCCGTGCTCAACACCACCATCGCCAAGTACAACTACGCGGTGTTGTCCGATTCCGACCAGCCGTCGATCGATATCCATTCCGCCGACTATCAACTCAATTATTGCTACGACGCACGCGGCGTCGCGCAGACCGTGGACGTGCTGGATATTCCCAAAACGGTTCTGCAGCGCTACGACGTGCCCAACGGGCTGTCCCTGTCCCTCAAGTCGGATGTTCCCACCGGCTCGGGATTGGGTCTCTCCGGGGCCGTGACCGTGAACATGATCAATGTGCTCCGCGAGTTCCGCCATCAAGCGTGTTCGCGCGAGGAGATCGCACGGGAAGCCACGCTGGTCGAAGTCGATTTGCTCGGCCGTCCCGTGGGGCTGCAGGATCAGTACGCGAGCGCGTTCGGCGGACTCAACTTCATGGAGTTCAGCGCCGACGGCACGAACGTCATTCCGATGTCGCTGGCGGACGCGACGCTGCGCGAGCTCGAGCAGAGCTGCATGCTCTTTTTTCTCAACCGCCAGCGGAACTCCGCGACCATTCTCGGCGAGGTGCAACAGGCCGTGCACACCCCCGGCAACACGGTGGTGGAGATGCTGCACCGGCAGAAGCAAACGGCGTACGAGATGCGCGACGCTCTCCAATCCGGGGAACTGCGAAAGTTCGCCGAATTGCTCGACGTCGGTTGGCGCTGGAAACGCAGCGTGGCGGCG
>DAIMZS010000044.1:8389-12288 GCA_036733825.1 Rudaea sp.
GCCCAGCCGACCGCGTCGATCCGGCCGGAGGGTTACCTGCTCGGGCTCGAGACCGTCATGCGTCAGCTCGATACCGTCGCGATCGATCGGATCGCAGCGGCCATCTACGCAGCGCATCACCAGCACAAAAAAATATTCTTCATGGGAAACGGCGGGAGCGCGGCGACCGCCTCGCACGCCGCCTGCGATATCGCCAAGACCGCGATGGCCGCGAACCGGCGGCCGATTCGCACGACGTGCCTGTCGGACAGCATGGCCTTGGTGAGCGCGTGGTCGAACGATGTTTCCTTCGAAGATGCGTTCTGCGGGCAGTTGCAGAATTCCCTCGATCCCGGCGACGTGGTCATCGGAATCACCGGAAGCGGCAACTCCCGGAACGTAGTGAAGGCGTTGGAATACGCCAAAACGCACGGCGCATCGACGATCGCCTTGGTCGGATTCGACGGCGGCGAAGCGAAGAAGGTCGTCGACCTGGCGCTGCATGTCCCCAGTGGAAACTATCAGTTCATCGAGGACCTGCACATGGTCGTCGTGCACCTGATCACGTTGGTATTGAAAAGCAAACTGCAAGCAGACGGAGGCACAAATGAACAGCCATGAAACGATGCAGTGGTCGAACGGCACGTCCGAAGCGGCAATTCGATTTGCCGCCGCTTCCGCGTGGCAAACGTGGGCGCGGCCGACGCTGCCTGACGAGGAAGCACACCGAGTCGCCGGTTTGATTCGCGGCGAGGCCGTACGCGGGCTCGCCGGAACATCGCCGGCGGAAGCCGGGTATCCGGCGGATTACGTGGACGCTTTTTCGGAGGTGTGCGCGCGCTGGAGCCGACTGAAGCAAAGAGAGAAGTTCACCGACGGAGCGGCCTTGCTGGCCTGGGGCGGTGCGCCCCTTCCGAATGAATCCACCACGGACGCCTGGACCGAACAAGCGCTCAATAGGCTCGGGGCCGGCGCTGGTTGCAAGCTGACCAGCATGTCCTTCCAGCGTGGCCTCGCACAAGGTTGCGTTATCAAACCCGATACGGCGGACACGTGGCAATTGTGGCTCGATCCCGACGCTATCGGGCATGACGCCTGGCTGGGATTGAGGGTCTCCAGCGAATTGCAGATGCACCCCTGCGAATCGTGGATGGGCGCCCTGCCCGCTCTGCTGGCGGCGCTCGCCAAACAGGCGTGGGAATTTCAATCGTTCATGGGGCTGTCGCCGCCGGTGCGCCGGCAAATCGTGGAACAGTTGACGCCTTCATCGCCGCTGAGCCGGTTATACGCGCGCTGCGAAGAAAGCTCCTGGTGGGAAGCGTTGACGTTGCTTTGCGAAATCGCGAGTCAGCCCGGCGCGGGCCCGTTCGCGCAATCCGTTGCCGCGGATCTGGCTGCGTGGAGGGAAGAAGGAATTGTTCCGGAAGAGGCGGTGCTCGGCCTGGTGTTGTATTGCCAGTACGGATTGAAAGACGCACTCGACGAGTACACCCAGAGAAAATGGATCTACCATCCGCAGCAGGTCACCGCGACGCTGGAGGGACGGCTGGAGGACGTCGTCCCCGTCACCGTCGACGTCGTGCCGACGCTGGAATGTCCGCAGGACTGCTGCGGCTGCAGTAATTCCGATTGGCGCAAAAATCGCGAGGGCCCGGGCTGGTTGAACAAGTCTCGGGAAGAACGAATGATGTCCGAACCCGTGATGAAAGCCATGCTCGAGCGGATCGCGGCTGCCGGTACCAAGGCGGTGGTGTTCACCGGCGGCGGCGAACCGATGATGAACCGCAACACGGCGATCGGTGCGCAATATGCGCGCAAGCTCGGGTTGGAAGTCGGGCTTTACACGGACGGTATCGTGATGAGCAAGGAAGCGATCGACATGCTGATCGATTCCCGCGTCACCTTCATCCGCTACAGCATAAACGCGGCCAGCCCGGCGGCGCACGCGGTGGTCGGCGGTTACAAGCCGAATGATTCCAAATTCCGTCGAGTCACCGAGGGTCTTCGGCACTTGGCGATGCGCAACCGCGAGGCGGGAAACCACACGACCGTCGGCGTGTCGTTCATCGCGAGCGATCTCAACGTGGAGGAACTCGGAAAGTTGGGGCGTTGGCTGCGTGAGCTCGAAGACGATCCGGAGACTCGGGGCGGCATCGATTATCTGACGATCAGGCCCATCCTCGCGCATCGATCGTTTCGCAACGGCGAGCAGCTCAAATCGGAGGTGTTCGAGGAAGCTCATCGCCGCATCGAGGAAGAAGTCCGGCCTGCGCTGCAAGGCACCGGAATCAAAGTGCTTGAGATCGTCAGCCGGTTCTCGAGCTCGCAGGACAAAGAGAGGCCGTACAAAAAGTGCACGTCGACGCCGTGGTTCGGCGCGTCGGGCCCGGATGGATCGCTCTACCTGTGTGCCGAATCCTACTATGGCAACAAACTCATTCAACTAGGCAATCTGGCTCAGAACTCCGTATCGGAGATCTTCCACAGCGAACAGGCAAATAACGTGATCGAGAACATCGATTTCAAGAACTGCCCTCCGGTGTGCAAGATGCATGAACTGAACAAGTATTTCGAATTGCTGTTTCGGATGAGCGAGACGCAACGGGCGTGGGTCAAGGATTGGTTGTTGACTCTAGGCCAAACCACCGAGCCGCCCCCGCACGTCAACTTCATCTAAAGGGCGCGACCGTGGCGGAAGAGCAATTGCACATCCCCGGCGCGAAGACGTGCATTCCAGCGGAGGATATCGACGCGATCCTCGTGCACTACCGGGAGATACTCCAAACCGGACAACTGGCGTGGGGCAAACATAACGATCGCTTCGAGGAAGAATTCGCGGCGGCGATCGGGGTGCGCTACGGCGTCTCAGCCAACAGCGGTGCGAGCGCCCTGGAGCTCGCTCTTCGGGCGCTCGACGTGCGCGGCCGCGAAGTGATCGTGCCCACCAACACCAACTATGCCTCGGCGGGCGCGGTCGTGCTCGCCGGAGGCACGCCGGTGTTCTGCGACACGGATGCGGGCACGCTGTCTCCGCGGCTGGATCAAATCCGCGAGCGCGTTACCTCGAAGACCGCGGGGATCATGATCGTGCATCTGGGCGGAATCATGACGCCGGAGTTGCCCGCGATCTCTGATTGGGCCCGCGCCGAAGGATACTTCCTGTTGGAAGACGCATCGCACGCACATTCCAGCACGCTCAACGGCCGTCCGGCAGGGACCTTCTCGGACGTGGCTGCGTTCTCCATGTTCGCCACGAAGGTGATTACGATGGGCGAAGGCGGTCTGATCACGACCGATTCGGAGAACATCCGCGACCTGTGCAAATCGCTGCGCAACCAGGGGAAGAATCCCGGCAACAACGATGTGCATCACCGCATGGGCAGCACCTACCGCATCACGGAATTCCAGGCGATTCTGGGCATCTACCAGCTCCGTCGCAATCTGGAATTCCGCGAGCGCCGCCGCCGCATCGCCCGGCGCTACGACGAGGCGCTGGCGGCGATGCCGCACATCAGCGCCTTCCCCGTTCCCGCGGGGGCGGAGAGTTCTTACTACAAGTACATCGCCTGGCTCGAGCCGGAGGTCGACCGCGACCGATTGTGGGCGCGTCTGCGCGATCGCTACGACATTCATCTCACCGCTTTGATTTACCGGGTGCCCTGCCACAAGCAGCCGGTGTTTCGCGAATTAGTGCGGCCGGGGCCGGGTTTTCCCGAGGCCGAACGCTTCTGCGACAACCACCTCTGCTTGCCGATGTCCGCGGCGATGACGGACGGCGAGCAGGATTACGTGATCCAGGCGCTCGGTGAGCTGCTGGCGAATGATTCCGGAATCTTGCACTGAAGGAGAAGGCCTCTGATCCTGGTAACTGATGACCGTGCGCTCGATTACCGCATCACCAAGGCCGTAGTCCGCAAAGC
>DAIMZS010000044.1:12388-15861 GCA_036733825.1 Rudaea sp.
CAAATTCGAATCAACCGCGGCCCCTACCCCGTCGGCAAGGATCAGATGGGGAATTTCACCTACGGCACGCGCACCCAATACTGGCGGAAGATTCGCGCGCTCATTGCACGCCTGGGCCCCGCGCTGCGCCCCGATGCGCGATTCACGACGCTGAATGTGAACATGCGCCATGACGACGGTTCGTTGTACCTCTTCCCGCACGATATGCACCAAGCGATGGAGGACGGCGGATGGCGTCTGATCGAAGAAGTGATAGTGCAGCGCCGGCATCACTTCAATGTCGACCGCATCCAGTACGAGTATTTGCGGACTTACCAGCGATAACCGCCGCTCCTCAGAAATAGGCACACAGGGAGATCGAAACACGTGATACGCGCGCTTGGCATGAGGCTATTTTTTGCATTCGCCGTTTTTCTCGCGGCAGACAGCGCTGCGTTTGCGCGGACCTCGCTTACCGCCAGCTACACGGCGCTGTCCAAAGAGCAGCGAGCTGCGCTCGACGAGCTCGAGCAGCGCACGTTCGAGTATTTCCGCGACACGGCGAACGTTGCCAACGGGCAGATGCCCGATCACTTCCCCATCGTCGGCCCGAACGACAATTTTTCCTCCGTCGCGGCGATCGGTTTCGGGCTGACCGCGTACGCCATCGGCGTCGAGCGCGGCTGGATGAAGCGCGACGAAGCGGTCACACGCACGCTTGCGGCCTTGAGATTCTTTCGCGATGCGCCGCAAAGCGATCAGCCCGATGCGAGCGGCTACCGCGGTTTTTTCTACCACTTTCTCGACATGAATACCGGCAGGCGCTTCAAGAGCGCGCCGAACATCGAACTTTCGTCGGTCGATACGAGCTGGCTGATGTACGGGATGCTGTTTGCGCAGTCGTACTACGACAAGAACACCAAAGACGAGAAGGAAATCCGCCAGCTCGCCGACGATCTTTTCCGCCGCGTCGACTGGAAATGGTTCACCGACGGCAATCCGCTGATCCAGGCCGGCTGGACGCCGGAACACAGCTTCGACTACAACTACTATCGCGGCTACAGCGAAGCGTTCGGCTTGTATATCCTGGCGCTCGCCTCGCCCACGCCGGCCTTCGCGGTCGGTCAGGAAACCCGCAAACGCTGGACGGAATTTCTCGACCGCAGTTGGGGCGAATTTCAGGGCCAGACGTTTCTCAACGGCGGTCCGATGTTCTGGCATCAATACACGCATTCCTGGATCGATTTTCGCGGCATCCAGGACGAATACATGCGCGGCAAGGGGATCGATTATTTCATCAACGCCCAGCGCGCGGCGTTGGCGCAACGCGAGTACGCGATCCACAATCCGCTGCAGTGGAAAGACTACAGCGCCGACATCTGGGGTTTGACCGCGTGCAACGGACCCAAAGGCATCCAAAAGCCCGGCGAGCCCGACCGTTACGCGAAAGACCCGAAGCCGTTCTACGGCTACATCGCACGCGGTGCGGGTTTGCGTTACGCGATCGACGACGGCACGATCGCGCCGACTGCGGCGGTTGCCTCGATCGCCTTCACCCCGGAAGTCGTACTGCCGCTGATCGACGCAATGAAAAGCCGATACGGTTCGGATGTGTACACCCAATACGGCTTCGTCGATGCATTCAATCCGAGCTTCACGTTCACCGACCGTACGCCGCGTACGGGCAAGGTCATACCCGACAAAGGCTGGTTCGACAACACCTACATCGGCATCGACCAAGGCCCGATCGTGCTGATGCTCGAAAACTACCGCAGCGAATTCGTCTGGAAGATCATGCGTAAAAACCCCCACATCCGCGCGGGCTTGAAGAATGCGGGCTTCACCGGCGGCTGGCTCGATGACACCCAGCCTTCGCGAAGAACCGAAAAATAATAAGCATGCCGATTCCTTGACATCGAATACGCGATGGCTCATTCAAGGTCGATAAGAACCGCGCTGCTTTTCGTCTTGATGGCCGGCGGCGCCCTCGCCTGCATCGCCATTCCCCTATGGCAACTGATCATTCAGGGGGATCTACACCAGGAAGTCGGGCTGACCGCGTTCCGGCAAGGCGGTATCGAAGCGCTGATTCTTTTCCTGGTTTTCGCTGCAGCACTGCAGCTGAATGACCGCAAGTGGCGGTTGTTGATTTGCCTCGGTCTGGCGATGCTGTATTTGCGCCGTCATGCGGTCGATGCCGCCGTCGTCGTCGATTTACTCTACGTGGAATTCATTCTCGCGCTGGGGGCGTTTACCACAAAACTTTGCGGCACCACGCCCTCCTTCAACCTCGTCGGCTATCTGCGCAATTTTGTGCTTGGCTTTCTGGTGTGGAGCACCTGTGCCTGGATCGCTTCAGCTCTGGGTTGGGGCAGCCTGCGAGATCTGCGCGTCCTGTCGCTGATACTGCTCATCCCCGCTCTCCACGCACGCGCGTTGCCGTGGTGCGTATTCGTCGAAGCGCGCGTGAACGCGATGACTGCCAAAACGAGATTTTGCGCAGGACTGGTGATCGCCTGGTTTCTCATTCTGTTCGCGCATAGCGCGACGGTGTTCAGCTACGACAATGCGTGGTACGGATTTCGCGGCGAGCGAGTGCTCGTGGGCGAAGGGTCTGTTTTCGTGTCACAGGGACTCGTCGCCAGTGTTCACTACTTCCCCAAAGTATACGAATTATTCCTGCTTCCATTGAGCGGTCTCGGCAGCAGCAGCGTGCTCGCCGGCATCACCATTTTCATCCTCGGCTTTTTGGCGGCAGCCTCGTATGAGTTGACGCGTCTGCTCGGAGTGGCCGATGTCCGCGCGCGGCTGCTCTGTGTCGCCGCCGTCATCAGCGTACCGGCGGTGGCCAACACGGCGCTCGATGTAAAAGGCGATCTTTTCTCCGGGTTTCTGCTGCTGTCGGCTTGGCTTCACGCGTCTCTCTTCCTCGCGACTCGTCAGCGCGACTACCTATTTTGGACGCTTGCACTGCTGTGCTTGTCGGCGCAAGCGAAACTGACTGCGCTTCCCTTCATCGGCGTGTTTTTGCCTGCCATCTGCATCGTCGCCCTATTCCGCCGCGTCAGAATCGGCGTATCCGGCTCGTCACCCGTGGCCATCGTTGCTCTGGCACTGGCCGTTCTCGTGAGCGCGTTCGCCACTGTGCGAACCTGGCTGCTCACAGGCGTCCCCACCATCGGCCCGGATCCACTGTTCAACCTGTGGCGCAAGCTGGGCTTTGATCTGACTTTCCCAGCCGGAACCATGCACTGGACGGCTCCCAAAGACTGGAGCGACACGGGTCCATTACTTGTCGATATTTTGTTTCGCCCGCAATTGACAGGACATTGGGGCACCTGGATCGGAACTGTATGGCTTTGGATGGCGGCAGCGGCAGTTGTCCATATTGTGCTGCACGTCCGTTCGCCTGGTGCTCGGCTCACATCCACATCGCAACAAATTTCCAAGGACTACTGCACCTTTCACTTACCCGGACTAAGTCTGGCGCTGGC
>DAIMZS010000045.1:0-10990 GCA_036733825.1 Rudaea sp.
CTCGTCGATCTTCGCCGTATCCCGCTGCGGATGGCCAGCCCCCGCGATCATCGTCGTTCGCCAGAACGACCCCATCACCCGATTCGGCCGGCGTTGCGCGGCCTCCATGCAAACACGATGAAATGAAATATTCACGCCCGCCTCCCTACAAGTGGCTACAGAAGGACACCTTCTGCCATCCCAGCGGTCGCTCAGGGAAAATGTGGGATGGCCGCTATGTTCCTCAGCTCTTACATCAGAACTCCGTCCGGTTCTCACCCCATAAGCATGCGGATCCACGTTCTGGAACATCGGTCCTCTTTCGGAAGGGAGCGCGGGCAGATCCCGGCATCCCGCACAATCAAGGCGCGTATGGCTCCGTGTCGCAGCATCCTCTGTTAAGGTGCTGTGACTGTAGAAAGCGTGTCTGTTTTGGCAATTCCTTTTGCATTCCTTTTCCGTTCCGTTTCATTCCCGCGCCGCGGCACAAGGCTGCTTTCGGCCGGAAGAACCCTCCGCAGCGATAGACGGAAGAGGAATAGCTCGGCATCGGAGCCCCGGAGCGGATTGATTTCCACCCTTGAGGCCAGCCCAGTAGTCTCCGACCGCCCTCGCGGCAGGGGGGGGCTGCGCTATTGCTTGGCCCTGCGAGCCTCGTCGGGTATCGTCCTTTCTCCGGCGAGTGCGATGGCCTTGGCGAGAGACGCGCGCTGCGCATTCTCGCGGCGGAGCGCGCCGTACAAACGAGTTTCCAGCACGGCCGATGCAAAATCCTGGTCGGACCAGCGCGACACGCGTCCCACTTCCACGGTCGCCGCCGGCAGGTCGCCTGCCTTTATCAGCGCATCGGCGTAGCTTTCCGCCACGGCGGCGACCTCCAGCGGAATCGCCCCTTGCTCCGCCCGTCGGCGCGCGGCGTCGTATTCCCGGCGCCAAGCTCCATCAGCATCGAATTTCAATGCGAACTCCGCGCGCGCGAGACGTGCATAGATCGTGCTGCGCTGCTGCGCGGCTTGCGCGGCCCAGACCTCGAAGGCGGTAGCGGCGTTGTCCGCTCGCAGGCGGTCCGAGGTGCGCAATCTCGCCCGCACCAATGCCAGCCAAGCCCTGGCCCGCCATTTCGCGTAACTTGGTTCCGTCAGGGCGGCTACGGCTTTTTCCGCCCGGTCGGCGGCCGCGTCGGGGCGGTCGGGAAGATCCAGCTGCGCGATCATGGCATCGGCCATGGCGCTGCTAACGCTATCATCCGAGGAGCTGCGCATACGCTCGAGCGAGCTGCGCGCCTCGTGCAACCTGCCCACGGCGATAAGCGCATTGGCTCGCGCCAGGGCGAGTGAGGCGAGTGTGTCCGGATTCTCCACCTTTTCGGCTAAAACAGCGGCGGCCTCCACGACTCGCATAGCCGCCGCCCCGTCGAGCAATTCCAGAGAGCAGCCGATTTGTCCGACGGAGGTGTAGATCGCTTCGTTCAGCGCGCCCCACTGCGAAAAACCTTCGGTCGCGGTTTGCAGTTGCGGCAGCGCCTGCGCAGGCCGGTTGGAATCCATATCCAGAAATCCTTCGTTCGCGGCGACGCGGATCAGCGCCAGCCTGTCGTTCGCGTCGCGGAAGGCGATGCGTGCACGCGCGTAGTCCACTACCGCCTCCCCGAAACGGTGCTGCTGTGCGGCGGCTCCGCCGCGCCCCATGTATGCGATCCCGAGTTGAGCGGCATCGGCATTCGGCGTCAGTAAATTGATGGCTTCGTCGAACCGTTCGATCGCCTCCGGCGATTTGTCCTCGCGGATGGCCACGTTGCCGAGTCCGTTGAGTATGCTGGCGCGCAAAACGGGGAAGGCATCCTTCGGCGTTTCCTGCAGCAAGGCAACCAGACGCTCGCGGACGGCCGCGAACCGCCCTGCCCGAAAATCGATTTTCGCCAAGCGCAGACGCAACTCCGGGGATTGCTTCTCTTCAACTGGAGCTTTGCTGATCAACGCATTGGCCATGGCCGGATCATCGGCGAGGATGGCCGCGTCGACGCGTTGAATCAGATCGGAATGCGCCGTCCGCTTGTCCGGATCGACCGGCCGCCTGCCCAACGCCGCCAGCAACTTGTCCGCCGCTCCTCTTGCCGCGGACAACGGGTCCGATGCTCGATCCGATGCCGAATGGTGCCGGCCGGCGGCGTCATCCGCGTTGAGAGAGACTTCCCAAAATGCATCGATGCGCCGCACCGCCGGGGCGATCAGCAAACTGGCCGACGTCGCTTCGCGGATCGTTCCTCCGCGATGGGCTTCGGACGCTTTCAGGAAGGCAATGACGTTTTCGCTCGGCACACTCGGCAACCCGGAACTGCGCAGCCGACCGGCAACGACCTCCATGATCGCCAGGCGCGTCCAACTCCATTCCGCCCCCGACTCCCCTGCGGCGGGAAGCACCGCACTGAGGAGACTCTCGCTCGCATCGGACGGCCGGAGCGGGTGAAGCGGCGCCATGTAGCCTTGGAGAGCCCAAGCAGAGACCAACAACGTGGCGAAGATGATGGCGACAGCCGCCGCTATTCGCTTGCGCCCCCGCAACGAGCGGGCGGCTGCACTCGCCACAGGCGGTGCGGTCGCAGCCCCACCCTGTTCCGTCTGCGCAAACCGCGCCATGTCGGGCGGCGGCGCTGGAACTTCGCCCTCGCCGGCGATTTGTATCGGCGCCACCCAACGATAGCCAAATCGCGGAATCGTTCGCAGGAAGCGCTGCTCTTTCGCATCGTCGCCTAATTCATGACGAATGCGCAGCACCGCTTTCCCCAGCAAGGTATCGCTGACTTCGACTTTGCCCCAAATGGCGGCCACGAGCTCGTCGCGACCGACCGCTCGCTCACTGCGCTCAAGAAGATAGACAAGAAAATCGAATGTATGTGGCGGCAATTCGATCAGTTCATCGCCTCGCCACAGCTCCCGCAACGTGGGATTGACGCGGAATTCGCCAAAAAGATACGTCAAGCGAGCGGCCCCTGTGTGTTGGGCCAATTCTGCACCGGACTTTACTTCATTGATACTGCACGTTATCGCATAGACATGGAAGCTCTTCACATTTTCAAAGGGCCTGGATTGGTTTGCTTTGAAAATAGCGATGACGATCAAACTCGCGGTACAACAGCGGCGCGGCGATCAAAGATCTTCCGCCCGTGAGCACGAAGCGGGAAGGTGCCGCGCAACGATATGCCCGAGAAATCGTTGCGCGGCGGATATCAGTAGTTGAACGGCACCAGAGAAGTCACGCTCGTCAGCACATAACCTTTGCGCTGCGACGGGCTGATTTTCAGCGTGCCTTCGCCCTGACTGACCGGAATCGCGTTGAGCAGATTGCCGCTCTCGTCGTACACCAGGACGCGGGCGATTTGGTTGTTGTCGTCGCCGTTGTCGTATTCCCCCTGCAGCACAAGGAAGAGATGGTTGACCTCGTCGACCGCCAACTGCGTGCCCAGTCCATCGACGACTCCGCTGCCGATGAATTCGCTTGACGATCCCGCCAGTGGGTATTTCGTGCCCTGCCCGGTCGCAAGATCGATGATCGACAGGCTCGCGTCGTAGGCCAGTACCGCCGCCTTATTCGTGGTCGAGTCAACCGCCATTCCCCACGCCATGCCGAGCCCGGGATTGGAAAAACTTCCGGCCTTGCCGCTGACTGTGTCGTAGGTGAGCAACGTGGCATGGGTGAGCGGACCGACTTCCGGCGCGGCGACGGGCGCTCCGCCGAACACCGAGAACAGGGCGATCTTGCTTTGGCTGTTGAACGCCGGACCGGCCAGCACATTGTCGATCGTGACGCCGGGAGCCAGGCTGTCGAGATAGATCGGATCGCCGAACGATTTGGCGGCGATATCGACATTGCGGAAGTACAAGCGATTCGTTCCGTCGATGCCTTCCATCACCGCCGAACTGTCGACGCGGCTGGCGGCGACGTTTATGACGTTGCCGCCGGCGATATCGGCCGGCGGCGCAAACGCAGTGAACGCGCCGGAGGCGACGTCGAACAAATTCAGTGTGCTTATATCGCTGCCGTTGTCGATGAGCGCACTGCCGTTGGCGAATAGATTGTTGCTCGGCGCGTAATAGATGCCGGTGAGGTCGATGGCCGACGTGTTGAAGGGACCGCCGGTCAGCGCATCGGTCGTGGGATCGAACGTGTATATCGCCCTGACCGGCTGGCCCGGAACCGTTCCGCCGGTCGCGGTGAGATAGCCGGCCTGGCCCTGCGGATCGACGCCGACATTGAAGATTTGCCCTCCGTTCGACACGTTGATGCTGCCCTCGGCGATCGTGCTGATATCGCTCGCGCCGCCGATGGGCACGCCGTGGAGCGTCGGCAGGATGCGCACGTTCTGGTACATCCCCGGCAGCAACTGCAGCTGCTCCGGCGTGAACGTGGCGGTGCCGTACACACCGGTCAACGGCAGGAAAGCCACCGATCCGGAATCGATGCCGTTATTGTCGCGGATCGAACCCTCCGGATTGTTGAACAGGTTGTACGAGCCGAACGGCGTCGGTCCCGGAGCACTGACTTCGAGCATCGCGCCGTCCGCCTGCCGGCCGAGCCGGGTCACGTCATACGTCACTTGAACCGGCGTGGCGGCGTGGAGAGGCAGCTGCAGGTAATGTCCGGGCGTACTTCCCGCGCTCGCGAGCAGCGGCGCGGGCAGACTCACCGCCCCCGACGGAGGCAATACCCGGGTATAGGCGAAGCCGCCGTAGAACGGAAACGGGATCTCGTACCACTGCCCCGCATCGGCCGACTCGCTGTCGACCACGGTCTTGATGTCGTCGAAGCCGGTCTGAATCCCGATGCCATACACCCCGGCGCCCTGCAAGGCCGACACCGGCACCTCCACCGTTCCCTGCAAGTCGGTCAATGCCACGCTGTACAGAGGTTTGTCCAGATGAAAGAACAGTCCCGTGCTCGGATTGACACGTCCCGGCTCGGAGACGACGAGCATGGGATGGGAGTACTTGATCGTCTCGCTGAACAGATCGGCAGGCACGCCCGCGAGCGTGATCGGCGTGTCGGACTGGCGCACGCTGGTCAGGTCGTAGGTGACCGTGATCGTCGGGCCATCGACGACCGCGGGCACTTTCGGCGCGGGCGCCATGATGCGCTTTGCGTCCGTCGGCCCGAAGGTGAGCGGGAAGGATTTCTGCACCTTGCTGCCGTCGGGCAGTTGCGCGAGATACTGCAGCGTAACCGTGCGCGGCTGATCGCCGGCCAGAGGGAATCCGCCGGCGGCCAAGATCTCCTGCGGCTGCAGCCGTGCCCATGGCGTCGAGGCGAGCACGCGCGCATTGCCGGCGGCGGTCAGGCTGTACGTGGTGCCGGCGGGCATGAACTCCCAATCCGGAGCCAGGGTGATCCAGGCATAGGCATTGGTGCCGGCCAGCGCAGTATCCGAATTCACGCCGAAGAACGACGACTGCGCCGGTCCGATCAAATCGATCTGCGCCGGATCGGTGCCGCTGAGAAAATTCTGCTCGCTGATCCCGCCCACGTTGCGGCGTTGAGCGACGGCGATGCGCGGCACCGCCGGCTTGCCTCCGCCGAGCAAGCTCTCGACGGCATTCTTCAGATTGACCTGCGGGCCCATCGGCAACAGATCGGCCTGCGGCACCGCCGCCACCGGCGTGCCGGTTTTGACGAGGAAGTCGCGCAGGGCAAACGGGTCCTTGAAAGGCTGGCCGGTGAGGCGCGCCACCTGCTGCACTACGGCGGCGACGGCGGCCACTTCCGGCGCCGAGGCCGAGGTGCCGCCCTCCAGACCCAGACTGAGATAGCCGGTGCCCGCCGCCGACATCGCCAGGATGTTGTCGCCTGGCGCTGAGAGATTGATGCGGCTGCCGTAGCCGGAGGAATAGTTCATCGCTCCGGTCCAGCGCGTGCTGGCGTAGGCATGCTGAGCTTTGGCGCTCGGCGTCGGCGCAAATGACGGGGGAACGGCAAAAATGTCGTTCGTCGTCGTCCCGCCGACCGCGATCGCGCCGCTGTCGAACACGGCCGACGGTGCGGTGGACAGCATCAGATCGCTCAAATCGGTCGGCGCCGTCGCCTGGAACTGCGTGCCGGTGTCGCTCACATTCAACGACGCGGTGACGACATTGGTCGCGATCGAGCCGCCGGCCGGGCCGATCGATGCGTTGGTGTACGTACGCGTGCCGTCGTTGGACGAGATCACCACCACGATGCCGAAGTTGTGCACGATGGAGGCGACCAGCGCCTGCGTCATCGGATCGTCTTCGAGATAGCGGCCGGGAAATCCGAAACCGTCGAAGCCGTAGCCGAGACTGGCCGTGATGACGTTGGGCCGCGGCGTTTGCAGAGCCGCGGCGAGAAGCGCCGCCTGCATGTCGGCGTAGGTCGCCGCGGGATTGCCAGGCACGACCAGGCGGTACTGCGCGCCGGGGGCGATGCCGAGCAGATCGAACAGCGCATTCACATCACGCGGCTGCCGATTGGGGCGCTGGCGGTCGTCGGGCAGCGGCGCCATTACGGAAAAATCCAAGCCCACTTCGAGCAGATTGGGGTCCACGCCGCACACCGACGCGCTGCCGCTCAGATGGCCGCTCGCATCCGCCACATACGCCGGAATCAGCGGCATCGCCTGCCAGTCGATGTAGTGCTGGCCGTCGATGGACACCACGGTCTGGCTGGCGGACGAGCAGCTCGGATCGGTGCCGTCGTTGATGTCGCCGAGCGAGACGTTGGTGATGATTTCGCCTTCGCCCGGCAATTGTTTGAAGCGATCCCAGATCTCGTGATAGGCCGCAACGGCGTCGATGCCCGGCGCATTGAGAAAACTCTGCGCACTCGCGCTGACCGCATAGTTGGTAGGCAGCCCCGCATCGGCCGCTGCCGTTACGGCCGCGGGTTTGGCGGCCGTCGATGGGCCTGCCGCTGCCTCGATCTTCATGCTGGCCAGCGGTTTCGGCGGCGCGTGCATCGCGGAGACTCGCCACGCCGGCGAGACGTATGCCACCTGCGGCTGCTTGGCGAGCGCCGCGACGGCCGTCGGCACCGATTTGCTGCCATCCAATTGCAGACGATAAGCGTTGGCGAAATTGACGCCCGCCGGCTGTGCGGCGAGTCCGGCGAGAACGCTGCGATCGATGTTGTGGAACAGGCGTTCACTGCGCGTCACGCCGACCGCGAGCAGCGCGTGCTGCGTGGCTGGATCGGCGCTGAAGGCCGGCGCCGCCGATTTGCCGGCGGCGGCGTGCGCGCTGGCCGCGACCGCTCCGCCCGGCGCCGCAATGACGTCGGCGACGGGGGCCGCATTGTTGCGGTATACGACGACCACCTGATTGGGAACGTAGGCTTCGCGCAGCGCCTGCGGCGTCTGTGCCGGCGCCTGGGCGATCTGCTGCGCACCCGGATCGCCGAGCACGCGCTGCGCATTGCCGAGAATTTTGCTGCCGATCGCTCCCAGGGCATCGGCATACATGGAACTGCCTTGCCGCCCCGGCGACAACGAGCGCACCGTCGATTTCGCGGACGCGGACTGCGCCTGCGCACCTCCCACCTGCCCGGCCAGGACGACCGCCGTGGCGATCGCGGCTCCGATTCGTGAAAACAATTTCATTTCACCTCCCACTACATGGCTCATAGACGTGAACCGATGCGCTTGGAAACCGCTCCGTCTCGCGCGCTCCTTCGCGAGATGCTCTTTATGAAAATCGATGTGAAGCATGCCACTTGCGATACGGCGAATCCTGTCGGGTGGCTCGGGACGGTTCCGCGGCGACATCCTGTTCTCCGGCACTCCGTTTGCGATGCATTTCATCCAGGCGCGACTTTCCAGCCCGTCGGGCCGGTCACAGATGGCTAAACAGAATTCGGCGGAAAACCCTGACAAAAAATTTTCGTCGATCGCGCGGTTACGGCGAAAAACTGTTGAGACCCGCGAAATGGGGCACGTCCGGCGTATCCGCCAACGTTTTCAGGCCCGCCTCGGCGCGGGCAATACGCGCCGCATCGATATTTTTTTGCCCCAATTGCGCGGACAAATCGCGGACGAGCAGGTCGAGCTGCCAAACCTGAGGCTTGTCTTCACCGCCGAGCGCGGTGACCAAGCGCGCACGATAGGTCGCCAGTTCGTCGAGTTTGGCGGCATCGTGGGTAAGCAGAATGTCGCTCCAGCAGCGATGGGCTTCGCTGCGCAGGTGCGCGGGCGAATCCGGCCCGAGCGCGCGTCGGAACTCCTCCGCGGCGCGGGAAAAATGTTCGCGCGCGCTGCTCGCCGCCCCGCGCTGCAGATCGCAGCGGCCGAGGCTGTCCTCCGCTTCGGCGGAATAGGTTGCCGGACGGTCGCCGAAAAGCGCCTTGGCTGCTTGTTCGATCTGCACCAGCATCGGCTCGGCTTGCGCACATCGCCCCATCTGCACGAGCGACTCGGCAAGAACATAATCGATGCGAATGCGCCGCATGCCGGCGGGCGGCGTCGGCATTTTTTCCAGCGCCGCGCGCAATGTCGCCTGTGCGCGATCGGGAACGAGCCGGGCCAATTCCATCCTCGCTTCAGCCTGTGCATCGGCCAGCCGTCCGTCGTCGCCCAGCACGTCCGGCGGCGGCATCTTCGCGCGGCTTTCTTCGAGCAACGCCTGCGCGCGCGAATAATCGGCGTTGCTGATGTAGGCGCGGGCCAGCATGGTGGCCATATCGTGACAAAGCGTGTGCGTGCCGAGAAGTTGTTCGCAGCGCGCAAGCTGCGGATCCAGCGTGCGAATCGCCGCGGGCGCATCGCCGGCGGCGAGATAGGTCACGCCCAGGTTGTAGCGGGCGCTCAATATCGCGAACTTCCCTTGCTTCTTCTCGGCCGCGCCCGCGACGCGCTCCAATAGCGCCAGACCGCCGTGGAAGTCGCCGCGCTCGGTGAGCAGGAGCGCCAGGCTCGACAGCGCATTGTTCACTTCCTCGCCACGGGCCTCCGGGCCGTACTGCTCGATCGCGGCGCGCAAATCGCGTTCGGCCTCGGTGAATTGTCCGAGCAGATATTCGTTGTAGCCGCGAAACCAGAGGAGATAGGCCAGGCCCTCGTCGACGGCCGCCGGCCTCGCTGCGAAGAACGGCATCGCCAGGGTGATCTTCTGCGTGATTTCCTTTGAATCCTCCGACGCCCACAAGCGCGCGCGCAACGCCTCGAAATATTCGGCGGGATGGCTCGCACGCAGCGGCTCGAGAACCGCCAGCGCCCGGTCCGCGCACATGCGCGCGTCCGGCGCGTGATTGAACTGCTGGAAGATCCGCGCAATATCGGTAAGCAGCATCGCGCGCGTGACCGGATCGATGTCGGCGCGCGCATCGAGCGTTCCGACTGCGCGCCGGAACAGTTCCGTGGCGGGGATTTCCTTGCCCGAGTTGGTCTGCGGATCGCCCTGCTCGAACACATCGCGGATGAAATTGAACGCGGTCTCGGCGCGCTGCCGCTGCAGGCTTTCGCGATGCGCGCGATACAGCGCGTAGCCGGTGCTGGCCAGCAGACCCGCAGCGAGGATCGCGATCGCCGCGGCGGCGATCCGATGCCGGCGCACGAGTTTGCCGAAGCGATAGCCGAACGAACCCTGCTGCGCCAGCACCGGCCGCCCGGCGAGCCAGCGCTCGAGGTCCTCGCCGAGCATCTGCACCGTCTCGTATCGCTCGCGCGGATCCGCGGCGGTCGCTTTGGCGACGATGCGTTCCAGATCGCCGCGCAGCGCCCGGACGAGGCGAGCTTCGTCGGAATTTCGCGCTTGCGCGATGGCCGCCCGTGACGCGGCAGGGCACCGCGCCAAGGCCTGCGCCATCGTCACCGCCTCGGCTTGCGCGCTGCGCTCGTGGCCGCGGCGGAATTCGCGCGCGCTCAGTCCCGAGAGCAATTCGCACAGCACCAATCCGAGTTGGAAGATATCGCTCGCCGTCGTCGCCTCGTCCCCACGCAGCTGCTCGGGAGCCGCATAGGCCGGCGTCATCATGAACGTGTGAGTGCGCTCGGGCGATTTTTCTTCGATAAGCCGGGCGATGCCGAAATCGAGCAGCTTCGGAATCCCTTCCTGGTCGACGAGAATATTCGTGGGCTTGATGTCGCGATGGAGCACGAGATTGCGATGAGCGAACTGCACGGCATGGCAGACCTGCACGAAGCGGCGCACGCGTGCCGGCAAGTCCGACCGCTCCCGATCGCAGGCGGCGGTGATCGCCGGGCCGTCGACGTATTCCATCGCCAGCCACGGCATGCCCGCGTCGGTCAGGCCGCCGTCGAGGAAACGGGCGATGTTGGGATGGCTCAAGCGCGCAAGGATCTGCCGTTCGCGCACGAATCGATCGGCGAGAAACGCCGTGCCACCGTGCACGATCTTGATCGCCACCTGCTGCGCAATTCCATCGGTGCGCACGGCGAGATAAACCTCTCCCATGCCGCCTTCGCCCAGCGCGCCCAGGACGCGATAGCGGCCGGCAACGACCGAGCCCGGCGACAAGCTCGCCGCGGCGGCGGACGTCGCGGACTCCGATTCGTCGATCGACGACGCATCTGCCTCGTCGAGCAGGCCGCGCACGAGGCTAGCCAGCTCCTCGTCGCCCGAGCCGATTTCGGCGAGCCGCGCTTGGCGCACCTGCGCATCCATGTCGAGCAACTCTTCGAACAACCCGCGCATTTGCGCGAAGCGTTCGGACGACAGATGCTTCACTCGGCCTCCAGATATTTGCGCAGCCAGCTGCGCGCAAATGCCCAATTGCGATAGATGGTGCGCTCGTCGACTTCCATCACGCTGGCCACCTGCGGCACGCTCAGCCCCACGAAATAGCGCAGCTCGACGATCTGGGCCAGGCGTTGGTCGTACTTCTCCAAGGCGCTGACCGCCGCGTCGATCGCTTCCACGTCGACGCCTTCGGGCAGCGGCAATTGCAGCACCTTGGTCAGATCTTCGCGCTGCCAATCGCCGCCGTGTTTTTCGCTCAGCGAGCGCTGCAGCCGATTGACCAGAATCTGCCGCATGATGCGTGCCGCCAAGCG
>DAIMZS010000045.1:11090-15699 GCA_036733825.1 Rudaea sp.
CGCTGCACTGCACGATCGACATCGAGGAAATCCGATGCGAAGAGGACGATAAACCAAATGCTCGCCTGCCCGCCATCCTCGACCTGCGGCAAGACCTGAGTGCGATGCGGTAGCCGAGGCGCTCGAAAGGGGCAATTGTAATTTTTTGTATACATTTCAGATTTGCGGCAACGTATCGGTCAGCACGAAAGTCTCTGGTGCACGGCTTCACGTTTCCTGTAACGACGGCCGCAGCAACTCACAAACATGTCGTTGCGAGTTCCTCTTCTGCGAAGTACGCTCCATCTCAGTAGCATCCGTTGCGAGCTACTTAGCAATGCGCAGTCACGTCTATCGGGGGAACGATGACAACGTATTCTTTCGTCGGTATCACTCGCGCGTCGAAGCGCCATCTCGTTGCTCGCGTAGCGATCACCGCCTCGCACTTATTTTTCTTCGTCCTCGCCGTACTCTCCACGACGACGCTTGCGCAAGCGGCCGGCCCGACCGGGTGCAGCTACGGCAGCGTCGGACCTGACGCCACCACCATCTGCTGGCTGGATCTCGCGGCCTACAACGACGCGACAGCGCGCAGTACGGCAGGTCAAGACTTTTCGTTGACGCTGCCGGGCGGTTACACCGTCACCTTCAATGTGATCACGCGAGTGGCCGCCGGAACGGCGAATACGAGGACGCTGGCCTCGCCTTTGGCCGCGGGTGCTCTGGTCGTGTTCGGCAATAGCGTCTACACGGGTGTTAGCGGTAAACCAATATATGCCGCAAGCGGCGACACGATCACCGCAACCATGACGCTGCGCAATGTCACCGTCACCGATTCGGGCAACAATCCCGTCACCGGCTATGCGCTCGTGTCCGCCGACGCGGAAGAAACCGCGAGCAGCGAGCGCATCACTTGGACATCGGATCAGCCGATCGACAAATTGGCCGCGATACCCGCGCAACCCGGGGCCGCCGCCAACGGCTGTCAGGGCACGGCGAGCGGATTCGGAACGACCACCGTCATCTGCCAAGGCGCGGCCGCCCCCGCGGGGCAGCATTACGGAAGCATCGTCATAAAGAGCGTCGGCGCAACGACGCTGGCTGCGCAATTTCGCGAACTTTCCGGCGTAGGCACCGAAGCCGCTGCGTTCGGTTTCCTCACCTCGCAAATCACACTCAACAAGACCGTCAATGGTCGCATCAATGCGAGCGATTCGTTCGACGTCAATATTGTCTCGCCGACCAGCACCAATCTCGCCACGGCGACCACCGGCACGGGCAACAGTGCCACCACAGGCGCGATCACCGTGCTGCCGACCGGCAGCGCCTATACGCTGAGCGAAGCGGCGTCCGCCGGATCGGGCACGATTCTCGGTCAGTACACGCAATCGTGGACGTGCACCAACGCGGCCACGGGCAGCACGACCACGCTTCCCTCGGGCAGCGGAACGTCGCAGACGGTCACGCCGCAACCCGGCGACGACATCACCTGCACGATCACCAACACGGCGATACCGCCGACTCTCAGTCTCGGCAAAGCGCTGGGAGGAAGCCGGTTCTCGCCGAACGATCAATTCACCGTGTCGATCCGCACCGGCAGCGCAAGCGGCACCGTCGTGAACGCGACGACCAATTCGACGACCACCGGCACCGGCTCAACGGTCAGCGCCGGAACGGGCACGACCGGCGTTTTCACCGCGATCGCAGGCACGACTTACTATCTCACCGAATCGATTGGCGGATCGGGCTCGCTCTCGAACTACACATCGACCATCACCTGCACCGACGCGAACAATATCCAGACCGGATTGCCGAACAACGCGGCATTCAACGGTTCGCTGGCGATCACGCCGGCGGGCGACGCCGCGATCTCCTGCATCGTCACGAATACGCCGGCCACAACCGGGCCGGCTTGGACTTGCAATTCAGCCGGCTATCTTTTCCAGAGCCCGAACGGCACAGCGGCGCCGCACACGATAACGGGCATTGATCTGGCTACCGGCACGCCGACGCCGGTCGGCTCGACGGCCGACTATGTCAACGCCGTCGGCTACAACACGCTCGACAATTATTTCTACGGCTGGGATGCGAACTCGCAAGACATCGTGCGCATCAATTCCGATTTCTCGCTGACGCATCTCGGCGCACCCGCGGGCGTGCCGAGCACCGCCTCGGTGATGGGCGATTTCGACAATGCAGGCCATCTGTGGATCGGCAACGCCGCAAGCTCGACGCATCAATGGGCGGAAATCGACTTCGCGCCGGGCTCGGCGACGTACGGTCAGGTGCTCGCGTCGGGCACGTACACCAACCCGGCCGGACTCGCAGGCAATGCCGACTGGTCCTGGATCAACGGTTCGCTCTACATCGTCGAAACGGTGACGGCGACGCCGAGCGCCGCCAACCATCTGGTCAAATTCAATCCGACGACGCACGCGATGAGCGACCTCGGCGCGCTGTCGTTCACGACATCGGGAGTCGGCGCCACGTATGCCGACGCAAGCGGTTTTCTCTATGCCCAGGAGAATACAAGCGGCACGATCTATCGCATCGATCCGACCACGCTGGATTCGATTTCCGTCGGAACCGGCCCAGTATCGTCCGGCAACGACGGCGCGCGCTGTGCGAGTGCGCCGATTCCGACGATCACCGTGAACAAGTCCGTGGCCGGCCGTGTCGTGCCGCCCGATCAGTTCACCGTCAGCCTCCTGAGCGGCGCGACGACGCTCACCTCGGCGACGACGGCGGGCACAGGCACCGTCGCCGCGACCACCGATTGGCCGGTGACCCAAGGCAGCACGTACACGATCCGCGATGCGATGACGGCCGGATCGACGAACACGCTGGCTTCTTATACCTCGACGATCTCCTGCACCGACACGACGACGAATACGCCGGTGGCGACGACGGGTTCCGGCCCCGACTGGTCGCTGACGGTGCCCGGCAACGACGACTATTCCTGCACGATCACGAACAGCGCCGTTGCCGGCCCTGCGTTTACCTGCAGTCCGCTCGGCTATTTGTTCCAGGCCAGCGGCGGCGTCGAGACGATGTATACGATCGATCTCGCCAGCGGTGCAAAAACCACCGTGGGCACCCTGCCCGCCGGCATCAATGCGGTCGGGTTCAACACGCTGGACAATTATTTTTACGGCTACGGCGCGGGGCAACTCCTGCGCGTGAACGCCGACAGGACATACACCGTGTTCGGCAACCCGCCCGGGCTGCCGACGGCGAACGCCTACGACGCCGGCGATTTCGACAACGCCGGACATCTGTGGATGTTCTACACCGCGCTGCCGAACGAAACCTGGGCCGAAATCGACTTTGCCCCCGGTTCGCCGACGTACGGCCAAGCGTTGGCCACGGGCACGGTCGCCGTCGCCGGTGCTTTTGCCAATCCGGGCGGAGACGTGTCGTGGATCGGTGGTGCGCTGTATTCCGTCGGCGAAGGCAGCGCAGCGGGCAACCAGAACTATTTGCTCAAGTTCGATCCCGTCGCGCACACCGTGACGAATCTCGGCACGGTCGGCTTCAGCGGGGCGATCGTCGGTGCGACCTACACCGACGGCACCTTCCTGTACGCGTCGGACAATACGACCGGCAAGATCTGGCGCATCAATGTCGCGACGCGTGCGACGACTCTGATCACGACAGGACCGGCGGCATCGGGCAACGACGGCGCGCGCTGCGCGACCGCGCAGATTCCGGCGATCACGTTGAAGAAGCAAATCGTCGGCCGCGTCGCCACGGCGGACGACTTCACCGTGAGCATTTTGAACGGCGCGACCATGCTGACGTCGGCGACGACGAACGGCCCCGGCACGACGGCGACGACCACCAACTGGCCGGTATCGATGGGCGGCACGTACACGCTGCGCGATGCGATGGCGGCGGGCTCGACGAATACCTTGGCCGCGTACAACAAAACGATCGCATGCACGGACACGACGACCAACACGCCGGTGACGCCGACGGGCGCCGCGCCAAATTGGTCGTTGAACATCCCCGGCACCGACAGCTACACATGCACGATCACCAATAGCCTGCCGCCGGGGCCGGTGTGCTCAACTTCGACCGCATACCTGGCGCAGAACAGTCCGACCGGTCTGTACGCCGAGCAGTTCGGCGGCGGTGCCGTGACGTTCTCGCCGATCGGCCCAACGACGGGCTTCACCTACAACGCGATCGGCTACAACCCGGTCGACGGCTATCTCTACGGCGTGGAAGGCAGCCCGACGAACGGGCGCATCGTGAGGATCAATCCCGCTACCGGTGCGGTGACGGATTTGGGCGCGCCGACGCCGGCCTTGACCGGCACGGGTTTCGATTCCGGCGCGTTTGATTCCTCCGGCAACTACTACGCCGGCGATTCGACGACGAACAAACTGAACATCATCAACATCAACGCGATGACCTCGTCGGTGCTGACATTGAGCGCCATTCCGAATACCCGGGATTACACGTACGGCCCAGGCGGCTATCTCTGGGGCGGTACCGGCGCGGCCGCGCCCGCGGGCACGCTCGCGCGCATCGATGTCACCAGCGGCACCGTCACTCACTTCGCGACGCCGGCGGGAATGCCCGCCACCAGCGCCTACGGCGCGGCGTTCACTTACGGCAACGGCAA
>DAIMZS010000046.1:0-8885 GCA_036733825.1 Rudaea sp.
CGTTATGGCGCCGCATCACGCACCACGAAATCCGCGCTTGCGCCTTCCCCCGATTTCGTTTCGATGCGAATTTTTATACTTTCGCCCGCCTTGACCTCCCCCTTCGGCCGCATCAGCATCAGATGCTTGCCGCCCGGCGCGAATACGACACTCGCGCCGGGCGGAATCTCCACCTCGGAAAGTGCCTTCATGCGCGCGACACCGTCGACTTCGACGCTCTCGTGCAGCGATACATCGCCGAACACCTCGCTGCCCGCCCCGATCACCGTCAGCGGCGCGTCGCCGCCGTTGTGCAGCGTGGCGTAGCCGGCCAGCATCATCGCGCCGGGCGGCGCGGTGCGGATCCAGGCGCCGCGGATTTCCAGACGCCCCGCGGCAACCGCCGTCTGGCTCGCCAACACAGCCAGCAAAAACAGAACAGTGCGTCGCTGCATCGGAAACATTCCTCGTCACGTTTGTCGTTATGATAGCGCGCATGATCGACCCTGCACGGACTGCGACCATGCGCCTCACGACCCTGGCTGCCACGCTCCTCGTCCTCTGCTGCGCCGACGCCGGCGCGCAAGCTCCGCCATCGCGCTTCGCCCTGTCGATCTACAGCGCGCAGGCGAACAACGGCGACGGCCTGTTCGAAACGGGCGACACGGACAACTCGGGCAACGTCGGCGGCTACGCCGTGGTGCGCGACCGCCGCCAGTTCACGCTGAATGCCGGCAACAATGCGATCGACGTGCGCGACGTCGCGCGCTACCTCGACCCGTCCGCGCTGAGCGCGCGCATTGTCGACGGAGGCGACGCGACGATCGTCAGCCAGCGCTTCGACGACCAGACGCTGTCGTTCGACGCACTGGTGCAGCGCCAGATCGGACACCCGGTCGAAATCGCCGGCAGCAGCACCAACCCCGGCGCGCCGGCGATCACCGGCACGCTGCTGTCGAACAACGGCGGCCTCACCCTGCAGCTCGCGGACGGGCGCGTGATGACGGTAACCGACTACGGACGCGTCACGTTTCCCGATCTGCCGCGCGGCCTCTCCGCGACGCCGGCGCTGCGTCTGGATGTGAACGCCAAGCAGGCCGGCGCGCGCAACATTGAATTCGTTTATCCGACTCAAGGCCTCGCCTGGCGCGCGGAATATTCGGGCTGGATCGGCCCGGGCAACGATTGCAAGCTCAGCCTGTCCGGTTGGGCGCTGATCGCCAATCGCAGCGGCGCGAATTACCGCGGTGCGCAGATCAAACTGATCGCGGGCTCGCCGAACCGGACCGCGCAAGCCCCGCCTCGACCCAAGGTGATGACGATGAACGTGCAGGCCGCCCCCGCCGCGGCCGAAAGCGGCATGGTCGGCGACTATCACGAATACACGATCGACACGCCGCTCGATATCGTCGACAACAGCCTGCAGCGCGTCGCGCTGTTTCCCGACCAGGCGGTCGCGTGCCAGCGCCAGTATTTGTTCGAAGCGACGCGCTTCCGCGCCAATTCGGGCATGGCGCCGATCACCGATCGCGCCTACGGCGGCGGCACTGCGCCGGCGGTGCGTTCGACGCTCGCGTTCAAAATCGACCGCGCGCTGCCCGCCGGGCGCGTGCGCATGCTGCAGAACGCCAACGACGGCGCGCCCGAATTCATCGGCGAAGACCAGATCGGCCACACGCCGAAGAGCGAGCCCGTGGTGCTGCAACTGGGCGACGCGTTCGACCTGCGCGGCGAGCGGCGCCAGACCGATTTTCAGATCGACAAGAATCAGCACAACCTCACCGAATCGTTTGCCCTGCGCATCAGCAACGCGAGCGACAGCGCGAAGAGCGTCGTCGTGCGCGAGCACCTGTATCGCTGGACGCAATGGAACATCACCCAGGCGTCGACGAAATACGAGAAGAAGAACGCGGATACGGTCGAGTTCAAGCTCGACGTGCCGGCGAACGGCGAGGCGACGGTGACGTACGCAGTGCAGTATCAGTGGACCGAGTCGTTCAAGTAGTCTGCATCACACTCAACTCTTTCAAAAACAACCATGCTCGAACAGATCCGTCACGACGACATTCTCGAACTGCGCTTGGCGCGGCCGCCGGTCAACGCCTTCGATCATCACCTGAGCCGCGCGCTGCGCGAGGCGATCGAAGCCGCGCCCGGCGGTGGCGCACGCGGAATCGTGATCAGCGGTCGGCCGGGCATGTTCAGCGCCGGTCTCGACGTGGCCGCGGTGCTCGAACTCGACGCCGCCGGACGAATGGCGGAGCTGTGGCGTGAATACTCCACGCTCTGCCGCGCGATCGCCGCCTCGACCGTGCCGATCGTCGCCGCAATCGGCGGCCATGCGCCGGCCGGCGGCGCGGTGCTGGCCACGTTCTGCGACTATCGCGTGATGGCGCGCGGCGAGTTCCGCATCGGCCTCAACGAGACCCAGGTCGGCCTGTCGGTGCCGCCGGAAATCCAGACGGGCTTGCGCCGGCTGGTCGGCGCCTATCGCGCCGAGCGCTTGATGGTGGCGGGCGCGATGGTCGGCCCGGACGAAGCACTGCGCATCGGTTTCGTCGATGAGTTGGCCGAACCGGACGAAGTGGCGCCGCGCGCGCTGGCCTGGCTGCGCGCGCTGCTGGCGCTGCCGCCGAAAGCGATGAGCAAGACTCGGGGGATCGCGCGCGCCGATCTCGTCGCCGCGTTCGACGCGGCGTATCGAACCGACATCGAAGCCTTCGTGCGCGACTGGTTCGGTGACGAGTCGCGCACGATGCTCAGGGGTGTGCTGGCGAAATTGAAGAGCCGATAAGGCCCACCGCTTTAGCCTCCCCCTTCAAGGGGGAGGTTGGAGGGGGATGGTGTCGGTGCACGACATTGAAATCAGAACCATCCCATCCAACCCTCCCCTTGAAGGGGAGGGCTTGAGCCTCACGAGTATCTGCTACGCGCCGCGTTCGATCGGATTTTCTGCATCCGCGATCCAACCGCTCCACGAGGGCGCATAGACGCGCGAACCCGCCAGGCCGGCGATCTCGAACGCGAGCAGATTCTGGCACGCGCTGACGCCGGAGCCGCAACTGTGAATCACTGTCCCCGGTGCGCGCGGGCCGATCACGGCGAGCAGCTCCGCGCGCAGGTCCGCCGCCGGTTTGAAGCGGCCGTCGGCGGCGAGATTTTCGCTGAATGGACGATTGCGTGCGCCCGGAATATGGCCCGCGACCGGATCGATCGGTTCGACCTCGCCGCGGAAGCGCGGCGCGCCGCGCGCATCGACGACGAGCGCATCGCCGCGCTTCTGCAATTCGCGCAATTCGTCGGTGTATACGATTTCACTCGCGGCGAAATCGACCGACACCGTGGCCGGCGCTCGCGCCGAGGGCTTCGCTTCGACGGGCCAACCTTCACGTTTCCATGCCGACCAGCCGCCATCGAGCACGGCGGCATTGCGTGCGCCGATCAGGCGCAGCATCCACCACAACCTCGCCGCGCCGAGCGCGCCGCCGGCGTCGTCATAGGCAACGACTTGCATCGCCGGCGTCCAGCCCCAGCGGCCGAGCAGCGCAGAAAATGCGGCCGCGTCGGGCAACGGGTGGCGACCCAACCTGGGCTTCGACAAATCGGACAGGTCGCGGTTGAGATCGGCGTATACCGCACCGGGAATATGCGCTGCAGCGTAGTCGCGCGCGCTGCGCTCAGTATCGGACAAGTCGGAACGGCAATCCACGACCAGCAGATTCTCATCTCCGAGCCGGGTGGCGAGATCGGCGGCGCTGATCAGCGGCGAAGCGGTCATCGGTCGGTTTCCAAGCGTTGCACGAAGTTGAGCAGCATCGCCGCCGTCGCGCCCCAAATGCGCTGGCCGGCGTGAAAGAATTCGTAGATGTCGCGCTCCCTGCCCTGAAAATTCATGCGCACGACGCGTTTTTTCAGCGGGTCGAGAAAATGCGCGAGCGGCACTTCGAACACCTCGGCGACTTCGCGCGGATTCGGCACCGCGTGATAACCCGCGTCGAGCCAGGCGACGACCGGAGTGATGCGATAGCTGGAAATGGTTTCGAACGTGTCGAGCAGACCGATCGGCTCGATCAGGCTGCGGTCCACGCCGATCTCCTCATGCGTTTCGCGCAGCGCGGCATCAACGGCGTCGCGGTCCTCCGGATCGATCGCGCCGCCGGGAAAGCTGACTTGACCGGCGTGATGGCTGAGGTCGTCCGTGCGCCGCGTCAGCAACACATGCAAGCCGTCCGCCCGGTCGATGAGCGCGATCAGCACCGCCGCGGGCCGGCGCGGACCGGCGCCGATCAACAGGCGCATGTCCTCGTGATTCCACCCTTGTGCGCCGGGCAGCGAGTCGAGCGGATGCACGCTGCGCAGCACGCGCTCGCGCAAATCCGCCGTCGCCGGCACGATCACGCCGCCGGCCTCGTCGCCGCGCGCTCCGGCAGCACCTCATCCATCAATCGCGTCCGTTCCGCGTCGCTCAGCGAACCCCAGCTCGCGATTTCTTCGATCGTGCGATGGCAGCCTTCGCAATGTCCGCTCGCGTCGAGCACGCAGACGCCGACACAGGGCGTCAGGATCGGTTTCGGCGGAGGGCTTTTCCAGGAAAACATGCTCAGTCAAAAAATACAGCTGCGGGACAATGATACCCCCTAAAAACGCCAACGCCGCGACGAGCGCGGCGTGGTGTATTTGCTGTGACGCGAGTCGCTTACGGCTTCACATCGATAAGCTTGAGCTCGAACACGAGCGCTTCGTCGGGACCGATGCGGCGGCCATCGCCGCGCTCGCCGTAGGCGAGATCAGACGGCACATAGACGCGCCAGTAGTCGCCGATCTTCATCAGCGGCAGCACTTCCTGCCAGCCCTTGAGCACTTCGTTGACCTTGAACTTGAACGGCTCGCCGCGCGCAAAAGAAGAATCGAGCTCTTGGCCATTGAGCAGCGACAGGCGGAAGTTCGCCGTCACCTCACTTTGCAGGGTCGGATGCTTGCTGCCCGAACCTTCCTCGATGACGACGTACTGCACGCCGCTCGGCAGCGAAACCACGCCCTTCTTCGATTTGTTCTCGGCGAAGAAGCGCTGCGCCTTGCCCTTGTTCTCCGAGGAGAGCTTGTCGAACTCGCTCTTGGCCTGCGAGTACTGCTGGTACTGGAAACGACCGAGCACGTCGCGCATCGTTTCGAGGTTGACGCTCGGCTGGCGCTTGGCGTAGCCGTCCTGCAGCGCCTTGACCAGCTGGTTGATGTCCACGTCGACCTTGCGGCCGGCGAGATCGTCGCCGATCTGGAAACCGATCGCGTAGGAAAGATTCGGCTTGTCCGCGGGCGTCAGCGGCGCCGGCGGCTTCTGCTGCTGCGCGGCCGCAGGGGCAGGCGCGGCGGCCGTCGACTTCGTATCTTGCGCGAACACCGACCCGGCGACGAGCGCACCCGCCGCGATAAGACCCAGATGCAACTTCATGCAAACCTCCAGAATGAAAATCCCACGCGGACGCCCGAAAACGCGGCGCCCCGCCATAAATCTGCGCGAAAGCGGGGCATTCTACCCGAGCCCGTCACCTCCGGCCAGCGATACTACCGGCGCTGGCTGAACCGGGGCTGTTTGTGTATTTATGCATTCGTCCCTGAATGCGAAAATCAAGAAGCGGCCGTGCTTGGCCGCACTTCGGTTTATTTATGCGTTCGTCCGTGAACGCGAAGATCATAAAGCGGCCATCCGTGGCCGCACTTCTCAATAGAGCGACGCAATCCTATGGCTTATCGCAACCTCCTTATCGACGACCGCGGCGCCGTACGCCGCATCACGATCCACCGCCCCGACAAGCTCAACGCGCTCAACCGCGAGACGATCGACGAACTGGCGTTCGCGTTCGGCCAAGCCAAGACCGACGAGTCGGTACGTGTGGTCGTCCTCGCCGGCAGCGGCGAGAAGGCGTTCGTGGCCGGCGCCGACATCGGCGAACTGTCGGCTTTGACCCCGACGCAGGGGCAGGAGTTCGCGCGCCGCGGCCAGGCGATGATGCTGGGCGTCGAGCGCCTCGGCAAACCGGTGATCGCGCGCATCCAGGGCTTCGCGCTCGGCGGCGGGCTGGAACTGGCCATGTGCTGTCATCTGCGCATCGCGAGCGACAAAGCCAAGGTCGGCCAACCCGAAATCAACCTCGGCCTCATTCCCGGATTCGGCGGCACCCAGCGCCTGCTGCGCCTCGCCGGCCGCAGCGCCGCGCTCGAACTGTGTCTGACCGGCGCCCCGATCGACGCCGCACGCGCGCAGGCACTCGGCGTGCTGACTCGCGTCGTGCCCGCCGATCAGCTCGACGCGGAAATCGACAAGCTCGCGGACCAGCTTGCGGCGAGCGCGCCGCACGCCCTCGCCGGCATCCTCGACGCGATCCTGATCGGCGGCGAGTGCGGCATCGAGGCGGGCCTGGATTACGAATCGCAAGCCTTCGGTCTGTGCTTCTCGACCGACGACATGCGCGAAGGCACGAAGGCGTTTCTCGAGCGGCGCAAGCCTGCCTTCACCGGAAAGTAGGGGCTCGATTCATCGAGCCCCCGCAGCGACGCGGCGCTACTCGTGCCCGCCGCGATACTTCTTCTCACCCGCCGTCACCCGCATATCAAGCCGGTTCTGCGGCGTCGGTAGCGGACACGTGGCGTACGGCGTGAACGCGCACGGCGGGTTGTACGCCTTGTTGAAATCGAGGATCACCTTGCCATCTTTCGGCGGCGTGGTGTAGAGGAAGCGCGCGGCGCCGTAGGTTTCCTTGCCGCTGGTGCGGTCGGCGAAGACGAGGAAGAGTTCGGTGTCGTCGGGATTTTCGAGCATCGGCTCAACCTTGTACGTCTTGCCGTCGCGCTCGAACGTCGCCGCGCCGGGCACGGTAACCTTCTCGATCTGGCCGAGAATGTTCGCTTCCTCGATCTGGCGCGGCGGGTTGTAGCTCTCCCATTTCGCCTCGATGCGCCAGGACGGATCGATGTCGAAATTGTCGATGCCGACGAAATGCGTGCGCGTTTCCGCGGCGCTGTCCTTGATGCGCAGACCGAATTTGTCGTCGCGCTTGATCAGGTAGAAGTTGGCCGTGCCGAAGCTGACCGTCGTCGGCTTTTCATGGCTGTCGTCGAGCAGCTCCGCGCTGGCTTTTTTCTCGCCGTCGATCTTGGCGTCCGCCGCGCTTGCATCGAGCGAGATCGTCGCGCGCCCGTGATCGAGCACCACGGAGCCGAGGTGCGGCGGCGCCTTCGCGATGACGATGGCGTTGTCTTTGGCCGAGCCGATCGTGTTCGCCCCCTCTTTGAGCCATTCCAAGCCGATGAGGCTGAGCCAGCCGTTCGGCGCCTTGAGCCGCTCGACGCGGTGCGCGCGCCAGTCTTCGATCTGCTTGCGGTAGGCCGCATCGTCGGATGCGTTGGTTGCGGCGCTCGCGGCCGAGGTGAGAATGGCTGTCATCAATACGAATCCCAGATTGCGCATATCACTTCCAAAGTTCGTCGGTATTCTTCATTCGTCATTCCCGCGCAAGCGGGAATCCAGTTTTTCTTTTAATGCTGTTCGTATAAAGCAAATCAAAATGGATTCCCGCTTTCGCGGGAATGACGGCGCAGGGGCAAGGCTACCGCCCGCGCAAAAACATCCGGTCCAGGTCCGCGATCGACAATTGCACCCAGGTCGGGCGGCCGTGATTGCACTGACCGGACCGCTCGGTCGCTTCCATCTCGCGCAACAATGCGTTCATTTCCGGCAGAGTCAAGCGCCGATGCGCGCGCACGGAGCCGTGGCAGGCCATCGTCGAGAGCATATCGTTATGCGCCTCCTGCATGCGCCGCGTGGCGCCGTGAGTGGCGAGATCGCCGAGCACGTCGCGCACGAGCGCGCCGACGTCGGCGCCTTCGAGCAGGCCCGGATAGCGCTTGATCGTCACGCTCTGCGGACCGGAGCGCACAATCTCGAAACCGAGCGCCGCCAATTCTTCGGTGTGATCTTCGACCACCGCGGCCTCGCGCGCACTGACCGCGAGCGCCATCGGTACGAGCAGCAGCTGCGCGCGGATGCCGTCGGTCGCCTGCGCGGCTTTGAGCTTCTCGTAGGTGATGCGTTCGTGCGCGGCGTGCATGTCGACGAGGATCAAACCCTGCGCGTTTTCGGCGAGCACGTAGATGCCTGCGAGCTGCGCCAGCGCGTAGCCGAGTGCAGGCACGTCGTCCGCCGTGGCCGGCAGCGCCTCGCGTGCTATCGCGGTCGGCGACGTTTCCCCGCTGCCGCCGAGCAGCGCGAGATAGTCGACGCGCGGCTCGCGCACGCCGAGATTCAAACCCGCCTGGCCGCGCCACACCGGCGCTGCGGCCGGCGCATAGTTCGTGGCCTGCGCGGCCTGCATCGCGGTATCGAACGCAGACCCCGGCACCACCGACTCCGCTGGAATCGGCGACGTGCCGGCGATGACCGAGGTGACCGATCCCGCGCGCGTCTGCGCAAGCGCCTCATGCAACGTGCGATAGAGAAAATCGTGCACGAGCCGGCTTTCGCGGAAACGCACTTCGGACTTGGCCGGATGCACATTGACGTCGACGAGCACCGGATCGAGTTCGAGGAACAGCACGAACGCGGGATGGCGCCCGTGATAGAGCACGTCGGCATACGCCTGCCGCACCGCGTGCGTGACGACTTTGTCGCGCACGAGGCGGCCGTTGACGTAGAAATACTGCTGGTCGGCCTGGCTGCGCGAGGCGGTCGGCAGGCCGACCCAGCCCGACAGCCGCAGTCCCGCGCCCGAGTGATCGACGCGCAAGCTCTGCGCGGGAAAGTCTTCGCTGAGAATGTCTGCCAGCCGCGCGGCCATTTCCGCGCCGCCGTCCGCCGGCCGCATCAGCCGCGCGGGCTTGCCGTTGTGGGTGACGCGAAATTCGATCTGCGG
>DAIMZS010000046.1:8985-13376 GCA_036733825.1 Rudaea sp.
GTCGCCCGCGTCGTCGTCGCTGTCTTCGGCTTTGCGGGATGCCAGGCGCTCGGGCTTGTTCTTCTCGGCGCTGATCGCGAACAGCGTGCCCGGCGGCGGCACCGATTGGAAATAGTCGCGCATGCCGTTGAGGATGGCGGTCGCCAGCATTTCGCGCTGCTCGGAATTGTTGAGGCGGCGCTCTTCTTCCGGATTGGTGATGAACGCGGTCTCGACGAGGATTGACGGCACGTCGGGCGAGCGCAGTACGACGAAGTTCGCCTTCTCGACGTAGCCGCGGTGCGTCGGGCCGAGCTTGCCGATCGCGCGCAGCACGCGCTGGGCGACCGCGCCGCTCGCTTCGATCGTCGAACTCTGCGAGAGATCGAGCAGCACCGCGGCGAGCGTGTTGTCCTTGCGGTCGAGCTTGACGCCGCCGACGAGGTCGGCGTTGTTTTCGCGGTCGGCGAGAAAACGTGCCGCCTCGCTCGTCGCACCGCGCGGCGAAAGCATCCACACCGACGAACCGCGCGCGTCGCTCGAGGTGAACGCATCCGCGTGAATCGACACGAACAAGTCGGCCTTCATCTCGCGCGCTTTGTGATAGCGGTCCTCGAGACCGACGTAGTAATCGCCGTCGCGAGTCAGCACGGCGCGCATGCCGGGGGTTTTGTCGATCTGGCGCTTGAGTTCGCGCGAGACCATCATCGTGATGTTCTTTTCCTGCGTGCCCGCATTGCCTTTCGCACCCGGATCGGCGCCGCCGTGGCCGGGATCGATCATGACGATGACGTCGCGCGCCCTTGCCGCCGGCACCCGCGCGCTCTTGACGACTTCGGCCTTGCCCTTGCCTTTCGGATAGAGGTCGACGATGAGGCGATAGCCTTGGCCGCTTTCGGGCGGCATCAGGAAACTTTTCGGGCGGACGTCGGCGGCAAGATCGAACACGACGCGCAGGTCGGTCTTGTTCTGCGCCCCGGTGCGCAGCGATTTGAGCAAGCCCTTGCCGCCCGGCGCGGCAAAACTTTCGGCCGCGGCCGAATCGCGCATATCGAGGACGATGCGATCGGGATTGGCGATCTCGAACAGCTTGTAGTCGACCGGGCCGGCGAGGTCGAGAAACACGCGCGTGCGGTCGGATTCCACGGAAATTTTGGCCGCCTTCAACTCAGCCGCGGAGGAAAACGGCGCCGTCGCCAGCAGCAGCCCGCCGACGATCCAATGACGCAAAGCTTGGCGCGAGACTCCCCACATGGCGCGGATTGAAGCGCAGCCGCGCAAGAAAATCAAGAGTTTTTCTTTATAAATCCGAGATCTAGGTCAGATTCCTGAATGACTACTAGAGATTGTGTTCAGGCCCCGTTGGAACCACTAAGGCTGCCAAGCCAGCCCGCGCCGCGCGATGTACGCGGTTCCAGCCGCAGGCGCCGCTTCGCTCCGGCGTGCTCCAGATGCGCAACTAAATCCGGCGCAGGAAGCGTGCTGCCGCCGCGTTCCGGCCACTCCGCGAGCATCAGGAAGCGCCCCGCGGCCAAATCGGACAGGCCGAGAAATTCCAGTTCGTCGGGCGCGGCGATGCGGTAAAGATCGAGATGGTGGATGCGCAGTCCGTTCGCTTCGTAAGACTCGATCAGGCTGTACGTCGGACTTTTGACGCGCATGCCGACGCCGAGCGCGGTGAGCAGCGCGCGCGCGAACGTCGTCTTGCCCGCGCCGAGATCACCGTGCAAATGGATCACGCCGCCGTCACCGAGCAGCGGCGCAAAGCGCTGCGCGAGGGCGACGAGTTCGGTTTCGTCCATCTCGACTCCGTGCACGAAACTCATACCGCCCCCTGACCGTTGCGTAGACTGCGCAGCGGCGCGAACAGATCGCTCGCGATCAGGCCCGCCTCGCCCGCGCGCGCGGCCGCATCGCCTGCGCGGGCGTGCAAGGCCACGCCTGCGCAGGCGGCGCGCCAGGCGTCCAGGCCTTGGGCGAGCAGCCCGGCGATGACTCCGGTCAACACATCGCCCATCCCGCCCGAAGCCATGCCGGGATTGCCCCACGGACACACGGCGACGTCGCCGTGCGGGTTTGCGATCAACGACCCCGCGCCTTTCAGCACCACGACCGCGTGATGTTTGCGCGCCAGTTCGCGTGCCGCGGCGAAGCGGTCGCGCGCGACCGCGTCGGTGCCGCCGCCGAGCAGACGCGCAGCCTCGCCCGGATGCGGCGTCAGCACGGTCTGCGCCGGCAAGGCCAACGCGTCGCGCGCGAGCAGGTTCAACCCGTCGGCATCGAGCACGAGCGGCTTGCCGGACGCGATCGCCGCGTGCCACAGCGCATGTCCCCAGGCGCGCTGGCCCAGGCCGGGGCCGAGCGCAACGACACTCGCGCGTTCGAGCAATGCGCTGAGCTCCTGGACGCCTTGCACCGCGTGCGCCATCAACTCGGGCCTGGCCGCGTTCAGCGCGGTGATGTGCTCGGCCTGGGTCGCAACGCTGACCAGGCCCGCGCCGACACGCAATGCCGCTTCGCCGGCGAGGCGGATCGCTCCGCCCAGGCCGCGGTCGCCGCCGATCGCGAGCACGTGGCCGTAGCGGCCCTTATGACCGTCGCGGGCACGCGCGGGCAGCCACGTAGCGATTTCGCCGGCATCGAGGCGATAAGCGTCGGCATTGATACTTCTCACCATTTCCGCAGGCAGGTCCAGTCTATCCATTTCGATTTCGCCGACGTAATCCGCGGCCGCGCCGGTATGCAGGCCGCGCTTGTCCGCGATAAACGTGATCGTCGCGTCGGCGCGCACGACCGCGCCCGGCGCGAAGCCGGTATCGGCATCGAGGCCCGAAGGAACGTCGAGCGCCAATACGGGCTGCCTCGCCGCGCCGAGTTTTTCGATCCATTCGCGCGCCGGCCCTTCCGGTGCGCGCGTGAGGCCGATGCCGAACAGGGCGTCGACGTAGACGTCGGCCTGCGGCCAGTCAGCGTCCGCGGACAAAATTTCGTCGCGCGCGGCGCGCCAATCCGCATACGCGCGGGCCGCCTCGCTGTCCGCGCGCGGCTCGCCGAGCGCGAGCACGGCGGCGTCGAAGCCCGCCTCGTGCGCCAGCCGCGCAAGCACGTAGCCGTCGCCGCCGTTGTTGCCGGCGCCGCAGAGCACGGCGACGCGGCGCGCCGCGGGCCAACGCCGGCGCAGCGCATCGAACGCGGCTTGGCCAGCGCGGCGCATCAGCTCGTCGCCCGGAATGCGCAGCGTGTCGATCGCTGCGCGTTCCAGCTCGCGCACTTGCGCCACGGTGTAAAGCGAAAGGTCGTTCATGCCGGCGATTATAATTGTGGATGTGAAACAACCCGTCGACTATGCGCAACTCGCCGCCCGGATCAAAGACTGGGGCAACGAACTCGGCTTCCAGCAGGTCGGGATCAGCACCGCCGATCTCGGCAACGACGAAGCGCGTCTGCTCGACTGGCTCGCGGCCGGCCGTCACGGCGACATGGACTACATGCAGCGCCACGGCACCAAGCGCAGCCGCCCGGCCGAGCTGCATGCCGGCACGCTGCGCGTGATTTCGGTGCGCATGGACTACGACCCGCCGCAGGCGCGCGACGCCTGGGAGGTGCTCGAAGATCCGTCGCTGGCCTACGTTTCGCGCTACGCGCTCGGCCGCGATTACCACAAGCTGCTGCGCACGCGCCTGCAGAAACTCGCCGACCGCGTCGCCGGCGAAGTCGGCCCGTTCGGCTATCGCGCATTCGTCGATTCCGCGCCGGTGATGGAAAAGGCGCTCGCACGCAACGCGGGGCTCGGCTGGATCGGCAAACACACCACGCTGATCAACCGCAGCGCGGGTTCGTGGTTCTTCCTTGGCGAGCTGTTTACCGACCTGCCGCTGCCCGTCGACGAGGCTGCCAGCGAGCACTGCGGCACCTGCACGCGCTGCATCGATATCTGTCCGACGCAGGCGATCGTGGCGCCGCATCAGCTCGACGCACGGCGCTGCATTTCCTATCTGACGATCGAGCTGCGCGGCTCGATTCCGGTCGAATTCCGCGCCGCGCTCGGCAACCGAATTTACGGCTGCGACGACTGCCAGTTGGTCTGTCCGTGGAACAAGTTCGCGCAAAAAAGCGCCGAGGCGGATTTCATCGCGCGCCACGGCCTCGACAGCGCGTCGCTGATCGAATTGTTCGCGTGGAACGAAGAGGAATTTCTGAAGAACACCGAGGGCTCGGCGATTCGCCGCATTGGTCACGAATGCTGGTTGCGCAACATCGCGGTGGCGCTGGGCAATGCGCCGTCATCGGAAGCAGTCCGCGCGGCACTGGACGCGCGCAAAGACCATGCCTCAGCGCTGGTGCGTGAGCACGTTGAATGGGCGTTGCAACGACAAATGCAACATCGCGAAGCCGGTGCAACCCATCCATGA
>DAIMZS010000046.1:13476-15449 GCA_036733825.1 Rudaea sp.
TTCGTGTGGCTGAGTTTGTTGTGCCGGTCGACATAGACCAGCGTCGGCTTGAAGTTCGCGACTTCGGCCTCGCTGAGCACGCCGTAGGCGCAGATGATGATGATGTCGCCCGGCGAGGCGCGGTGCGCGGCGGCGCCGTTGATCGAGATGATGCCCGAGCCCTCGTCCGCGCGAATGGCGTAGGTCGAGAAGCGCTCGCCGTTGTTCACGTTGTAGATGTGAATCTGCTCGTATTCGCGGATGCCGGAAATGTCGAGCAGGCGCCCATCGATCGCGCAGGAACCCTCGTAGTGCAGTTCCGCGTGGGTCACCGTCGCGCGGTGGATCTTCGCCTTGAGCATATTGAGCTGCATAACCGTCACCGTTGCAAATAAACAACAATCGTCGGCAGAGTCCCTCGCCTTTTTCGCCACCGTCGGGCTAACGCCGTGTGGCCGCCATCACAGTCCGTGGTTTTCGCGTCAAGCGGGGTCCGCTTGAGCTGACCCATATTGTCTCGCGCTATTTGGGTGCATAGCAACAATTTGCGGGCTATCTCAGGAATTTCAATGAGATACGTCTACCGCGCAGGCGAAAAAAAACCCTCAGCTGAATCCAGCGAGGGTTTGTAAGTCAGAGTGACGATTACCAAACATGCGCCCTGCGTGCACTGGGGCAACGAGCTCGCGTTGCGAAAATCCCAATGACGGTGGCGACTTTACCACAGGAAAAACTTTTTTGCTACAGGGATGTGGACCATTTTGCAAAAAAGTGCATCGCGAGCGCCGCCTGACGTTTTCAGCACGCCAAGTTGTCGATCAGACGGGTTTTGCCCAGCCGCGCGGCGACCAAAGCGACAAGCCCGTCACGCTGCCCCGGGGCGGGCTCGCGCAGATCGTCGGCCCGGCGCAGCGCCGCGTAATCCGGCACGAATCCGGCGTCGACGAGTCCGCACTGCGCCTGGGCTTCGACCGCCGCGAGGGGCTCGCCGGCGCGCAGCGCATCGCGCATGGCCAGCAGAGTGCGATGGATCGTCCCCGCGCGCTGGCGTTCCTCGGCCGACAGGTACTGATTGCGCGAACTCATCGCGAGACCGTCCGCCTCGCGCTGCGTCGGAGCGCCGATGATCTCGATCGGCAGGCGCAGATCGCGCACCAAGCGCTCGATCACGAGCAGCTGCTGATAATCCTTGCGGCCGAACACGGCGACATCGGGCTGGACCAGATTGAACAGCTTGGTCACCACGGTCGCGACGCCGGCGAAATGGCCCGGACGCATCGCGCCCTCAAGCGGCTCGCTGACCACGGGCACCTCGACGCGCGCGGTCGCCTCGATGCCGAACGGATACATCTCCTCGACGGTCGGCGCGAACAGCAAATCGCAGCCGTGCGCCGCGAGCCCGGCCTGATCTTGCGCGAGCGTGCGCGGATAGCGCGCGTAGTCTTCGCTCGGCCCGAACTGAGTCGGATTGACGAAGACGCTGGCGACGACGCGATCGGCCTTCTCGCGGCAAAGTGTAATTAGGGAAAAGTGCCCATTGTGTAAATTTCCCATCGTCGGCACGAAGCCGATGTGCGCGCCGTCGCGGCGCCAGACGGCGACGCGTGCGCGCAATTCCGAGGCGGCCGTGACAGTATCCATCGCGATCAGAAAGAGTGTTCCGGACCGGGAAACACGCCGCTGCGCACAGCCTTGGCGTAAGCCTTGACCGCGTCGACAACCGAGCCGCTGCCGGCGAGGAAATCCTTGGAGAATTTCGGCCGCTTGCCCGGCGTGATGCCGAGCATGTCGTAGATCACCAGCACCTGGCCGTCGCAGTCGACGCCGGCGCCGATGCCGATCGTCGGGATGCGCAGCTCGGCCGTGATCGTCTTCGCCAGTGCTGCCGGCACGCATTCGAGCACGAGCAACGAGGCGCCGGCCTGCTCGACCGCATGCGCGTCGGCGATCAGGCGCTCGGCCGCCGATTTAGTCTTGCCCTGCACGCGGTAGCC
>DAIMZS010000047.1:0-2035 GCA_036733825.1 Rudaea sp.
TAAAATGCCCGGCTGGCGCGGACTTACATAATTCGAAGAACGCCCCGATTCTTGTCTCCCCGAGGTTACTCCGTGTCCGACTGGACCCTGCTTTGCGACTTCGACGGCACCATTTCCGTCGAGGACACTACCGACACCCTGCTCGAACGCTTCGGCAAGCCCGGCTGGGAAAAGCTCGAAGACGACTGGAAGGCCGGTCGCATCGGCTCGCGCGAGTGCATGGCCGGGCAGGTCGCCCTGCTCGACATGAGCCGCGACGAACTCGACAAGCATCTGACCGAGCGCGCGATAGATTCGGGCTTTGCCGCGTTCGTCGCTTACGCGAAACAGCATGGCATGCCGATCGAGATTCTCAGCGACGGACTCGACTACGCGATCCATTTCATCCTGAAGCACTACGAGTTCGACTATCTGCCGGTCACCGCGAACCGGCTCGAAGAAGTCGGCGAGCGCGAATGGCGCCTGGGTTTTCCGAACGCGAGCCCGATGTGCCGCGCGAAGAGCGGCACCTGCAAATGTACCGCGGCCGCGCGTGTGCAAGGTCCGCAGGGGCGGGTATTGATGGTTGGCGATGGCGCCTCGGATTACTGTGTCGCCGAAGCGGCCGATTTCGTTTTTGCCAAGGGCAAGCTGATCGACTATTGCCTTGAGAAGAACATTCCGCATGCGCCGATCAAGAACTTCGCCGACGCGTTGGCGCTGCTGCCGGCGCTCGTTTCGGGAAAATTGGTCGCCGCGGTGCGCACGGCGGCGGCTCCGCTGCCGAACGTGGTTTCGGCTTAGAATTTCCTCTCATCCGACATTTCGTCATCCCAGCGAAAGCTGGGATCCAGCTGTTGCTCTTGAGGAGCACAAGAAAAAGGCTGGATCCCAGCTTTCGCTGGGATGACGAGTAAAGAAATACATTTCCTAGAGATTCCTCCATGTCTAATACCCAACTCATCGCCGGCCTCGACACGAGCGGCAGCGCCAAATTGTTCGACGCCGCATGCAAGCTCATCCCGGGCGGCGTCAACAGCACGGCGCGCGCGACCTGGTCGGGCTGGAACCCGTATCCGCTGTTCGTCGACAAGGGCGAAGGCTCGCGTCTCACCGACGTCGACGGCAACGAGTACATCGACTATCTGCTCGGCTTGGGTCCGATGATCTTCGGCCACCGCCCGCCGCGCGTCACCCAGGCCGTGGTCGATTTCATCCAGCAGCGCGGCACCGTGTTCGCGCTGCCGACGGCGGACGAAGCGCGTCTCGCGCAGAAAATCATCGACGCGGTGCCGAGCGTGGACATGGTGCGCCTGTGCAACACCGGCACCGAGGCGGTGCTCTACGCGACGCGCCTCGCCCGCGCGTTCACCAAGCGCAACAAGATCATCCGCTTCGAAGGCATGTATCACGGCTTTTCCGACGGCGTGTACTGGAGCAAGCATCCGAACATTTCCAAGGCCGGTCCCGACAACCGCCCGATTGCGGTGGCGCAGGGCCCGGGCATGCCGAAAGGCGTGGAAGAAAACCTCATCATCCTGCCGTGGAACGACGCGCAGGCGCTGGCCGACACAATCGCGCGCGAGGGCGACAGCATCGCCGCCGTGCTCACCGAGCCGGTGATGTGCAACACCGGCTGCATCCTGCCGCAGCCGGGCTATCTCGAAGCGATGCGCGAGCTGACGTTGAAGCACGGTATCGTGCTGATCTTCGACGAAGTCATCACCGGCTTCCGCCTCGGCCTCGCCGGCGCGCAGGGACGTCTCGGCATCAAGCCGGACCTGTCCGTGTTCGCCAAGGGTGTCGGCGGCGGCTTTCCGGTCGCGGCGATGGGCGGTCGCGCCGACATCATGGCGCTCGTGGCGAACGGCACCGTGTCGATGGCCGGCACGTACAGCGCCAACGGCATTGCGATCGCCGCGGCCAACGCCGCGCTCGACGAGCTCAACACGCCGGGGCTGTATCAGAAGCTCGACGCGGTTTCCGACGAATTGCGTTTCGGACTCGAAAAAGTACTCAAGGATGCGGGTTTGCCGGCTTACGTCGTCGGCATCGG
>DAIMZS010000047.1:2135-5671 GCA_036733825.1 Rudaea sp.
CTGCATCGCAGAGGATTGAAAAAACGCGACATGGCGAGAAGCAAACCGACCCAATCGCGCGGCGTCCTGCACGCGCAGCTTGACGGCAAAGGATTCCGTCACGCGCGCTACTGGCCGTCGGCTGACCTCGCGTGCTTCGTCGAGCACTACTGGGCCGTGGATTGGACGCTCGATGAAGCCTGCGTTCGCGAGACGTTGCCGCATCCGGTCGTTCACCTCGTCGCCGAGAACGGCGAGGCGACGATCGGTGGTCCGGCGACACGGCGCTGGACGCGCCGATTCGCGCCGGGCCATGGCCGCGTCTTCGCGATCAAGTTCCGCGTCGGCGGTTTCCGGCTGTTCGTCGATGGGCCGGTCAGCGCGTACGCCAATCGGGAGTTATCCGCCCGCGACGTGTTCGGCGAACGCGCGCGCGATCTCGGCCGCGATGTGCTCGCCGCGGAAGACCACCACGCCGCGGTCGAAATCTATGAATCATTCCTGCGCGGCCGCGGTTTGCGCCAAGATCCCACGGTCGACTTCGTTGCCGGGATCGCCGAACGCATTGCCGGCGATCGCGACATCACACGCATCGAGCAAGTGGCGAACGAATTCGAATTGAGGCCGCGTACTTTGCAGCGGCTGTTCCGCGACTACGTCGGCGCCAGCCCCAAATGGCTCATCCAGCGCTATCGCCTGCACGAGGTGGTGGCGCGCATCGACGCCGGCGTGGACTGCGACTGGGCCGCGCTGGCATTCGAGCTCGGCTACGCCGATCAGGCGCATCTGATCCGCGACTTCAAGAAGATCGTCGGACGCACGCCTCTGGAATACGCGAAGGCGAAACCGCGCGCATGATCCGGTTCCGGGACGCGGCCATACGTTTTCCCGACTCCGCGCGGGCGCGCGAAGCAGCTGCGCGTGTGGGCCCGGCGCTCGATCGCGATCTCGCTGCGCGGCATCTGCGCCGCGGCGCACCCGTCTTCGTGCGCATCTTCAAGCGCGAGGCGCTGCTCGAACTGTGGCTGCGCGGCGACGACGGCAAATTTATACTTTTTCGCGAATATCCCGTCCGCCAATTTTCCGGCGATCTCGGGCCGAAGCAGCGCGAGGGCGATCGCCAGGCGCCAGAAGGTTTCTATTCTGTCGCGCCTGAGCAGCTCAATCCGATGAGCCGATATCATCTCGCGTTCAACCTCGGCTACCCGAACGCGTACGACCGCACGCACGGCCGCACCGGCAGCGCGCTGATGGTGCACGGCGATTGCGTGTCGATCGGTTGCTATGCGATGGGCGATGCGGGCATCGAGGAAATCTACACGCTCGCCGCGGCGGCGCTGCGCGCCGGGCAAGGCACCTTCGACGTGCATATTTTTCCGTTTCGTCCGACCGCGGCCGCGCTGGCGGCGAATGCGGCATCGCCTTGGCTCGAATTCTGGAACGAGCTGAAACCGGCCTATGACGCCTTCGAACGCGATCGCGCGCCTCCGCGGATCGCTGTCGAGAACGGCCGCTATCGCATCGCCGCGCGTTAGAGCACCTCGCGCTGCAGCGCCAGACTGACGCGCACGACGCCCGGATTGTTGAGCGACATGCCGCGTTCGAAGCCGAGCCGGGTGCAGAGGTCGAGCATGGCGGTGTTTTCGATCAGCACGTCGCTCCACAGCTCGATCGCGCCGAGCTTGCGCGCGGAATCGATCGTGCGCCGCATGAGCAAGGTGCCGAGGCCCTGCCGGGCGAAGCGTCCTTCGACCACGATCGCGAATTCGGCTTGCTCGAGCACGGGATCGACATGCGCGCGCGCGACGGCGTGGATTTCGGATGGCTTCTCCGGCTGCGCCGGATCGTCCGGCTCGGACAGCACCCAGGCGAACGCGATCGCCGGATCGAGATCGCAAAGCTGCCGCGCGAACGCGTCGGGCAGCTCGTTGAGCGGATGCAGGAAGCGCAGGCGCACTTCCTCGGGCGAGAGGCGGTGGAAGAACCGCTTCAGCGCTTCGACGTCATCCGCGCGGATTTTGCGCAGCACGAGCGCCGTGCCGTCGCGCGCCGCCACCGGTTCGCCCGGCTCGCCGGGGCGCCGCGGCACACGCGGCGGACTGCCGCGGCGCGGCGGCGGACGCATGCCGTAGCCGTGGCCCGTCGGCGCCGGGCGTTCGGCGACTTGGCGCGGATTTGTTAAAGTGTTCATGGCGGACATCATGGGCATTCGATTTGGAGCAGCCCACCTAAATTCTGCCGACTCGGTTCAGCTTGATGCCCCGTCGTTCATTGACGGATCCGAAATTTTCCTCGCACGCACGCGGGCAACCGCCATGAATGAAAAGGAAGTGAAAGCACTCATCGGCAACTGGCCCGGCGTGGCCAGCGCGGTGAAGTGGGACAACGATTTGGTCTTCACCGTCTCCGGCAAGATGTTCGCCGTGTATTGCCTGCACGGTCCGCATCGCGGGCGCGTTTCGTTCAAGGTCGACGCGGAGCGTTTCCTCGAACTGACCGACCAGCCCGGCATCGCGCCGGCGGCCTACATGGCGCGCGCGTTCTGGGTGTCGATCGCCGAACCCGACCGCTTCGCGCGCAAGAAGATCGGCGAATTCATCCAGCGCTCCTACGAACTCGTGCGCGCCGGCCTGAGCAAGCGTCAGCAGGCGGCGCTGAGCGAAACCGTCAAATCCGACACTTAACTGGTAGTCCAACCGATGTCCGGCAAAGCCGATTCGCTGAAAACGATTTTCTACGCGCTGGGTGCGAACTTCGCGATTTTCGTCGCCAAGGCGGTGGCGGCCGCGATCACCGGCTCGGGCGCGATGACGGCCGAAGCGGTGCATTCGCTCGCCGACTGCGGCAACCAGCTGCTGCTGTTGCTCGGCCTGAAGCAGGCGAAGGTGCCGCCGTCGGCGGATTATCCGCTCGGGCGCGGCAAGGAAATCTACTTCTGGTCGTTCCTCGTCGCGCTGCTGCTGTTCAGCGTCGGCGGCGCGTTTTCGATCTACGAAGGCCTGCACAAGCTGCAGGAACCCGAACCGGTGAAATGGCCGTGGCTGGCGATCGGCGTGCTCGCCTTCGGCATCGTCGCGGAAAGTTTTTCGATGTACGGCTGCATGACCGAGGTGAACAAGGCGCGCGGCACGCATTCGCTGTGGCGCTGGTTCCGCGAGAGCCGCCAGAGCGAGCTCATCGTCATCTTCGGCGAGGATCTGGCCGCGCTGCTCGGCCTGGTTTTCGCTCTGTTCGCCGTGCTGCTGACCGTGCTGACCGGCAATCCGATCTTCGATGCGATCGGCACGCTGGCGATCGGCGTGCTGCTCGTCGTCGTCGCGATATTCGTCGCGATCGAAGTCAAGGCGCTGCTGGTCGGGCAGAGCGCCGACGCGCAGACCAATGCGGCGATCCGCGAATTCCTCGCCGGCCGCGCGGAGATCGTGCGCGTGTTCAATCTCATCACGCTGCAGCTCGGCAGCGAAATCATGGTCGCGGTGAAGGCGGAGGTGAGGAGCGGCGATGTGGTCGCCGCGATCAACGCGGTCGAGAAGGACATGCGCGCGCGCTTTCCCGAA
>DAIMZS010000047.1:5771-7065 GCA_036733825.1 Rudaea sp.
TTGGCGAGCGGGTCGAGGTAGTGCGCATCGAAGCCGGCCGAGATCAGCACGAGCTGCGGACGGAAGCGCTCGACCGCGGGCAACACGATCTCACGGCATGCCTCGCGGAACGCGAATGAACTCGATGCGGGCTGCAGCGGCGCGTTGACGATGTTGCCGACGCCCGTTTCGTCTTCCGCGCCAGTGCCCGGATACAGCGGCGACTGGTGCGTGGAGGCGTAGAGCACGCGCGGCTCGCGCCAGAAGATGTCCTGGGTGCCGTTGCCGTGATGCACGTCGAAGTCGACGATGGCGACGCGTTCGAGTCCGCGCGCGAGCGCATGCGCGGCGCCGATCGCGACATTGTTGAACAGGCAGAATCCCATCGGCGTGCCGCGCGTGGCGTGATGGCCCGGCGGGCGCACCGCGCAGAACGCGCGCGTGGCACGGCCATCGAGCAGCGCGTCGACCGCGGCGCAGACCGCGCCCGCGGCGCGCAGCGCGGCTTCGAGCGAATCGGGCGACATCATCGTATCGGCGTCGAGCTGCGCGTAGCCGTCGTCCGGCGCGGCGTGGCGCACGAGATCAATCAGCGCCGGGTCGTGCACGCGCGCGAGTTGTTCGAGCGACGCGCGCGGCGCTTCGATGCGGTCGAGCATCGCGAAACGGTCGTGATCGAGCGCTTCGAGCACAGCCTGCAGGCGCGCCGGCGATTCGGGATGACCGGGTCCCGCCGAGTGACGCAGACAAGACGAATGTGTGTAAAGCAGGGGAGGCATGAGGCGCGCTAGGTTTTCTTCCTGCGCTCATGTTGCCACAGAACCTCGCCGTGGTTTGATGCGCGTGCCAGCACGCGCGCGATCACGAACAGCAGGTCGGACAGGCGGTTGAGATAGCGGATCGCTTCGGCGCGTATCGTCTCCGTACGCGCCAGCGCCACGACCTCGCGTTCCGCGCGCCGGCAGACCGTGCGTGCGACGTGGCAATACGTAGCCGCCGCGCCGCCGCCGGGCAGGATGAAGTCCTTCAGCGGCGGCAGGTCGGCATTGAAATCGTCGAGCGTGGTTTCGAGCCGGTCGATGTCGTCGGCGTGGATCATCGCCATGCCGGGAATACACAGCTCACCGCCGAGATCGAACAGGTCGTGCTGCACCTGAGTCAGCGTTTCGCGCACGGTAGCAGGCACGTCTTGCGCGAGAACGACGCCGATCACGCTGTTCAATTCATCGACCGTGCCGTAGCTGGCGACGCGCGGGGAATCCTTGGCCACGCGCGTGCCGTCGCCGAGACCGGTCGTGCCGTCGTCGCCGGTGCG
>DAIMZS010000047.1:7165-9677 GCA_036733825.1 Rudaea sp.
AACGGCAGGCCGGCGACGTAGCACGGGATCAGGCCGGTCGAGCAGGCGCTGCCGTCATGACTGGCGAGGAGCCAGACGCCGAAATTGCTGACGATAAAGAACAGCACCGCGCTGGCGAAGCTGTAGCCGGCGACGCGCGTCGCCGTGATGCGGTTGCGCAGATTCAGGCCGCAGAGCACGGTCAGCGCGATGCAGGCATAGGTGAACGGCACCGCTTCGTACCAGAAATATAGCTGGTCGCTGGGCAGGGCGAGCGCGATAAGGATATCGGACACCAGCATCGCCGCGAGCGGGACGAGAAAGGCGAGGCGGCGATCGAGGAAATAGGCGCCGCCGAACAGCGCGATCGCCTCGACCGGGGTGAAGTTGTACGGCAGCACGCCCGGCAGGAAGAAGATGGCCAACCGCTCGGCGACCGCGAACGCGATCATCGCGGCCAGCACCAGGCTGCGCGGTGAAACGGAAGAGGAACGGGTGTCGAGCGGCATGTCGGGTCTCCGAGATCGTGGTCGGCGCGGCATCGAAAACCGCACCGAAATCCGGCGGCTATCATATCATTCGCGCCATGAATGACGAATCCCGCGAATGACAGACGAAACCACCGACTATGACGTGCTGATCGTCGGCGGCGGACTCGTCGGCGCCAGCCTCGCCATCGCGCTCGACGGCAGCGGTTTGCGCGTCGCACAGGCCGAGGCGGTTGCGCCGCAGCTCAACCCGAACGCGAACCCTGACGAGCGCAGCCTCGCGCTCGCCCGCGCGAGCGTGAACGCGCTGAGCGCGCTCGATGTGTGGCCGCTGATCGCGGCGAAATCGACGCCGATCCGGCGCGTGCACATCAGCCGCCGCGGCGAGTTCGGCAGCGTGCGGCTCGACGCGGCCGAGCACGGCCTCGATGCGTTCGGCGCGACCTGCCCGGCGCGTGAACTCGGCAACGGCTTGCTGATGCGGCTGGAGCGTTGCGCCCATCTCGCGCGCTACGCGCCGGCGAAGTTGACCGGAATCGTCGACGACGGTGAAAGCGTCGTGGCCACTCTCGCCACCGACGCCGGCGAAAAACGTCTGCGCACACGGCTTCTCGTCGGCGCCGACGGCACGGCGTCGTTCGTGCGCTCGGCGCTCGGCATCGCGACCGACGACGTCGACTACGCGCAAACCGCCTTCGTCGCGACCGTGCAGCCCGAGCGCGCGCTGGACGGCTGCGCGTACGAGCGCTTCACCGCAACCGGCCCGGTGGCGCTGCTGCCGCTGGCGGAGCGCCGCGCGGGCGTCATCATGACCGTGCCCGCGGCGGAGGCGGTGCGCGTCGCCGCGCTCGATGACGCCGGTTTCATCGCCGAACTGCACGAACGCTTCGGCTATCGCCTCGGCAAATTTACGCGTCTGGGCCGGCGCGTCTCGCATCCGTTGACGCGCGTATTCGCCCGGCGCCTCATTGCGCCGCGCGCGGTGCTCGTCGGCAACGCGGCGCAGACCATTCATCCGATCGGCGCCCAAGGCTTCAACCTCGGCCTGCGCGACGCGCTGACCTTGGCCGAACTGCTCGTTGCGCAGGCGCGCGCGCAAGGCGACGTCGGCGACGCGGCGCTGCTGCAGCGTTACGTCGAACGCCGCCGCGAAGACCGCGAGGGCACCGCGGCGATGAGCGACGGCCTCGCGCGCTGGACGGCGAACGAAGCGCTGCCGCTGAAACTGCTGCGCTCCGCCGGCCTGATCGCGATCGATCGCATCGCACCGCTGAAGCAGGCGCTGGTCAGCCGGGGCATGGGTTTCCGCGGGCAGGCGCCGGCGCTGGCTTTGCGGAGCGGGGTATGAATTCGCGTCGGATGTGCGATGTCGCGATCGTCGGCGCCGGCATGGTCGGCGCGGCGCTCGCGCTCGATCTGGCGCAGCGCGGTTTCGAGGTGGCGCTGATCGAATCGCGCGCACCTGCGCCGTGGCCGGCGGAAGACGAGGTGGATTTGCGCGTCGTGGCCCTGGCCGCTTCGTCGATCGCGCTGCTGGAGCGGTTGGCTGTGTGGCCGACCATCGCCGCCGCGCGCGCGAGTGTGTACCGGCGCATGCACGTCTGGGACGCGCTCGCGCCCGGTTCGCTGACGTTCGATGCCGCCGATAACGGCGCGTCCGCGCTGGGCTACATCGTCGAGAACCGTCTGATCCAATCCGTGCTGTGGCGGGCGATCGAAAAACAATCCGCAATCGAGCTGCATTGTCCCGCGCGGGTCGTCGCCACGGAAATGACCGCACCGAATTCTGCCGAGTCCCGGCTCTTGATCTTCGACGACGCATCGCAGATCAAGGCGCGCCTCGTCGTTGCGGCCGACGGCGCCGATTCGGCGTTGCGCAGTCTGCTCGGCATCGCGACGCAGGATCGCGACTACGCACAGCGCGGCATCGTCGCTCACGTGACGCACGAGCGCGCGCACGAGGCGACAGCCTGGCAGCGCTTTCTGCCGGACGCCACGCTCGCGTTTCTGCCGCTCGCCGATGGGCGCAGTTCGATCGTCTGGTC
>DAIMZS010000047.1:9777-15379 GCA_036733825.1 Rudaea sp.
GATGCGGTCGAACTGGCCGGCGTGCTGAGCGAGGCGCGGGAGCGCAAAGCGGATATCGCTTCGGAAACCACGTTGCGCCGCTACGAGCGCCGCCGGCGCAGCGACAATGCGACGTCTGCGCACGCGTTCGATGCGATCCAGCGCGGTTTCGGCAGCGACAGTGCTGCGCTCGCCATGGTGCGCGGCGCAGGCCTTTCCCTCGTCGATCGCATCACGCCGCTCAAGCAATTCTTCGCCCGCCGCGCGGCGGGCTGAAGAAATCCTCACGCGGCGTGAGGAACCTGCCAGCCTGGGAAAACCAGTACCGCCGGATGGCAGTGCAGAGCCGTGGCCAGTGCCTTCGCACGCTCGACGCCGAGGTTAATCCGCCCCGTCTCTATGCCAGAGATCGTGGTTTGCGGAATGCCGCAAAGCTCGGAAAGCTGCGTCTGAGAAAGTCCCTGCAACTCGCGAATGATGCGGACCGATTCGCCGGGAGAGACGTCGACGCGTTTTTTTGCAGGGGTGAAGTTGCGCATATCAGTGTTTCCGGTAGTCGTGAGGCGTCACTCGCATGACTCGAACAAGCACGACATCTGCAATCACTTGATAAATGACACGCCATTGCTCGTTGAGGCGGGAAGAGCGGAACCCTTTCCATTCGCCGGCAAGCGACTCGTCACGGAAGCCTTTGATGGCCCGAAGGCCCAACGGGCCGGACAAGGACACGATGTCCTTCCATTTTTCATATCGCTTCAGAATTTCGATAGGAACGCGGCCCGAGGACAATTCCCTGTCGACCTGGCGATGCTCTTCGATACGCCACATAGCTTATTGTGGCTAGTCTAAATATGTACTGTCAACCGCTCGGGCGAGGCCACGATGTTGCGTTCGCAGCATCTAGATCACTCGGGGTCCTTGTCGTAAGTCGCGATTCCCGCCGGCAACTGCACCCATGAATGCTTGCGGCAGTCGTAAACCGAATCTTGCGGCGGCGGAAAATCCGGATCGGCGAAGCAGCCGATGGCGACCGAGACGCGGTTGTCGACGCCTTCCTCGGTGTGGAACACGGTTGAGCCGCAGATTGGGCAGAAGCGGAAGCGAAATTGCGCGCCTCGGTCGCCGGTGCGTACGAATTCCGTCGTCGTGCCGGTGACTTTGTATGGCGCGGCGAATCCCGCCAGCGCGGCGAACACGCTGCCGGTGCGCCGCTGGCAGGCGAGGCAATGGCAAACGCCGACGCCGCGCGGCTCGCCCTGAACTTCGATGCGCAGCTGGCCACAGAAACAGGAGGCGGTTCGGGAACTCATGGCCATCCTCCAGGCAATATCGAAATCATCGGCGCCGTTTTATTTCTCGATGCGATAGTTGACGCCCGCGCGGCTCGACAAGGTGCCGTTCTGCATTTCGAAATTGAATAGCCGCGTGAGCTTGTAGCGCAGGGTGACGACCTGGCCGGGATTGAACAGGCCGACGCCGTAGCTCATGTACAGGCGCGGTGAGAGATATTTGCCGACGGTCAGCGCGGCGCCGCCGACCGAGGAATTGTCGGCGACGCCGACATCGTCCAGGCCCATTTTCGCGCCGATGCTTTTCGCGAGCAGATCGCCGCCCGCGGTGCCGAGCGCCGAGGCGGCGCTGCCGACGGCGTTGCCTTCGCCGCCTTTCAGCTGCGACAGCGGTTTGCCGGCGACGAGATAGGACAGCGCATCGGACTGCTCCATCGCCGGCGTCGAGAATACGGTGAGCCGCGGTGCGATCGCGGTGCCGCGCACCTGCAGGCCGACGGTGATGTTCTGGTCGGGAAATCCGCGCGTCGCGCGGATGTCGAGGCCGGGATTCTCGACCGGCGTGCCAGCGAACAGCAGGCGGCCTTGTTCGATCGTCAGGTCCTGGCCGTAGGCTTTGAATGTGCCGTTCAACTGGATCTGGCCGCGGCCGATCGGCGTCTGGCCGGGATACTGCGCCACGGTGAGCTGGCCGCCGAGGTTGGCGTTGAGGCCGAAGCCGATCAGATGCACCTCGGTGCCCTGGCGCAGGTCCATCGCAAGCTTCTCGCCCGCGCCGAGCTTGACCGTGACTTCGACCTCGACCGGCGCATTCGCCACCGCGCTCGCGGCGGGCGCCTGGTCGTCGGTGACGACGATGTCGGGCGAGGGCGCGACCGCCGCGCCGCCGCCGGGAAGCTTCGACACGTCGACGAGCATCTGCGGAATCTGCAGCGTGCCGCCAACGCGCAGGCGCTTGGCGTCGCGGTCGATCTTCAAATCCGGGGAAATGTATACTTTTGCCCCGGGAATGTTCGCGGCGAGGAAGCGCTCGCCCTGAACCGTGATCGCGATCGGTGCGTTCGGCGCGATGCCGGCGCTGCCCTTGATCGCGAGCTTGCCTTCGTCGGAGGCGATCGCGCCGTCGATGTCGAAATTCTCGCCGTCGCGCGAGCGCACGCTGATGTTGCCGTCGTGCAGCTTAAGCCCGGCCGCCGGCACTTCGGTGGCGAAATCGGCAAGCGCGAGTTGACCGTCGAGAGCGGGCTTGTTGGTTGAACCTGCGAGGACGAATTTCGCATCCAGCTTGCCTTTCGTGCCCGACACCTGCGGGGTGAGCAGGTCGACGAAGCTCAGACTGGCGAGATTGAGCGCGATATTGCCGGACAGCGGCATCGCTCCGCTGGCGTCTGCGGCACCGGTGACGATGCGGCCATCGATGCGGCCGCCGTCGTTGAGGTCGCCGGCGATCGTGATCGTGTTTTGCGCGGGCGACAGCGCCGCGTCGACATGGAAGTTTTTGTAGCTGAGCAAGCCTTTCGCGGCGGAATCCGGATAAGTGAGCGTGCCCTGATCGGACGTGATCGTCGCGTTGCCGCTCATCGCGCCGTTAGCGGCCGCCGTAATGGCGCCGTTGCCGTTGAGTTCGCCTTCGACTTTCAGCGGCGCGTCGGGGCTGGCGAGTTTGGCGAGCATCGCCAGCGGCAGGTGTTCGAGCGAGAACTTTGCGTTGGTGCCGCTCTTCGCGTCCTGGTTGGCCGAGGCGCACAAACCCGGTGTGCCGGCACGCAGGCACAATTCGTTGAGCGTGAACGCGCCGTTGACGTAGGACAGCGCGGTCGGCTGCACGAGCTTCCATTCGGGCAGGCCTTGCTGATCGATGGTTAACTCGTTGAGTGTGCCGCGCCAGTCGCTCGCGTTCTTGTTCTGGGTCAGCGCGCCGTCGAGGGCGAGGCGCAGCGCGAGCGGTTTGCCCTCGACGTCGAGCCTGAGCTGGTGTGCGGCCTGGTTGCCTTTCGCGTCGAGCTTGACCGTGTCGAAGGTGTAGCCGGCGGCGGACAGTGTCTTCGCATCGAGCGCGAGATTGCCGCTCGGTGCCGACAGGTCGCGCGCGTCGAAGTCGAGCACGAAGCTTTGCAGATGCGTGTCGCCGCTGACGATCGCGGTGCCGGTGACTTTGCCGTTCGCGTTGAGCTTGGGATACGCGCCGTTCACTGCGATCTCGCCGCGCAGGCTGCCGCCGGCTTTCGGCACCCAGTCGCCGAGGCTGGCGATGCCGAGATCGATCTTGATGTCCGTCGGCGCGTCCTTGCTCGCGCCGCCTTGGCCGACGATCGCGACGGTGCTCTTGCCCGAAGTGACATTGATTTTGCCGTCGACGTTCAGCGGCGGCGCGAAGGAAAGATCGCCATTGCCCGCGAGCGGGCGCTGGCGCAGTGTGCCGCCGAGGCTGTCGAGCTTGAGTTTTCCGGCCGGGCCGTCCTTCTCCACGATTCCGGTGGTGGACAATTGGAAATCGATCGCGCCGGGCCAGTCCTTGGCGAACGCGCCGGGATCGAATTTGTTCGCTTTCGCCTGCAGGTCCCAACCGACTTTCGGTTTGAGTACGACCTCGCCGGTTGCGTTGAGCCCGCCCTTCGGCTGTTTCAGTTCGAGCTGAGAGAGCGAAATCTTTTCCGGTGTACCGTCGAGTTTGAAGGCGAGATCGGCGACTTGTTTCGATGGTCCGATCGACAGCTCGCCCTGCGCGTTGAATTTCTCCGCGTTGCCGCCGGCAGTGACGCTGCCGTGCGTGACGATTTCCTGCCCGGCGAGGTCGGGCGGCAGCACGACGTCGGCCCAGTCGAGCTTGACCTCGCCGCCGACCGGCTTCGCATCCAGATGCACCGTCGCCTGCGCGCTCAACGTGCCCGGCGCTTCGGGCGAGCGCAGGCGCAGGGGGTCGAGCCGGAGCGTCTTGCCGTCGCTGGAAAACTTGAGCGGATCGAGCAGCACGCGGTGCTCGTTGAGATCGACATTGCCGCTCAGCGTGCCGGCGTTCTTGTCGCCGCTGCCGCTGAGTTTCAGTGCGAGCGTTTTCAGCGTGTCGCTTTGGGTGAGCTTTTTCGGATCGAAACTCGGCACGTCGAGGTCGAGCGTCCACGGCAGGTTCTCGTCGTTCGGCGTCAACGAACCTTTGGCGTTGGCGATGAGCGGTTGACTGGCCGCGAGCACGAAATGCGCCTGCTTGCCGTCGTTGTCGAGATCGATCGCGGCGACGGCGCGCATCGGCGCGGTTTTTTCGTCGCCGACAATCTTCCAGTCGAGATTGAGTTTGCCGTTGCCGACCACGCCTTTGTACTGCGTGATCGCGCCGGCCAGATCGACCTTGCCGTCCGGCGCGCGCAGGGCGAGCTGTTTGACCGTCAGCGCGGAGGCGGTCCAGGTCGCGGCGGCATCGAGCGTGTCGCCGGCGAATACGGGCTTGCCGTCCTGCGTGATCTTGGTCGCGCCGACATGCAGCCGGTCGAGCAGGATATCGAGCGGCGGCGTCAGCAGCGAGGCGATCGACGGCGTGGCCGCCTGCGGCGGCGAAGGCGCGGGCGGCACCGTGGTCAACGCGATGTCGACGCCGTCGATGTCGAGACTGCGTATGTGCACGGTCTTGCGCAGCAGGCCCCAGAACTCGTAGTCGAGCTTCAGCGTTTTGATCTTGACGTCGAGGCCGGAGGCCGAGTCCTTGTAAACGACCTCATGCAGTTCGAGCGGACCGCTCAGCGCGCCGGTCGCCTGCGCGATCGCGAGTTTGCCGGCGAGCGCGGATTTCGCACGCTCGACCGCGAAGCGCGCGCCCGAGTCGGTCGCAAGCAGCCAAAAGCCGAGAGCGACGAAAAGGACGAGGGCGACGGCAAGCACGATGCCGGTCCACTTCAGTACGTTCTTCAGGCGCGGATTCATAAGTCGGGCCCGATGATGAGATGCAGCTGCACGCCGCTGCGGCCTTCCGGATCGTTGATCGGAAAGCCGAGGTCCGCGCGCACCATGCCGACCGGCGAGCGCCAGCGCAGGCCGATGCCGGTGCCGATATGCGTCTTGTAGTCGCCGAACGCGCTGAACGCGTCGCCGGCGTCGACGAAGGTGGCGATGCCCCAGTTCGGGGTGAAGTAGTACTCGTACTCCGCGCTGCCGACGACGAGGTTCTTGCCGCCGATGATGAGGTTGTTGCAGTCGGTCGTGGATTGGCCGGTTTTGCATTTCGCCAGCGCGATCGGCAGCAGCTCGGCGGGCAGCGGCGGGCCCACGGTCTGGTAGGCATAGCCGCGGATCGAGCGGTCGCCGCCGGCGAAGAAGCGCAGCTCGGGCGGCAGCTTGTCGAA
>DAIMZS010000048.1:0-5081 GCA_036733825.1 Rudaea sp.
GCATCGGGCCGTCCGCGGCCGAGCACACCAGGATCGCGCCGTCCATCTGCGCCGCACCCGTGATCATGTTCTTCACGTAGTCCGCGTGGCCCGGGCAGTCGACGTGCGCGTAGTGGCGCGTCGGTGACTCGTATTCCACGTGCGCGGTCGAGATCGTGATGCCGCGCGCCTTCTCTTCCGGCGCCGCATCGATCTGGTCGTACGCCTTGAACTCGCCGCCGAAGCGCTCCGCACCGACCTTCGTCAGCGCCGCCGTCAGCGTCGTCTTGCCGTGGTCCACGTGGCCGATCGTGCCTACGTTCACGTGCGGCTTGGTCCGTTCGAATTTGCCTTTTGCCATGAGCCTAAAACCTCGGGTAGTTCTTCAAGGTGGAAAAAGTAAAAAAGTATAAACAGCGGATAATACGGCGGCGATATTGCGATTGTGTGGTGCTCACGATTGGAATCGAACCAACGACCTCCTCCTTACCAAGGAGGTGCTCTACCGACTGAGCTACGTGAGCGGGTGTACCTACTTGCGAAAGATCGGGCTCCTGCCCGACTTTCGCGTCGCTCGGCCCGAAGCAAGTTCGGGCCGGCTCCCGCCGCGCTTTCGCGCGTCGTTGGCGCATCCTGCGCCAATAAATCTTGCCTCTGCACGACAGCATTTCAATGGAGCGGGAGACGGGAATCGAACCCGCGCTAGTAGCTTGGAAGGCTACAGTTCTACCATTGAACTACTCCCGCCCGGAGTACTTCGCCACCCCGCCCCGACATACGCCACACTTCGGCAATTTATCGAAACGAACGCGGTTGAAACCTTGGTGGAGGGAGGTGGATTCGAACCACCGAAGGCATGAGCCAGCAGATTTACAGTCTGCCCCCGTTGGCCGCTTGGGTATCCCTCCACGGAGCCGCCTATTTTCAGGCTCCCAAGGCACCCTTGTCAAGGACAGTTTTACTCGATCAGGCGGAGTGTCCGTTCGTCCAGGCCAGATGCGCCGCATCACGGTAACGGGCGATTTCCTGCTCGATGTTCTTGTCGAGTTCCATCAGCTTCTGCGCATAGGCCGCCAGGGCTTTGTCGTCCTCGCTCTGCGGCAGCCATTTCGGCACGGGCGTCGGCGCGCCGGCGCGGTCGGTCGCGACCATGACGATGACGCAGTGCGTCGCCAGCTTCTCCTCGCCGGTTTCCAGGCGCCGCGCGATCACGTCGACGCTGAAATGCATGCTCGTGTTGCCCGTGTAGATCAGCTGGCAGTGCACGGTGACCAGGTCGCCGATCAGGATCGGATTGACGAAACGGATGCCGCCGACCGCCACCGTCACGCAATATTGCCCGCTCCAGGCCACCGCGCAGGCGTAGCCGGCCTGGTCGATCCATTTCATCACCATGCCGCCGTGCACCTTGCCGCCGAAATTGACGTCGGTGGGCTGGGCAAGGAAGCAGAAACGGACTTCGCGGTCGACTCCGGGCATGGACAGCTCCGTTCACGGGCACAGGACCGGGAAACTTAACAGATCGGCCGACAGGCGGCACCTGCCCGCCGTTTTTACCCCGCAGACCGCTTCGCCGGGCGGCGCACGGCCCGACGGTAGTCCCGCGGCGTCATGCCGAAGCGGCGTTTGAACAGGGCGCCGAACTGGGACGCCGTCGAAAATCCCAGGTTTTCCGCGATCGCGAGCACGTGTTCGTCGGTTTCGAGCAGGCGGCGGCTGGCCAGATGCAGGCGGTGCGCGCGCACATAATCGCTCCAGCTCAGCCCGATCAGCTGGTGGAAACGGCGGCTGAAATACGCCGGCGACAAGGCGCAGGAACGGGCCGCGCGCTCCGCACTTTGCACTCCAGCCGGTTCATTGCGCAGGCGGTCGATGGCCGGTCTCAGGCGCCTGAGACTGCCCGGATCGACCTCCTTGCGCACCCCGTCGACGCCCGGCGCATGAACCGCCGCGCGCAGCAGCAGTTCGGCCAGCGGCAAGGCCAGCGGATCGGCCGGCTCGATCTCAGCGAGCCATTCGGCCAACGCGCGCAGGCGCCGGTAAAGCCCTCCCGCGGGGCGTGCGCAGAACGCTCCGGCGAGGCGACCGAGCCCGGGTTTGCGGGCCAGAGCCTCGCCTGCCGCGGCGTCGAGCTGGACCAGCACCCAGTCGCGCGGCCCCTGCTCCAGGATGAAGTCGTGCTGGCGCATCGACGGCACGAAGACCAGACTGCGCGGCGCCAGCGCGTACCAAGTGTCTTCCGCCACGAACTGGCCGCCGACGCGGCCGAACAGCACCAGCTCGCAAACGTCGTGGAAATGCGGAAACGGCCCGCTCGGTTCGGCCTCGCGCCCCTGCTCGACGCGCACGACGCGCACAGTGGCGCCGGGCCCGAGTTCGACCGGTTCGCAAATGGGGCGATCAAGATACGGCAAGGTCACCCCGCCATTCTCGCCGAAGATCGGCCGCGATGGCGGATCGGATCACGGCGTACCGAGCAAACGCACCTGCATCGGCGCGAGCGGCGCATCGGCGGGGCTGGCGGGCCGATTTTCGAGCAGATCCACCCAATCCGTGCGCACGGTCGCGTCCCGGCCGAGCGCCGGCCGCGCCGCGGTCGTGCCGAGATTGACGATCAACAGAGTCTGCCGCGCCCCGTCGGAACGCAGGATGCAGAGCATGGCCGAGGCATCGTCGCAGAGCACGCGCTGGCTGCCCGAGTTCAGCTCCGGCCGCGCGTGGCGCAGCGCCAGCAGCGTGCGATACCAGTGATACAGCGAATCGGGCCGCCGCGCCTCTTCTTCGAGCGATACACCGTCGTCGGAGCGGTTATAGCGTTCGCTCCACCAGCGCTGGCCGCCGCGGTACCAGGTCGCCGAGCCGGGCGCGTCGAGATCCGCCGTCCAGCGGAACGCCTCACGCGCGGGAATCTGGATGCCGTCGGAAATCTCGATGTTCTTCAGCTCTTTGCCGCGCATGCCGAGCTCCTGACCATAATAGATCAGCGGCTCGCCCTTCAGCATCAGCGCGATCGCCGCGCCGGCGCGCGCGCGTGCGGGATCGTTGCCGACGACCGACATGTAGCGGTCGACGTCGTGGTTCTCGAGGAAAACGATCTGGCCCTTGCCCGGCGGAGTCCTCTCCTCCATGCCGCGGATCGCGCCGACGATTTCGCGCTTGTCGAGTTTGGTCAGCGCGCCGCGCAGCGGAAAGGCGAAGACGAGGTCGGCGTGGCCGCGCGTGAGCCAGTCCTCACCCCAGCCCCAGTCCGCCTGCTCGGCGACGATGCGCAGATTCGGCCGCCGTGCCTTGAGCACGCGGAACATCGGCGTCCAAAAATCGGCGAACAGGTTCGTTTCGACGCCTTTCTTGTCGAGATCGTCCATCATGTGGTCGATACGCAGGCCGTCGGCGCCGTCGCGGCCGCTGCCGTCGCCGTGCGGGTCGATCCAGAACAGCAGCAGCTCCTGGAAATAGCGCTTCACCTTCGCCTGCTTGAGGTCGACCATCGCGATGCCGTAATCGCGGCCGTCGTAGCCTTTCCATTTCGGCCGATCGAGAAAGTACTCTGCAATACAGTGTTCCTTGTCGCGCCAGAGCAGGTAGTCGGCGAACGGCGCGTTCGGCTTGCACTTCGACTCCTCCCACCAGGGATGGCCTTCGGCGACGTATTGGAACTCCTGATCGAGATACACCTTCAGACCGTGCGCATGCGCGGCGCGGACGAAAGCGAAATAGTCGTCCAGCGTGCCATAAGCCGGATCGATCGCCTTGAACTCGGTGGCGAAGTAGTTGTGGTAGTACGGCGAGGGCTGCAGCGGCGTGAGCAGGATCGAGGTGATGCCGAGTTCGCGCAGATAGTCGAGCTTTTCGGTCAGGCCCTTGAGATCGCCGACGTGATCGCCGTTGCCGTCGCGGAAGCTGCGCGGCATGACGTGGTAGAACACCTCGCTCGGCGCCGCGCCGGGCGATGAAGTGTGCGGCGTCCGTGTCGTCGTGGCACAGGCGGCGAGCAGGACGGCGGCAAAACACAGTGCAAGCGCTCTCACGGATTTCATGCCTTGGGCTTCTGTTTTTTCAGGGTTCGCCGCGCAGCACATCGCCGAAGAAACGCAGCGTGTCCGCGAGATGGCGCGACCAATACGGCCAATCGTGGCCGCCGTCGTTTTCGGCATAGCGATGCGCGATGCCGGCCTGTTCGAGCTCGTGGTGCAAGGTGCGGTTGGCATCGAAAAGCGCGTCGTCGCGGCCGCAATCGAAACGAATCGGCGGCAGCGCCGCCGCGTCGCGCAGAGCGGTCAACACGCTGCAATCGGCGGGCGCGGTGCTCCAGCCCGCGCGCCGATGTTCGAGAAACGCGTCGAACTGCGCAACGTCGGTGATCGACGAATGCGCCGCGGCCGCGGCGATGCGCTGCGGGTATTTGCCAGCCAACCTCAGCGCGCCGAAACCGCCCATGCTCAGGCCGGCGATGAGCAGCGGCGAGCGCGGCGTGCAGCCGGGCACGATCGCGCGCGCCAGCGCCGGCACCTCGTCGATGATCCAATGCTCGACATCTTCGAACGCATGCGCCACATAACCCGAACCGTCTCCGGAAAGGCCATCCGAGGGCATCACCAGGGCGACCGGCGGCAACGCGCCTTCCGCGATCAATCGCGCCGTGGTCAGATGCGCCGCGCCTTTCAGCGCCCAGGCCCAATGCGAACCGTAGACGCCGTGCAGCAGCAGCACGATCGGAAGATCCTCGACGCCGCGCGCCTGCGGCGGCACGAATACGGTGACATCGGCGCGGCGCTGCAGCGCGGCGCTCTTGACCGTGACGAATTCGAGTCCGCGCACGTCGATCGCAGGATCAGCCCGCTCGACGGTGCGGAACGGCAGCGAATCGGTGCTCATGCGATATGCAGCACCCCCTTGCTGCTGCGTCCACCGAGCATGTCGTCGAACGCCTGCGTCAGCGCCGCGAGCGGATAGCGATGACTGATCAACGAGGCGAGTTCGAGCCGGCCGCGCGCGACCCAGTCGATCAACCGCGGGAAATCGCGCGTCGGCACGCAGCCGCCGTAGAGCGGCGCGAGATAGCGTTTGTTCCAGAACAACTGCGGCAGTTCCAGCGTCGCCGG
>DAIMZS010000048.1:5181-14716 GCA_036733825.1 Rudaea sp.
ATGGTGCGTGCGCGGGCCAAGCGCGCGCCCTGCACCACGTTGAGGCCGACGCCGCCGCAACCGACCACCGCGACCGATTCGCCGGGCGCGACCGCCGCGACGTTGATCGCCGAGCCGACACCGGTCATCACCGCGCAACCGAGAATGCAGGCATGATCGAGCGGGAGGTCCGCCGGCAACGGCGTCAACGCCTCCGCGCGCACCAGGGTGTATTTCGCGAAGGTGCCAAGATGGAACGCACGCTCGATCGCACGCCCGCGCCAGCGCGTAGCGCCCGCATGCGCGCGGCTGGTGCCGAAGCGCGCGGAATCGAGTTCGTGAGTGCGCTCGCACAGTGCCTCGGCGCCGCGCACGCACTGGAAACACGCGCCGCACGGAATCGCCCAGTTCAGCAGCACCGGCTGGCCGGGCACGAAGCCGTCGACACCGGCGCCGACCGCATCGACGCGGCCGGCGCCTTCGTGGCCGAGCACGAGCGGCCCCGGCCAGCGCAGCGCGGCATGATCGGTGTGACAGACGCCGGCGGCGGCGAGCGCAACGCGCACCTCGCCGGGTCCGGGCGCATCCACCTCGATCGTATCGACGACGAAACCGCCGGCGCCGTCGCCGATCAAGGCGGGTCCGCTGACGGCGGCGCCGGTCATGCGCGCTCGAACAGCACGGGATTTTTCGGCGTGTCGATGATTTCGCCGACCGCAGCGCCGGGACACCAGCGCTCCCAGTCGGCCTGCTGCATCTTGTTGACCGGCGCCTGCAAACGCATGTCGCGGTCCATGTAGATCACGGTCATTACCGAACGCGGCCGCGTCGAGCGGTTCGGCCCGGCGCGATGGAAGGTCCAGCCGAGATGAAAACTCACTTCGCCGAGCGCGAACGGCTCGTCGACGATGCGGTAGCCCTGCACGTCGAGATTCGCGGTGATCGCGCGTTCGCTTTCGTCGGAAATTTCCAGATGGCGGCCGAATTCCTCGCCCTGGCTGCCGGCATAGAACGCGAGCGGGCCCATGTCCATCGGCACCGCCTGCAGCGGCACCCAGGCGGTGATCGAGCGGTCGCTCGCCATCGGCCAGTAGAACTGGTCGGCGTGCGCCGGGGTGAAGCCGCCGCCGGGTTCCTTGTACAGCGACTGATCGTGGTACAGGCGCACGCCGTCGACCTGCAGCAGCGCCGCGGCAAGGCCGGCCAGACGCTTGCCGAACACGAACTCGCGCGCGCGGCCGCCCTCTTCCCACAGATTCATCACCTGCAGAAAGGCGCGGTCGTAGGTGCTGCGCTGCTCGAGCGGCAGCGTCTGCGTGTTCAGCGCGATGGTCAGGCGGGTGATTTCCTCGCCATAATGGCGCAGCTCCTCCGCGTTGAACACGTCTTTGAGTCGAACGAAGCCGTCGCGACGAAAGTCGGCGATTTGCCGCTCCGTCAGCGCGTAGGGTCGGTCGAGATCGATGGCCACCTTGCACTTCCTCCGCTATGCACCGGCGACATACTAGGCCGACGCGCACGCGGCCACAGCGGCGGCGCGTGTCGAACCGCCGGAAGAAACTATCGAATTCATGTCCTACGACATCGCCATCGCCAGAGACGCGCTTCGCCGTGTCGAGTGACGTTTCCTGATGCCGCCGCACTGAATGCCTCAACTTCGCTGAGGCATTCAGCGCATCGGCTTTTCCGTAACCGCCCCGGATGATTTCTCAGCCCTTCGATTGGCGCGCGGCTATTCCCAGCCCGAGCAATAGCACCATCAACGCCAACATCCAGCGCGCATCGATCGGCGCCGGCACCGCAGGCACCGGCGGTACCGCAGGTGTGTATTGCGCGGTACCCTGCGCGGCCTGCTGGCAGGCGGTCACGTTGGCTGGGCTGTTGTTCACATCCCAGCATGCCGAGGCCGTATTCGTCACCGTCACCGCGCCGTTGACGAAGCGCGCCTGGAACAGGACCACCACGCGGTTCGGCCCCGTGGCCGCGTCTGTGACTCCCACGTCGGACTGCAGCAGCGCGTCCACCACGATGCGATTGTTCACGGTGTCGTAGGTGCACGCGCTGACCGTCGAAGTCCCATACGCCGTGCAGGTCACGCTGCCGCTCAAGAAGGTCATGCTCGCCGGCACCGGGTCGCGAACTTCGACGTTCTGCGCCGTCGGATTCTGGTTGTTGTCGACCACGATCGTCCACGCCAGCGTCTGCGCATCGACCAACGCCGCCGCCTTGGTGATGAACGGCGGATCGAACACATTCGGCGGCGAGGTGGTCGTACTCGCCATACACGGCGGCGCCGTGTAGGTCGGCGCGCACAATCCGCCCGACGGCGGCGTAACGGTCGCAGTGTTGGTGACTGCAGCCGACGGCGCGGCGCTTACCGTGGCCGTGATCGTATAGACCACGCTGCCGCCGGCGGGCAACGTCGCGATCGTCTCGTTCAACGCTCCCGAGTACGGCCCGGCGCCGTTCGGGCAGGCCGCCCCGCCGCTGGCGCTGCAGGTGGTGGAGTAGGCGGTCAGCCCGCTGGCAATGGGATCGGACACGTGCGTGTTGTCGGCGGCCGCGCTGCCGGGGTTGGCGACCGTCACCGTGTAGATGATCTGGCCGCCCGGCGTGAGTGTCGTCGTGTTCGCCGTCTTCGTCACGTTTACCACGGGTGCCGAGGTATTCGTCGCGCTCGCGGTGCACGGTGGCGCCGTGTTGCTCGGCGCACAGCTCGCCCCCGCGGGCGGGGTCGCGGTGGCCGTGTTCGTCACCGTTGCCGGCGGCGTTGCGCTCACCTGCGCCGCGATCGTGTACGTCACGCTCGCTCCTGCCGGCAGCGTCGTGAGCGTATCGCTGAGGGCGCCCGAACCGTTGCAGGTCGTCGCCACCGCGCCACCTGCGGCTGCGCAGGTCCAACTCTGGCTCGCGATGCCGGCGGCGATCGGATCGCTCAGCGCCGTGCTGTCCGCCGCCACGCTGCCGGGGTTGCTGACCGTCACCGTGTACGTCACCGCTCCGCCCGGGGTGAGCGCGCCGGCGACGCTGCTCGTCTTGGTTACGCTTACCCGAGGCGCCGAGCCGCCGGTCACGCTCGCGGTGCACGGCGGCGCGGTGTTGGACGGCGCACATACGCCGCCCGCCGGAGGCGTCGCGCTCGCCGTGTTCGTCACCGTCGCCGGCGGATTCGCGCTCACCTGCGCCGTGATCGTGTAGGTCACCGTGCTCCCCGGCGGGAACGAGGCGATCACGTCGTTGATCGCGCCGTTGGCGACGCCGCTGCCGCAAGGGACGGCGTCGCTGCGCGCGCAGGTCCAGGTCTGGCTGGCGATGCCGCTCGGTATCGGATCGCTGACCGTCGTGCCGTCCGCGGCCGCAGAACCGTTGTTGCTCACCGTGACCGTGTAGATCACCGTGCCGTTGGGCGCGAGCGTGGCCGTGTCGGCCGTCTTGGTGATGCCGATCCGCGCCGCGGCCGCCAGCGTCGAGGTTGCCACGCACGGCGGTGCGCTGGACGGCGCACACAAGCCGTTCGCGGGCGGCGTCGCATTCGCCGTGTTCGTGACCTGCGATGGCGGAGTGGCGCCGACGGTCGCGGTGATCGTATACGTCGCGCTGCTGCCGGCCGGGAACGTCGCGATCGTGTCGTTGATCGCGCCGTTGCCGCTGGCGGCGCAGGTGGCTCCGCCGGTGCCTGCGCAGGTCCAGGTCTGGCTGGCGATGCCGGTCGCGATCGCATCGGTCACCGCGGTGCCGTCGGCACTCACCGTACCGGCATTGCTGACCGTCACGGTGTAGTGGACCGTGCCCCCCGGTGTCAGCGTCGCCGCGTCGGCGGTCTTCGTGATGCCGATTAACGGCACCGGCTGTGCAGTCACGGAACTCGTGCAGGGCGGCGCCGCGTTGCCCGGCGTGCACACGCCTCCGCTCGGCGGCGTGGCGCTCGCGGTATTGGTCAGCGCCGCCGGCGGATTGGCGTTCACGGTCGCGACGATGGTGTAGGTCACGAAACTGCCTGCCGGGAAGCTCGCGAGCGTATCGCTGATCGCATCGCTGCCCGAGGAGGCGCAAGTGGCGCCTGCGTTCGGCGTGCAGGTCCAGGTTTGGCTGGCGATGCCGTTCGCGACCGGATCGCTCACCGTCGTGCCGTTCGCGGCGACCGATCCGCTGTTGCTGACGACGACGGTGTACGTGATCGTGCCGTTCGGCGTGGCGGTGGCGGTGTCGGCGGTCTTCGTGATGCTGATCTGCGGCACCGGCGGCACGCCCGCCGTCGCGCTGCACGGCGGAGGCGTGTTCGTCGGGGTGCATACGCCGTCGGGCGGGGTTGCGGTCGCGGTGTTGCTCAGATTCGCGGGCGGAGTCGCGCTGACGGTCGCCGTGATCGTGTAGACGACATAGCTGCCTGCTGGGAACGTCGCGATCGTATCGCTGATCGCGCCGGTGCCGCTCGCCGCGCATGTCGCGCCGCCGCTCGGGGTGCAGGTCCACGTCTGCGCCGTGATGCCGGCGGCGACCGGGTCGCTCACCGCGGTGCCGTCCGCGGACACGGAGCCGGTGTTGCTCACGGTCACGGTGAAATGGAGCACGCCGCCCGGCGTCACCGTATTGGCGTCGGCGGTCTTGGCGATGCCGACCTGCGATTGCGGCGAGACGGTGGCGGTGGCGGTGCACGGCGCCGGCGTGTTGGCCGGCCCGCACACGCCGCCGTTCGGCGGCGTGGCGCTCGCGGTGTTGCTCACGTAGGCCGGCGGATTGGCGGCGACCGTCGCGGTGATCGCGTAGGTGACGAAGCCGCCCGGCGGGAACGTCGCGACCGTGTCGTTGATCGCGCCGCTGCCGGACGCCGCGCAGGTCGCGCCGCCGCTGGCGGTGCAGGTCCAGGTTTGGCTGGCGATGCCGCTCGGAATCGGATCGGTCACCGGCGTGCCGTCGGCCGCCACCGAACCCGTGTTGCTGACGACCACGTTGTAGTGGATCGTACCGCCCGGCGTCAGCGTGGTGACGTCGGCCGTCTTCGTCACGCTGATCCGCGGCGCGGACGACACGCTCGCCATGGCCGTGCACGGAGCCGGCGTGTTGCCCGGCGTACAGATGCCGCCCGGCGGAGGATTGGCGGTCGCGGTGTTGTCGATCGAGGCCGGGGCGTCCGCGGCGACGACGGCCGTCACCGTATACGTGACGAAGCTGCCGGCCGGGAAGCTCGCCAGCGTGTCGCTGATCGCGCCGGTGCCGCTGCCCGCGCAACTGGCGCCGGCGTTCGCCGCGCATGTCCAAGTCTGGCTGGCGATGCCGGTGGCAATCGGATCATCCACCGTCGTGCCGTCCGCGGCGACCGGACCGGTATTGGTCACGGTGATCGTGTAATGAATCGTGCCGCCCGGCACCACCGTGCTCGTGTCGGCCGCCTTGGTGATACGCACCTGCGGATTGGAAGTGACGTTCGCCGTCGCCGTGCACGGCGGCGCCGTATTGGCGGGCGTGCACAGGGCGCCGCCGCTCGGATTGGCCTGCGCCGTGTTGCTGATCACGGCGGGCGGCGCCGCGTCTACCGTGGCCGTCACGCTGTAGGTGACGAAGCCGCCGGCCGGGAACGTAGTGAGCGCATCGCTGATCGCACCGGTGCCGGTCGCCGTGCAAGTGGCGCCGCCGCTGCCGGCGCAGCTCCACGACTGGCTGGCGATGCCGGCCGGAACCGGATCGCTGACCGGCGTGTTGTTCGCGCTCATCACGCCCGTGTTGGAGACGACGATCGTATAGTGAATCGTGCCGCCCGGAATCACCGTCATCGTATCGGCCGACTTGCTGATGCCGACCTGCGGCACCGGCGGCAGGCTCGCCGTCGCCGTGCACGGCGAGGCCGTGTTCGCCGGCGCGCAGACCGCGTTGGTCAGCGCCGCACTCGCCGTATTGGTCACGTTGCTCGGCGGCGTGAGGCTGATCATGGCGGTGACCGTGTAGGTGACCGAACCGCCGGGCGGCAGTGCGCCGAGAGTGTTGTTGACCGCGCCGGAACCCGACGCGGTGCAGGTCGCACCGCCGGCGCCGACGCAGATCCAGGTTTGGCTGGCGATGCCGGTTGCCACCGGATCGGTGACGAGGGTGCCGGCTGCATCGACGGGGCCGACGTTGCTCACCGTGATCGTGTAGTTGACGACACCGCCGGGCACGAGCGAGGTCGTGTCCGCGCTCTTGCTGATCGCGAGCACGGGCTTGATCGTCGTGTTCGCCATGCTCGAGTTGTTGCCGGGGGTCGGATCGGTCGTGCCGCTCGGCGCGGCGACCGTCGCCGTGTTCGACAAAGTCGTGCCGTTGGCCGCGGACGTGGTGCCGTCGATCGTGATCGTGACCGAGCCGCCGACCGGCAACGTCGGAACGGCGCCGCTGACCGCGTTGCCGACGACGGCGACCGAGGCCGGACACACCGCACCGCCGCTGGCGCTGCCGCAGCTCGCGCTGATGCCGCTGATCGAGGCGGGCACGGTGTCGGAGAACGTCGCACCATCGGCGCTCGACGGCCCGGCGTTGCCGATGACCAGGGTGTAGCGGATCGGAGCTCCGGGCACCACCGAAGCTGGCCCGGTCTTGACGATCGACACGTTCGCGCTTGCGCTGCGCGTGTCGGAATCGCTCGCCGAACCGGTCGCGCCGCTCGGCACGTCGGTCGCATTCACGGTGTTCACGAGCGGATCGGCCGTGAGGTTCGGCGCGAACGTCACCGGCACGGTGAAAGTGAGCTTGTTCGCCGCGCCGGTCGGAATCGTCGCATTGGTGGCGCCGAAGCTCGTCTGCCCCGCGCCGCCGCTGACGGTGCCGCAGGTCGCGGTGCCGGCCGCGGTGCAGGTCGCCGTGCCGCTCAGCGTGACGCCGGCGGGCAGCACGTCGGTGACGTTGACCTGTGTAGCATTCGCCGGACCGGTGTTCGCTACCGTCACCGTGTACGTCGCGCTGCCGCCCGGCGTGTAGCTTGGGCTGCCGTCGGTCTTGGTCAGCGCCAGCACCACGCCCGGCACCACGGTGTCGGTATCGGGCGCCGTATTATTGGATTGGTTCGGGTCGGAGACGATGCCCGGCGGGGTCACCGTCGCCGTGTTCGTGATCGTCGGACTGTTGTAGCCCGGTGCGATCTGCGCCGTCACCGTGTACGTGACGGTGCTGCCGACATTGATGTTGATCGTGTCGTTGATCGCCCCGCTGCCCGAAGCCGCGCCGCAGCTCGCGCCGCTGGAGGCCGCGCAGGTCCACCCCGTGATGGTCATGCCGCTCGGCGGTGTATCGGCCACGCTCGCGCCGATGACGTTGTTGGGTCCGGCGTTGCTCACCACGAGTGTATACGTGGTCGATGTACCGCTCGCCACCGAGGTCACGTTGTCGGTTTTCGTGATGCCCAGGTCCGCGGTGCCGGTCACTTGCAACGTGGCGGCACTCGCCGCCGCGTTGGTAACGGCTTCACGCGAGGTCACCGCGCCGACCGCAAGGCTGTTGATCAAATTTCCAGCCGCCGTGCCGACGACATTGACTTTCAACGTACACGTCGTCGCAACCGCGATGGTTGCCCCGGAGACACTGACGGTCGATGCGCCGGGTACCGCGGTTACCGTTGCGCCGGTGCAGCCGGTGCTCGCGAACGTCGCCCCGGCCGGATTGGCGACAGTCATGCCGGTCGGAAGATTGTCCGTGATACCGGCTTGGGTAAGGACGTAGGAACCTGGGTTGGTATTGAGGATTTGGATTTGCAGTTGGCTCGCGGTCCCGACGGGCACGGTTGCGGGCACGAACGTCTTGTTGAGATTGAGCGATTGGTTTTGCACGACGAGAGAGCCGTCCACAACCGTGTTGTTCAGCGCACCCTGATCCGTCATCACCGTTCCCGGCGGAATGCTCAAGATGAACGTGCTGTTCGGCGTTCCGGCAGGAACAAGCACGTCGACGGTGACCGCACAATTGCCGCCCGCGGGAATCGTCGCCCCCAAAATCGACAACGTCGTTCCGCCGCCGGTCGCGGAACCCGAGCCACTCGTGCAAGTGGTCGCGGTGTTCGGGGTCGGGGCGATCACCAACCCGCTCGGCAGAGTGATCGTCTTGCTTACCGTAGCAGTGGATGTGTTCTGATAGTTGTAAAGCAAGATCGACAATTGGGAGAGGCCGCCGGCGGAAACGATCGGCCGATTGAAGTTCGCCTGCGCCCGGAACGAACGCAGGACGTTCACCTGGCCGTTAAAACTCGCGCCATTGTTGCCCGCGCTGGTCTGCACGGCGTTCGCGGCGATCGTGTTGTAGTACCAGAGCGCTCCGCTGCCTCCGTCCGAGGCCGGCGAGCCCGGGGTATTCGACGCGACTTGCAGTCCGAAAGTGATCGTGCAACTGCCCGGTGCACCGCCGCCGCTGCGCGCGGGAATCGCGCCGCTTGTCATCGAAATGACGGTGCCGCCAGCGGGCGCATTGACGGTGCCGGCGCACGTGGTGCTTGCGGCCGGGGTTGCGCCGATCGTGAACCATCCCGATCCGCCCATCGAGGTCAGATCGTCGGTGAACGAGGTGATGTTCGCGGTCGTCGGCGTCGAGTTGTACAACGTGATCGTCACCGGCACGAGGTCGCCTGCATAGATGGCCTTGCCGTACGGAAGATTGACCGTCGTAGTGATGTCCTTGGTCCCGTAAATCCCGAACGGGTTGATGGTGAGCGTCGTACTTCCGCCCTCGTACGCGACGCCGCCCCAAGTCCCCGCGCCGATGCTGTTGGTGACAGTGACGGCGCCCGCCGTGGTATTGGTGCCGACCACGCTGACCGAAACCGCACAAGAGGCGACACTCGCTCCGGTCGGTGGGCTCGCAGGCACGGTGCCGCCGGTGAGTTGGATGCTGCTCGATCCGGGCACCGCCGTGACGGTGCCGCCGCAGGTATTGGCGACATTGGGTGTCGCGGCGACCGTGACGCCGGTAGGCAGCGCGTCGGTCAGATTCGCCGGCGAAATCGCCGCGGCATTCGAGTTGTTCAGCGTGATCGTCAGCGTGGTCACATCGCCACTGACGATCGTCGAGGGACTGAATGCTTTGGTGACGCCTCCGCCGGACCGGGTATAGAACCACGCGGGGGTGTAGGGGTTTGTCGCGCCTTGTGCCGTGGTAAGGCTGCCGGCCGCGACGATGTTGTAGGTGTAGTAGTGATAGACGACGTTCGGCGCGCCTTCGATGAGATCGAACTGGATCGTGCACGAACCCTTGGCCGGAATCGTTCCGCCCGAAAGAGTTGCGGTGCTGGTTCCGAGCGTGACCGGCCCGCAGGTCGAACTGAGGTTAGATGGCGATGCGACAGCCTGCTGCGGCGCATTGATCGAAATGGCCAACCCAGCATTCGTGAGCGCGATCGTGTTGGGATTATTCAACGTGAGCGAATACGTCAGCGGTGATCCGTAGCCCACCAGATTGGACAATCCCCCGCTGTAAGCTGGGCTCATGGTGACGTTCTGGATCGCGATCATCGCCAGCGTCGCCGAGGCCGCCGACCCGTTGCTGCCTTGCGAGGTCGTGACGGCACCCACCGGAATCGTGTTCGTGTAGTTGTTCGTCGTCG